>NZ_JABDWM010000004.1:0-372180 GCF_019685295.1 Rhizobium sp. NLR22b
AAGATGGGGGCGATCAAACTCTAGCTCGGCCCGGCATTCGCAAGAACGTCGACCTGCCATTTCACGATCCGTCCCCCATCGCCGGAGAAGGATGGCCGTCCTCTCCGGCGCTTCTTTATCTCAACAAAAAGCGTGGAAATCATAAGACAAGCTTTTCCCTGAAAGCTCATATGTCGATTTCGGTCTCCAGCAGCCGTGCGCCTGGCCCCTCCTCGCCGAGCCGATCGAAGGGATTGCGCAACGGACAGCTTTCGATCGACAGGCAGCCGCAGCCGATGCAGCCGGTCAGGCGGTCTCGCAGCAGGCTCAGCCGCCTGATTCGCGCGTCGAGTTCATCCTTCCAGCGCGCCGACAGCGTCTGCCAGTCGGCAACCGTCGGCGTGCGTCCCTGCGGCAGGGAGGCAAATGCCGTCTGGATTTCCGAAAGCGGTATGCCAACACGTTGCGCCACCTTGATGATGCCGAGCCGGCGAAGCACATCGCGTCCGTATCGCCGCTGATTGCCGCGCGTGCGGATACTCGAAATCAGCCCCTTGGCTTCGTAGAAATGCAGTGCCGAGACGGCAAGACCACTGCGTTGCGCCACTTCGCCGACTGTCAGAAGCCTGCCGAGCGGCGTCGCAGAAATCCTATTCATCGCCCATTGACCTCAATATTAGTTGAGGTTTTATAACCCCTGCTCCCCCGGCCGTAAAGCGCGAGGGCGCAGGAAGGAGCGACAGCGAGATCATCTGGTCGATACGAAGCTGAAATGATGGCATCGGCGCTTGTCCGCCCTGGTACCGATCGCCCCTGCCGATACAGCCGCCCGAGAGGCGAGCGCTCGGGTTCCGTTCCCGGCAGGTACGGAACCTCGGAAAACACCCGGACAGGACCTCGTCCGGGTGTTTTTTCATCTGCGCCCCGTCCCGGCCGGCCGGACGGGTTTGTAATTTTGCGGTTGCGGCAACAAAACCCCGATGATAGTTTTCGCCGAATGACAGGGGAGCTCTGTATCGCCGGGGCTGAGATGCGAGGCGCAAGCCTCCGGACCCTTCTAAGCTGATCTGGGTAATGCCAGCGGAGCGAGGTCCAAATGTGTTCCGGCGCGCAAGTGTCACTCTACCCGACGTCCGGCAATTCCGCCGGCATCCCTCTCGATGCCGTCAAGGCAACCGCCCCCAATCGCGGTAGGCTGCGCATCGAGACCGATGTCCTCGACAGGTTTGCGCTAACGGCCAGACGAAAGCCTGAAATCGAACGCCGATGACATCGCCACGACCATCGGATTCGCGCCTTGCGACGCTCTGTCTCGCCGTGTACCGGGCAATGCCCGCCTTGCTCGCAGGCTTTGCCTTTCTGGCGGCATGGGAACTCTATGTGGATCTTTCCGGCATCAAACCGTCCATTCTGCCGGCGCCTTCGCGTATTCTTATCCAGGGCTGGCTGAACCGAGAGGGGCTGATATCAAACACCTGGCCGACGCTCGGCGCGACACTCGGCGGCTTCGCCCTGTCGCTCGCCTTCGCCTTCGCCTCTTCGATCCTGATGGATTTCATGCCCTTCATGCGTCGGGCACTGCTGCCGATCTTCATCGCCAGCCAGACTCTGCCGCTGGTGGCGATCGCACCCCTCGTCGTTCTCTGGTTCGGTTTCGGCCTTTTGCCGAAGATATTGCTGGTGGCGCTCGTCACTTTCTTTCCGCTGCTCGTTGCCCTGCTTCAGGGTTATGAGGCGACCGATCGCGACATCGCCGAGCTCTTGAATTCGATGAAAGCGAGTCGCTGGCGCATTTTCCGCCTGGCGCGGCTTCCCTCGTCGCTGCCCTATTTCTTCGCCGGCCTTCGAATCTCGATCACCTATGCCGTCGTCGGCGCGATCTTTGCCGAATATGCCGGCGCTGCAAGCGGCCTCGGCATTTATATCCTCAACGCCAAGAACAATTTCCGTCCCGATCTCGTGCTCGCCGCCGTGATCGTCAGCGCTGTGTTGACGCTCTGCCTCTTCGCGCTGACGGTGGTTATCCAGCGTTTCGTCATGCCCTGGCAGCCATCCAAGGAACGGCGCCGATGACCGGTCAGATGCTTGAGCTGCGCAACATCTCGAAGTCCTTCGACGGCATGAAGGTCCTGGACGACATTTCGCTCGCGGTCGCAAACGGCGAGTTCGTCTCGATCGTCGGCCCATCCGGCTCGGGAAAATCGACCGTGCTGAGACTGCTGACTCAGGCGCTGCGGCCGGATTCCGGCAACATGCTTTTCAACGGTGCGGCGCTGGAACAGACGCCGCATTCCTTTGCCTTCATGCCGCAACGCGATGCGCTGATGCCCTGGCGCCGGATCATCGACAATGCCGTGCTCGGCCTGGAAGTGAGGGGCATGAATCGGCGGGCCGCCCGCGCCGCTGTCGCGCCCCTCTTCGAGCGGTTTGGCCTGGCCGGCTTCGAGCATCACTACCCCGCCTCTCTTTCCGGCGGCATGCGCCAGCGTGCTGCACTGCTGCGCACCGTCATCCAGAAGCAGGACATGCTGCTGCTCGACGAGCCCTTCGGCGCGCTCGATGCGCTGACTCGCATCCAGATCCAGGAGTGGCTGCAAGACATGTGGACCGAACATCGCTGGACGGCGCTGCTGATAACCCACGATGTTCGCGAGGCCGTTTTCCTCTCCGACCGGATCTACGTGCTGTCTGCCCGCCCGGCCCGCGTCATCCGCGAATTCCGCGTTTCCCTGCCCCGCCCGAGAAGCATCGCTGATCTCGGTTCGCCCGCGGCCCAGGCAATCGAGACTGAAATCCTGCAAACCCTGCTTCATCCGCAAGAACAGGATGATTTCAGGCCGGTCGGCCTGCAATCTGAATCCTGTTCCAATTTAAAGAGTTAGAGCACGATGTCGTCCGAAAACCGCTCACACTTTTCGGGATCCTGCTCTAATAGACCTGAGGAGGTCACCATGCTGCTTCTCACCCGTCGACAGACGATCCTCGCCGCTATCGCAACAAGCCTCGCCGGCCGCGCCGCCTTCGCTCAATCGGCGCCCGCAAAGGTTCGTATCGCGCTCGACTGGACGCCCAACACCAACCACATCGGCATCTATGTCGCCAAGGCGAAAGGCTTCTACACGGCCGCCGGCCTCGATGTTGAGATTCTGCCCTTTACCGACACCAGCGCCGGCACGCTGGTGTCGAACGGGGTCGCCGACTTCGGCATCAGCAGCGAGATCGAGGCTCTCACGCAGCGCGCTGGCGGCGGTGACGTGAAGATGGTCTACGGCGTCGTCCAGACGGAAACCGCACGCCTGATCTTCAAGGGCGGGCGCGACGACATCAAGAGTCCCAGAGATCTCGACGGCAAGACCTATGGCGGCTTCGGCGGCACCTGGGAAAGCGCGCTGGTCTCAGCGATGATCCGCAATGACGGCGGCAAGGGCGACGTCAAGACCGTCACCCTTGGCACCTCCGCCTATGAGGCGCTGGACAATGGCTCGATTGACTTCACGCTGGAGATCTACACCTGGGAAGGCATCGCCGCCGAGCTGGAGAAGCGGAAGATCAGCCGCTTCCACTATTCCGATTACGGCATTCCCGACGAGCAGACGACGGTCATCGTTTCCAGCGACGCCTATCTCTCGGCCACTCGAGAACACGCTCGCGCCTTCATCCAGGCCACACGTCAAGGCTATGTCTACTCCATCGACCATCCCGACGAAGCCTGCGAACTGCTGATATCGGGAAGCAACGGCGCACTGATGAACACGGAACTGGTAAAGGCTTCCCAGAAGGCATTGATCGAGGGCCACTTCCTGAGATCCGAGGCCGGCGTGATCGGCACCCTTGACCCGGCAAAGGCCGATGCCATCGGCGGCTTCCTGCTTGAGAACGGCATCCTGGTTGATGCGAATGGGGTCGTGCTCAGGGAGAAGCCGGACTTTTCCACCTATTACACCAACGAACTCCTCGGCTGATCCCGACCCGCCCTTGCCGACGCGGCCTTCCGCGGCAATGCTTTGAGCTTGGGCGGTTTGAGCCGAATCGAGCGGGGCGGGAACGACATGCGAGCACAGGACAGACTGGTCGGAGCCGACTTTCTGCGCGCGATGGCGTGCTTGTTGGTGCTCGCGCATCATCTCGCGCTCCGGCTGGATATGCGCAGAATTCCGGATGAATTGGCGCCGACGGCCAACGTCCTCCGCTTCGGCAATTTCGGCGTCGCCATCTTCTTCGTGCTCAGCGGCTTTCTGCTTGCCCGCCCTTTCTGGCACGCTCTCGACGCCGGCGGCGCCATGCCGAGCCTCGGGCACTACGCCATCCGCAGGTTGGCGCGCATCACTCCGGGCTTCTGGTTCGCCGCCAGCGTCGGCTTTATCCTCAGCCTGACGCTGCTTGCCCTGCCGCTGACGCCGGAGCTCGTCGTCCGCTATGTCTCGGGGCTGCTGTTCATGAGCCAGTGGCATTGGCGCACGTTCTTTCCCGTCGAAGCCGATGGGCCGCTCTGGTCCATTCCCTTCGAGGTCACCAGCTATGTGCTCCTGCCGGCCGCCTTTTTCCTGCTGTTTCGCTTGCCCCTGCTGCGGCAACGTCCGTTCTTCGCCCGCGCCGTATGGCTCTGCGTCATTGCCGTCGTCCTTCTTGCCCATCTGGTAATCCTGAGGCTCTTTGCGCTCGACGATATTGGGCGCGGCTGGGCATATGGCCTGCAGGGCGGGGCGAAGGAATGGATGCCCAACTATAATCCGATCGGTTTCTTTGCCGTCTTCGCGCTCGGTGCCTTTGCCGCTGGCATCGAAGTGATGTTGTCCGCAAGGCGCTCTTCCTGGTTCGACGCCGCGGCACTCCTGGCCCTTTCGGTTGCCGCTTACCGCCTCCTCATATCACCTGGCGGCTCGGCCGAAGGTTACGGCTGGCTTGACATCCCCTATGGATTTCCAGTCTTTCCACTGGCGGTCGCAACAGCGCTCGTTTCGCTCAGCCGTGCCCAGGGCCTGGGCAGGCTGCTTGATAACGCTCCTGTCCGCTACGTCGCCAAGATCTCCTTCGGCATTTACATCTGGCAGGAGATCATCCTGACATTGATCCAGAGACTCGACCCCGGCTCGTTCGGGGCCTCCTCGGAGAACGTGGTCACCGGTTGGCTGCAATCCTGCACACTGACGGCGGCGCTCGTTTTTCTGGTGGCAAGCCTCAGTTATTATCTGTTGGAACGACCGGTAATCGATTTCGGCAATCACCTCACATCGCGCCGCCTGATCGGGCTACTCCTTTAGAAGTATAATTTCGAACGCCACTCAACTAGAGGCATTAAGGTTAACGCGAAATACTCCCATTTTTGGCGTCTTTATGCTTACCGATTTCTTATTTATAACGATGACAAACCATACGTAAGCATGTATCTGTCTCCCCGCAGTTCAGTATCGCATCTAAACTTCTGGGCTTTGAGTAATGAATGCTTTTACTTCGAAGATAAGTTCACGCTTCGATTCGTCTCAGCGTCAGAACAAAATCCGGACTCTGGTTGTAGCGAACTCCAACATTCGCCAGCCGGACAGCTTTTCTGGTGTCGAAGGCAAGGCGGCTCTGCGATTGGCCGTAAAGCGGCTGATCGACATCGTCATCGCGGCCAGCGCTCTCCTCGTGCTGGCGCCGCTTTTCCTGGCAATCGCTATTTTCATCAAACTCGACGATGGCGGCCCCGTATTCTTCCGTCAGATCCGTTGGGGCCTGAACGGCCGAAAGATCACCGTCTTCAAGTTCCGCTCGATGCACACCGACGCTTGCGATCCCAGCGGCATCCAGCAGACCGTCAAGGGCGACAGGCGGGTGACCGGCATCGGCGCTCTGCTCCGCAGGACAAACATTGACGAGCTGCCGCAACTTCTGAACGTCCTCAGGGGCGACATGTCCCTGGTCGGTCCGCGCTGCCATGCCATCAACATGCGCGCAGCCGGCAGGCTTTACGAAGAATTGGTGCCGAACTACCACCATCGCCACGTCATGCGCCCCGGCATCACCGGCCTCGCGCAGACACGGGGCTGGCGCGGACCGACGGCACGGCCGCTGCAAGCCCGGGCCCGGATCGCCTGCGATATCTATTACGTCAGGAATTTCAGCCTGCTGCTCGACCTGAAAATCCTGTTCAAGACGCTGGTCATCGAGCTACGCGGCGGTACCGGCTTCTAATGAGAGTCTGCCCGGTTCCAAGCCTCGCGCGCACAATGTGCGGCCACGAAGATGCAGTCGTAAAACAAGGAAAGCACGATAGGCGTATCAAGGGCCGCAGCGCTTTTGCGCGCGCTTTGAAGTCGCGCGGCACTGCAAGTGTCGCCTCACCGTCGTAAACCGGCAAAAGCGGCTTTGATCGCCTGCTCTCTCTTCACTTTCGTTGATGCGCTTCGATCGTCGGGCTCAAAGACGGCAGAAACAAGAAAAGCGGCCTCGCGGCCGCCTTTCATTGATGCTGTCGCTGTGATCAATCCTGCTGGACGATGCCGCTAAGATGCGTCAGTTCCAGGATGAAGTGCTCAAGCTTGGACTTGTGCTCATGATGCACGGCATCCTCGAGTTCCTTCTTGGCAGCTTCGATGCGGCGGGTCAGCTCATCCTTGTTGAGCTCTTCAACCGGAACGGCGGACTCGGCAAGCAATGTGCAGCCTGTCGGCAGGATATCGGCAAAACCACCGAACACCACATAGTCCTGCTTTCTGCCGGAGCCGGAGCGGACGCTCACGATACCCGGCTTGATCGTTGTCATGGTCGGCGCATGATGCGCCATAACCGTCATCTCGCCTTCGGTTGCGGGAATGACGACTTCGGTCACCATCTCCGACAGCAGCAGGCGCTCCGGCGAAACGAGCTCAAAGTTGAAATTGTCAGCCATCAGTGACTTACCTTCTCGGCTATGGCTTTTGCAGCTTGCAATTTGGTCCCGCAGAACGGGCAGTGCAGTATCGCCTGATCGAGATATCCGAGGCCTTCCTCGGTCTGAACCAGCCCGACAACCATCATCGTCACGCCGTTATCGGCGCGGTAGACGGTCGGCGCGGCCGGCTCTGGCAGCTCCGCCACGACTCGCTTGAGGGAGTCGCAGCAGAATATCTCGTCCTGAGCGTCGCTCATCAAGCGGCGGCGAGCTTCTTGGCCTTCTCGACGGCTTCATCGATCGAGCCGACCATATAGAAGGCGGCTTCCGGCAGATTGTCGTATTCGCCGTTAACGAGGCCCTTGAAGCCCTTGATCGTGTCTTCGAGAGCAACGAGCTTGCCCGGCGAGCCGGTGAAGACTTCGGCAACGAAGAACGGCTGCGACAGGAAGCGCTCGATCTTGCGGGCACGGGCGACGGCAACCTTGTCCTCTTCGGACAGTTCATCCATGCCCAGAATGGCGATGATGTCCTGCAGGGCCTTGTATCGCTGCAGCGTCGACTGGACCTTACGGGCGACTTCGTAATGCTCTTCGCCGACGACCAACGGGTCGAGCATGCGCGAGGTGGAGTCGAGCGGGTCGACGGCCGGGTAGATGCCCTTTTCAGCAATCGAACGCGACAGAACCGTCGTTGCGTCAAGGTGGGCGAACGAGGTCGCCGGCGCCGGGTCGGTCAAGTCGTCGGCCGGAACGTAGATGGCCTGGACCGAGGTGATCGAGCCCGTGGTCGTGGTGGTGATGCGTTCCTGCATCTGACCCATGTCGGTTGCGAGCGTCGGCTGATAACCCACGGCCGAAGGAATACGGCCGAGCAGAGCCGACACTTCGGAACCCGCCTGCGTGAAACGGAAGATGTTGTCGACGAAGAACAGAACGTCCTGGCCCTGGTCGCGGAAATGTTCTGCGACGGTCAGACCGGTCAGAGCGACGCGAGCACGCGCGCCCGGCGGTTCGTTCATCTGGCCGTAAACGAGCGCAGCCTTCGAGCCCTCGCCACCGCCATGCTTGTTGACGCCTGATTCGATCATTTCGTGGTAGAGGTCGTTGCCTTCGCGGGTACGCTCACCCACGCCTGCGAAGACCGAGTAACCACCGTGCGCCTTGGCGACGTTGTTGATCAGTTCCATGATGAGAACCGTCTTGCCGACGCCGGCGCCGCCGAACAGGCCGATCTTGCCGCCCTTTGCGTAAGGGGCGAGAAGGTCGACGACCTTGATGCCGGTAACGAGGATCTGCGCTTCCGTCGACTGCTCGACGTAAGCCGGCGCGTCCTGGTGGATGGCGCGCTTGTGGGCGGTGTTGAGCGGGCCTGCTTCGTCGACCGGTTCGCCGATGACGTTCATAATGCGGCCAAGCGTCTCATCGCCGACAGGAACCGAGATCGGGGCACCGGTATCGACGACCTGCTGGCCGCGGACGAGACCCTCGCTCGAGTCCATGGCGATGGTACGGACTTCGTTTTCGCCCAGATGCTGAGCGACTTCGAGAACAAGGCGGTTGCCGTTGTTATCGGTTTCGAGCGCGTTCAGGATCGCCGGCAGTTCGCCTTCGAAAGCGACGTCGACGACGGCGCCGATAACCTGGGTGACTTTGCCGACAGAACGGGTAGCTGCCTCAGCCATTTTCTTACCCTCTTTTCCTAACTCAGAGCGCTTCCGCGCCCGAAATGATTTCAATCAGTTCCTTGGTGATCTGCGCCTGACGCTGGCGGTTGTAGCTCAGCGTCAGCTTGTTGATCATCTCACCAGCATTGCGCGTCGCATTGTCCATGGCGCTCATCTTGGCGCCCATTTCGCCCGCGACATTCTCGAGGAGAGCGCGGAAGATCTGGACCGAGATGTTGCGCGGGATCAGATCGTCGAGGATCGACGCCGGATCCGGCTCGTATTCGTAGACGGCGCCAGCATGCTCCTCATCCTCGACGACGGCTTCCGGGGCCTTGGCGGGGATGAGCTGCTGCGCGGTCGGAACCTGGCTTATCACCGACTTGAACTCGGAATAGAACAGCGTGCAGACGTCGAATTCGCCGGCCTCGAACATCTCGATGATGCGCTTGCCGATCTGGTCGGCATTCTCGAAACCGATCTTCTTGACCTCGCGCAATTCCTTGCGCTCGACAATCAGTGACGCGAATTCGCGGCGCAGAATGTCATAACCCTTCTTGCCGATCGTGAAGATCTTCACCGTCTTGCCTTCGGCGACCAATTTGCGGACATGGTCGCGGGCGAAGCGGGCAATCTGCGAGTTGAAACCGCCGCACAGGCCGCGTTCGGCCGTGCAGACCACGAGCAGGTGCACCTGGTCCTCGCCGGTGCCGGTCATCAAGACCGGCGCCCCGTCCGCATCGGTAACGGCCTTGGCGATATTCGCAAGGACCGCGTTCATACGCTGCGAGTAAGGCCGGGCGGCCTCGGCCGCCTCCTGCGCACGCCGAAGCTTCGCCGCGGCGACCATCTTCATCGCCTTGGTGATCTTCTGCGTCGCCTTGACGGAGGCGATCCGATTTTTCAGATCCTTAAGTGAAGGCATCCGTTATCCGTCCTAACCTGGCCCGATTACTGGAAAGACTTGGCGAAGCTGTCGAGAGCAGCGGTGAGCTTGCCCCTGGTGTCGTCGCTGATAGCCTTTTCCGTGCGGATTGCGTCGAGGATGGCGGAGCCTTCCGAACGCAGATAGGACAACAGGCCCTGTTCGAACTTGCCGACCGATGCGACCGGCAGCTTGTCGAGGTAACCATTGACGCCTGCGAAGATCACAGCGACCTGCTCTTCCGTCTTCAGCGGCGAGAACTGCGGCTGCTTCAGGAGCTCGGTCAGGCGAGCGCCACGGTTCAGCAGGCGCTGCGTCGCAGCGTCAAGATCCGAACCGAACTGGGCGAAGGCGGCCATTTCGCGGTACTGGGCGAGCTCGCCCTTGATCGAGCCTGCGACCTGCTTCATCGCCTTGATCTGAGCCGAGGAACCGACGCGGGAAACCGACAGGCCGACGTTCACGGCAGGACGGATACCCTGGTAGAACAGGTCGGTTTCAAGGAAGATCTGGCCGTCGGTGATCGAGATCACGTTGGTCGGAATGAAGGCCGAAACGTCGTTGCCCTGCGTTTCGATGACCGGAAGAGCGGTCAGCGAACCGGCACCCATGTCGTCGTTCATCTTCGCAGCGCGCTCGAGCAGGCGAGAGTGCAGATAGAAAACATCGCCCGGATAGGCTTCGCGGCCCGGCGGGCGACGCAGCAACAGCGACATCTGGCGGTAGGACACGGCCTGCTTCGACAGGTCGTCGTAACCAATCAGCGCATGCATGCCGTTGTCGCGGAAATATTCGCCCATGGCGCAGCCGGCAAACGGGGCCAGGTACTGCATCGGCGCCGGGTCGGAAGCGGTGGCGGCGACGATGATCGAGTATTTCAGCGCGCCGCGCTCTTCGAGCACCTTGACGAACTGGGCGACGGTCGAACGCTTCTGGCCGATAGCGACGTAAACGCAGTAAAGCTTTTCGCCCTCCGGACCATTGTCGTGAATGGCCTTCTGGTTGAGGAAGGCATCGAGAAGGATGGCGGTCTTGCCGGTCTGGCGGTCGCCGATGACGAGTTCGCGCTGGCCGCGGCCGACCGGAATCAGCGCATCGATGGCCTTGAGGCCGGTCGACATCGGCTCATGGACCGACTTGCGCGGGATGATGCCGGGAGCCTTGATGTCGACGCGCGAACGGCGCGTCGCATTGATCGGGCCTTTACCGTCGATCGGGTTGCCGAGCGCGTCGACGACACGGCCGAGCAGTTCGGGACCAACGGGAACGTCGACGATGGCACCGGTCCGCTTGACAGTGTCGCCTTCCTTGATGTCGCGGTCGTTACCGAAAATAACGACGCCGACATTGTCGGATTCAAGGTTCAGGGCCATGCCGCGGATGCCGCCGGGGAACTCGACCATTTCACCAGCCTGGACATTGTCCAGCCCGTAAACGCGAGCGATACCGTCACCGACGGAGAGAACCTGGCCGACTTCCGAGACTTCCGCCTCTTTGCCGAAATTTTTGATCTGGTCTTTGAGAATTGCGGAAATTTCCGCGGCGCGGATATCCATCAGCCAACCTCTTTCAATGCGAGCTTAAGGGTAGAGAGTTTGGTACGAAGAGACGTATCAATCTGACGGGACCCGACCTTCACGATCAGACCACCAAGAATTGACGGATCAACCGTGACGGCCATCGTCACGTCTTTGCCGGTGACGCTCTTGAGTGCCGCCTTCAATTCGGTTTCCTGCGCTTGGGAGAGCGCATGCGCCGAGGTGACCTCGGCGGAGATTTCACCGCGATTATTCGCCGCGATGAGGCGGAAGGCCCTGATCATCCCCGGCAGGG
The DNA here is from genome assembly GCF_019685295.1 of Rhizobium sp. NLR22b. Lineage (NCBI taxonomy): Bacteria > Pseudomonadati > Pseudomonadota > Alphaproteobacteria > Hyphomicrobiales > Rhizobiaceae > Rhizobium > Rhizobium sp. NLR22b. The sequence continues at coordinate 11,257 of NZ_JABDWM010000004.1, forward strand.
CAAACAGGCGGCGGTTGCGCGCCACGACCTTCAGAAAATTGGCGAAGAAGCCGCTGATGCCGGCTCTCTCGCTGATGGCGACAATCGCCTTCAGCTGATCTTCAGCGGAGAAAACCGGGCTTGCGACGAAGCGCTTCAGTTCAGCGCTCTCATCCAGCATCGCCTGGAAACGGTCAAGATCGGCGGCTACGCTGTCGACGGCGCCGTGTTCGAGCGTCAGCTCGAAAAGCGACGAGGCATAGCGCTCGGCAACACCAGAAGTAAGCTGGGACGTGTCTGCCACTGGCACAAATTTCCCTGATTTCAATCCAAAATCCGGCTCTCGGCGGGCGCCGAACCTATGATCTTGAATTCGTTTTGATTTCCCCCAGAAATCACAAGAGAAGCCTCTTGCTTCTTCCGAAATTCGGGGTCCGTCTAACATAGGATGTTCGGACTCGCAACACGCGTAATGCCCGAATACGCCTTTCGCATGAATTTCTGTTCGCAAAATTGCGCAATGGCCTGAAAGCGGGCCGCGCAAGCCGCCGCCGGCGGCGAAAATCATGTTTGGAAGAAGCCGAAAACATACAGCAGCGGCAGTGCCGCGATAACTGTTTGCACAACCAGAAGTAAATAGTTGAGATAAGTACTCCCCTTATCTGACAGGATGGAGACGATGCGGGCGAACGCGGCCATGGCGAACGCTGCGCCGAATGCCGTATAAATCAGCGGCTGCGCCAGCACGGCGGAACCGAGACCAAAACCGAGATAGAAGCCGCCTGTCGATCGGACCTCGCTGAAACCTTCACGCCGCTCGCCGCGCGGCGCCAGGCCGAAGATCCTCATCGCAAGACCGGGCGCAAACATGATGACGAAGCCGGCGATGGCCGTGAAGGCGGCTGCGCCGAAGGCAAGCTGCTCGCCAAATTCCGTGGGAAACTCAAATTCCATGCCTCGACCCCAAATCATCCGCTGATTCTGCGTTTATGCCATGATCGGCCGCATCCGGAAACGCAGTGTGCGGAACGATCTACAGAAAGCTCTGGGGATCGATGTCGAGCTGCACCTGCACTGATCCGCGCTCCTTCGGCGACTGCGACAGCATCGCCCGCAAAAACGCCTGGATGTCGGAGTTGCGCCGTCCGTGGACCAAAAGGCGGAAGCGGTGGCGGCCGCGCACCAAGGCGAGGGGCGCTTCCGCCGGGCCGAGCACTGAGATGCCGGAGACCTGGGGCGCTGCGTTGCGCATGCCGCGCGCATGGTTCTCGGCGTCGTGGCGCGTTTCTGCCGATACGATGATCGAAGCCAGCCGGCCGAAAGGCGGTAGTGCGGCGCGTTCGCGCTCGGTGATCTCGCGCTCGTAAAAGGCATCGGAATCGCCTGATACAATCGCCTGCATCACGGGATGCTGCGGCTGGTAGGTCTGCAGCAACCCGTGGCTTTTGAGACCGGTGCGTCCGGCGCGGCCCGTCACCTGCGACAGAAGTTGAAACGTGCGCTCGGCCGCGCGCGGGTCGCCATTGGCAAGGCCGAGATCGGCATCGACGATGCCGACCAGCGTCATCAGCGGAAAATTATGCCCCTTGGCGACGAGCTGTGTGCCGATGACGATATCGGCCTCGCCCTTGGCGATTGCATCAAGCTCCAGCCGCAGCCGCTTCACACCGCCCATGATATCCGAGGACAGAACGATTGTCCGCGCCTCTGGGAAATGTCGCTCCACCTCTTCGGCGATGCGTTCGACGCCAGGCCCGCAGGCGACGAGATGGTCGAGCGTGCCGCACTCCGGACAGGCCTCCGGGGTGCGCTCGGCATGGCCGCATTGATGGCACTGCAGCTGCTTGCGGAAGCGATGCTCGACCAGCCAGCTCGAACATTGCGGGCATTGGAAGCGGTGACCGCAGACCCGGCAGAGCGTCAGCGGTGCATAACCGCGCCGATTGAGAAAAAGCAGCGCCTGTTCGCGCCTCTCCACGGTCTTGCCGATCGCCCGGATCAGCACCGGCGACAGGAAGCCACCGCGCTCCGGCGCGTGCCTGCGCATATCGATGAGATGCAGATCGGGCAGCGCCGCGTCGCCGAAACGCGTGGGCAGGTGGACGGTGCTGTAGCGGCCGTTCTGCCCGTTGACCTGGCTTTCGACCGACGGCGTCGCCGACACCAGGATGACGGGAAAATCACCGATGCGGCCGCGCACCACGGCCATGTCGCGGGCATTATAGAAGACCCGATCTTCCTGCTTGTAGGCAGGATCATGCTCCTCGTCGACGATGATGAGACCAAGGTCTTCGAAAGGCAGGAAGAGCGCCGATCGGGCGCCGGCCACGACCCGCACTTCCCCGGTCACCGCCTGGCGCCAGACCTTTTCGCGCATGCGCGGGGCGAGGTCGGAATGCCATTCGGCCGGCTTTGCCCCGAAGCGATCCTGAAAACGCTCGAGGAAACTCGCCGTCAGCGCGATCTCCGGCAGCAAGATCAGCACTTGCCTGCCGCGCTTCAGCGTCTCGGCGATCGCCTCGAAATAGACTTCGGTCTTGCCGGAGCCGGTCACCCCGTCGATCAGCGACACCGAAAATTCGCCCCTGCGGACGTCGGAGACGATCTCCGCCGCCGCCTCTTTCTGCGGCCCTTCGAGGCGTGCGGCGGCAAAGCCGGGATCCGGCATCGCCACAACGGGCGGCGGCGGCAGGAACACCGTCTCGAAAATGCCGAGCGTGATCAGCCCATCGACGACGCTCGTCGAAACGCCGGCCGCATGCGCCAGACCGCTGCGCGTCCATGACAGGCCGTCGAAAGCGGCCGCAAGCACGCGAGCACGCGCCGGTGTCATCCGCTCAGGTTCGCCGCCGACGAATTTCAGCCCCTCCACCATCGGCTCAGGCTCGAAGGCATTCGGCGCCCTGAGCGCCATGCGTGCCACGAGGCCGGGCGGGGAGAGCGTGTAGCTCGCCACCCAATCGATGAAATCCCGCATCTCCTTGGAAAGCGGCGGGCAATCGAAGACATGGCTGATCGGCCGCAGCTTCTTCGGATCGACGCCATCTTCGCCGCCGTCCCAGACGACGCCGATCACCTGCCGCGGCCCGAGCGGTACCTGCACGACCGAGCCGGGCTCGACCGCCATGCCCTCCGGCACCGAGTAGGAATAGGGTTTCGGCGCCGGCATCGGCACCAGCACCGGCACCGTTCGGTTCACGGGCGGTGCTTCGAAAAGCGTGCCAAAGAGATCGGACGAATCTATGCTCATCGCGCGAGACCATGCCCGCAAATCGATGGAATTGGAACCGCAAAGAAGAGATGGCTCGACTGGCGACAATGTGGATAACGAAGGCTCGCCAAGATGAACCGCGCCTTGACGAAAAGGTTGCCGGGCAAGCAATTGGCCGCCTAGTTTGCCGGAAGATTGTTCGACAGCTGAATCGGAGAGCATGAATGGCCAGACTGAGCGAGAATGCCAAAGGCGTCTACGTTATCGCTGTAACTCCCTTTGCCGACGACGGCACGCTTGATCTCCAAAGCATCGACAGCATGGTCGAGTTTTATGAAGGCGCCGGCGTCACCGGCCTGACGGTGCTCGGCCAGCTCGGCGAGGCTCCGAAGCTGACCGCCGAGGAATCGCGGATCGTGGTCGAGCGTGTACTGAAGCGCCTTGACGGACGCCTGCCGGTGGTCGTCGGCGTGTCGGCGCCCGGGCTTGCCCCGATGAGCGAGCTCGCCAAGGTCGTCATGGGCGAAGGTGCCGCCGGCGTCATGGTTGCGCCGCCCTGGACCATCAGGACCGACGATCAGGTCTTCGCCTTCTACCAGTCGGTTGGTGAAACCCTGGGTGATACGCCTTTCGCGCTGCAGGACTATCCGCTTACCACCAATGTGACGATCGCACCCGCGGTCATCGAGCGCATCGTCAGAGAGGTGCCGAATTGCGTCATGCTTAAACACGAGGATTGGCCGGGCCTGTCGAAAATCACCGCGCTTCGCGCAGCCAGCGACAAGGGCGGCATGCGGCGCATCTCCATCCTCTGCGGCAATGGCGGGCTTTTCCTGCCGGAGGAGATGGGCCGCGGCGCCGACGGCGCCATGACCGGCTTCTGTTATCCCGAGATGATGGTCGGCGTCGTCGAAGCCTATAGCGCCGGCAATCCCGAGCGCGCCCACGAAATCTTCGATGCCTATCTGCCGCTCGCTCGCTATGAACAGCAGCAGGGCGTCGGTCTTGCCTGCCGCAAATACGTGCTTGCCAAGCGCGGCGTGATCAAATCCGCCGCCTTGCGCAAGCCGGGGCCCAGGCTTTCGGCGCTCGACATTGCCGATGTCGAGCGGCTCTTGGCCCGCCAGGCCGTCCGCCTCCAGGAGATCGGCGCATAATGGTGTGCGGTCTCGCCTCAACCGCGCAGGTCTAGGACAAGGGTATAGCCATCCTGGTCAAGGGGACGAAACTCGAGCGACTCCCAAAACCTCATCGCACCATCATTTCCCGCATGGACAGTGACACAGCGGCAGAAGCGCCGCGCGTGATCCAGAAGCGCCAGAGCAAGCATCCGCCCGACGCCGCGACCGCGCATTGCGGGGCTAACGTAGAAACGCCGCATCCGCAGCGCTTCCGGCCGGGCGGGTTCGATGGTCACGCCTCCGACAGCAACGAGTGTTTCGCCCTCAAAAGCGCCGAGCAGCCTTTCGCCGTCACGCGTGAAGCGGATGTCGCCAGCTGCCCAGTCATCGATAAGCCGGCCGATATGGAGATGGCCTTCCTGTTGGGCTTGGTGCGCAAGCCCCGCCATTGCCTCCGGCAACCCATCATGGAAGATGCGAATATCGATCGTCACGATTCTAGACGGCCAGAACCGACATCTCGCACGGCATCGCCGCAGCCGGCCCGCCGACCGGCACGAAGGTCGCGTCCCCATCGCGGGCCATGTCGTGGACCGTATGTTTCTCCAGCGCCTTCGTCACCTCGTTGACATCGCCGTCGAGATGTTCGGCGGGAATGAGATTGCCGATCACGAAATCGAAACGGTCGCCGCGTTTGTTCAAGAGTTCGTGGAAAACCGTCATGTCGCGAAGCTCCGTCGACCACTTTGCCAGCCAGTAGAACAGGCCGGAATTGCGCGCCGTCATGTGGACGGGGAGAATCGGCAGATTGTATTTGCGCGCCAGCCCGACCGCCGACGTCTTCCAGGGGCGTTCATTGAGCCGGCCATTGGCCCAATAGGCGATGCGGCCCGATGGAAAGAGCACCGTCGCCTTGCCTTCCCGTACTGCGTGGTTCGTCAATTGGAGCGTCTCGCGCGCCTTGAGCTTGCTCTTGTGCTCCTCCCGCCATTCGACGGGGATGACCATCTCGGCAAAACGCGGGTTGACGCGGATCGCATCGCGATTGGCAAAGAACATCATATCGGGTCGGCGCGTTTTCAGGAGGTCGAAAACGGCTACGCCGTCGGCAATGCCTGTGGGGTGATTGCTGACGAGGATGAAGCCGCCGCTATCAGGAATGCGTTCGCCATTGGCGACGCCGATGTCGAGCTTCAGCACGTCGCTCAGATATTCGAACGACTGGAACCCCGGCATCTTGGCCACCGCGTTGGCGAATTCGATCGCCTTGTTGTAGCGCAGAAGCGTGTATACGAACGGTCGCATGACCGGCCAGAGCGGATGTTTCACGATCCTCTGGCCGCGTTCGGCAATCAGCGTGTCGACGATGTGACCGGGCTTTCCCTGTGAAACGAGAGCGATCGCTTCCGCGAGTTGTCCGAAAGCCGTCATGGAATCGCGCCGTGCCATGAAAGATCCTGTCTATGGGCTGTAAGCTATCGCAGTACAATATGATCGAAGGATGACAAAGGCTTGGCCGGCATTAGCAATTCCATAACCGTTCCTGCTTCAAATTGGCGGACTTGAAGGCAAATTCAAGGCCAGCAACGTGAATGAACTGCTTGTAATCGCCGACCCGCGCCTGATGGCGGAACGCGCTGCGTGGCTCGAAAACCTCGCTCGTGAACGCCGCCTTTCCGAGCATACGCTCGATGCATATGAGCGCGACACCCGCCAGTTTCTGACCTTCCTGACCGGTCATCTTGCCGGCCCGGCGACCCTCGCCGACATCAGGGAATTGCGTCCCGCCGATTTCCGCGCCTTCCTGGCTGCCCGGCGCAGGCAAGGCTCCGGCGCCCGTTCGCTCGGCCGCAATCTCGCCGGCCTTCGTTCGCTGTTGCGTCACCTGGAAAAGAAGGGCTTGGTCAATGCCGCCGGCGCCGGTGCGATCCGTTCGCCGAAACAGCCGAAGTCGCTGCCCAAACCCCTGTCGGATACGCAAGCGATCACCATCGTCAGCGATGAAGCCCAACTGCATGACGAACCCTGGATCGCCGCGCGCGATGCGGCTGTCATGACTCTGCTCTACGGCTGTGGCCTGCGCATTTCCGAAGCGCTGGGTCTCGTTCCCGCCGACCTGCCGAAGGGCGCCACAGCGCTGCGCATCACCGGCAAAGGCAACAGGACACGGCTGGTGCCGCTTCTGCCCGTCGTTTTCGATGCGGTCGAAAAATATCGCGCCCTCTGTCCCTATTATCTCGAAAGCGGTGAGCCGCTGTTTCGCGGCGCCCGCGGCGGCAAGCTGCAGGCGGCGATCATCCAGCGCGCCATGCAGAAGCTGCGCGGCGCCTTCGGCCTGCCGGAGACGGCGACGCCGCATGCGCTCCGCCACTCCTTCGCCACCCATCTGCTTGCTGGCGGCGGCGATCTGCGCACCATCCAGGAACTGCTCGGCCACGCCAGCCTTTCGACAACGCAGGTCTATACCGGCGTCGATGCATCGCGGTTGCTTGAGGTGTATGATCGAGCCCATCCGCGCGCTTGATGGATCTCGTCCAGAATGCGCAGCGCTTGTGACGAGGGCATCCCATATTGTCGACAAGCTCAGCGCCCATGAATCCGGCCTGAATCGACGCGCTAATTTTTCGTTAACGCATTCTCTTAAAGGATTATGCGCAAGCTGAGCGTAGAGCAGAAGCGATAGGGCATGTGGGGAATACCATGATGACGACTTCAATCAGCCGCCGGGCTTTTTTCCTCTTAGCACCCGGCAATCTGCTGCTCTGGCTGATTGCGGCCTTCCACATGCTGCTTGTTGCGGCTCTGTTTGTCGCCCTCCTCGCCGCAAGGCCGGCGGCGGCCGAAGACACTGCCTGCACCGGCCGCAATCTGATGGTCGACTTGCAGCAGAGCGACCCCGCCCGATACGCCGAGGCGGTCAAGGAAGCCGAAGCAACGCCGAACGGCAAGGGCATCTTCTGGAAGATCGAAAAGCCCGGACTTGCCCCTTCATGGCTGCTCGGCAGCATGCATGTGACCGATCCCCGTGTGCTCGCCCTGCCGCCGCGCGCCCAGGCGGCCCACGACGCAGCCAACACGATCATCATCGAATCCGACGAGATCCTCGATGAACGAAAGGCAACCGCCGCCCTGCTCGCGCGGCCGGAACTGACGATGTTCACCGACGGCACGACGATCGACAAGCTGCTCTCTGCCGAGGACTACAAGCGCCTGGAGGCCGGCCTCAAGCAGCGCGGCATCCCGCTCAGCGCCGTCTCCCGCATGCGGCCATGGATGATCTCCAGCGCCGTTGCCCTTCCGGCCTGCGAACTCGCCCGCAAGGCCAGGGGCGTGCAGTTTCTCGACCAGAAAATCGCCACCGACGCCGTTGCCGAGGGCAAGGAGGTCAAGGGGCTGGAAACCCTTGCCGAGCAGATCCAGGCCATGGCTGATCTGCCGGTCGAATTCCATATGAAGTCGCTGATCGAGACGCTGGAACTCGGAGCCAAGATGAATGATGTGGTCGAAACGATGACCGATCTCTACCTCTCCGGCGATATCGGCCTGACCATGCCGATGCTGAAGACCGTGACACCGGAGACCGAAGGCGAAAGCAGCGACTATGCCGCCTTCGAACAGCGGGTCATCCTCGATCGAAACAAGGTCATGGCAGAACGCGCCGCACCCATTCTCGACGACGGAAACGTCTTCATGGCCGTCGGTGCCCTGCATCTGCCCGGCGAGGGCGGCGTCATCGAATTGCTGCGCAAGCAGGGCTTCACCGTTACCGCCGTGAACTGAACTCGTTGTCGGTCAGCCGAGCGTCATGCGGCGCAGCACATTGCTTTTATAATAGAACTGATGGACGAGCCCGCCTGCGACGTGGGCCGCGATCAGCCCCCAAAGAATGACCTTCAAGACATCCGCGTGAACGAAGCCGGCGGGATTGATGCCGAAATAGTAAGCGGCGATGCCCGAAAGCGGCATCGCGAAGAGCAGGATATAAAGCCCGGCATGGGCGAGTTTTGCCCCGAGACGAACGATCGCCGGCTCCTGCGAAGCCTCAGGCGGCGCACCCTGCATAAAGCGCAGACAGAGCCTGAGGACGGCAAGCAGCAGAATGGCGATGCCGACATAGGCATGGATATTGGCCGAGGCAATCTGCTCGGGCGTCGGCACCTCGCCCCTGCGAACGAGCCGGTGCCATATATTCATCCCGTCGGGAAACAGCAGATTGAAGAAGATCAGCAGCGCCACCGCCCAGTGGAGGAAACGCTGGCTGAGACTGTAACTCGGGATGGACGGCTGCTGCATTGCTGATCTCCCCCGGATGGTCGAACTCTGCGATCAACTAAAACAGCCGCTTGCCTCTCGGCAAGCGGCTGCGCGCTTCATTACGAAGATGTAAGATTACATATGGATCGGCTTGAAGAAGGTCGCGAGTGCAGCCTCCTTGACGGCTTCAGACATCGTCGGATGTGCATGGCAGCTGCGGCCGAGATCTTCCGACGAGCCGCCGAATTCCATCAGCACGGCGATCTCGTGGATCATCTCGCCGGCGCCGAAGCCGACGATATGGCCGCCGAGCACGCGGTCGGTCTCCTTGTCGGCGAGGATCTTGACGAAGCCGTCGGTCGCCAGCATCGCACGGGCGCGGCCGTTTGCGGTGAACGGGAACTTGCCGACCTTGTAGGCGATGCCTGCCGCCTTCAGTTCCTCCTCAGTCTTGCCGACCGAAGCGATCTCCGGCTGGGTATAAACGACGCTCGGGATGACCTCATAATTGACGTGGCCATGCTGACCGGCAAGGATTTCGGCAAGCGCCACGCCCTCGTCTTCGGCCTTGTGCGCCAGCATCGGCCCCTTCACCACGTCGCCGATCGCATAGATGCCGGCGACATTGGTCTTGAAGTGGCCGTCGATCTCGACGCGGCCGCGATTGTCGAGCACAACACCTGCCTCTTCTAGGCCGAGACCTGCGGTATAGGGCTTGCGGCCGGTGGCGATCAGCACGACTTCAGCGTCGAGCGTCACCGTGTCGCCGCCCTTGACCGGCTCGAACGTGACCTTGGCGCCCTTATCGCCCTTTTCGACGCCGGTGACCTTGGCGCTGAGGTTGAAATCGATGCCCTGCTTGGCGAGCATGCGCTGGAACTGCTTGGAGACCTCGCCGTCCATGCCGCCGAGAATGGTGTCGAGATATTCGACGACGGTGACCTTGGCGCCGAGACGCGACCAGACCGAGCCGAGTTCGAGGCCGATGACGCCACCGCCGACGACGATCAACGTTTCCGGCACCTTTTCCAACGCAATGCCGCCTGTCGACGAGATGATGGTCTTTTCATCGATTTCGACCTGCACGCCCGGAATGCCGGCGACATCCGAACCGGTCGCGATGACGATGTTCTTGCCTTCGATTTCCTGCGCGGTCCCGTCCTCGGCGGTGATGGAAACCTTGCCGGCCGAAACGATCTTGCCGGTACCCTTGAAAGCGTCGATCTTGTTCTTTTTGAACAGGAAGGCGACGCCGTCGACATTCGACTTCACCGTCGCATCCTTGTGCGCCATCATATTGGCGAGGTTGAGCGTCGGCGCCGACACGTCGATGCCAAGCGCGGTTAATCCATGGCCGGCCTGATGGAACATTTCGGAAGCATGCAGCAGCGCCTTCGACGGAATGCAGCCGACGTTCAGACAGGTGCCGCCATAGGTCGCGCGCTTTTCGACGACGGCGACCTTGAGGCCGAGCTGGGCTGCCTTGACGGCGCAGACATAGCCGCCCGGACCGGTTCCGATAATGATCACATCGTAGGACATTGCTTCTTTCCCTTTGGATTTTTCGTTTAGTCGGCTGCGCGCGACAGCGCGAGGCGGAAGCCGAAGGCGACGAGTGCCGCTCCGGTGATGCGGTTGAACCATTTGCCGCTGGCGATGAAGCGGTCTCGGATCGTCTTGACCGTGAAGAAATAGGAGACGCCGGCAAACCAGGCGACCAGCGCCGTCGCCATGCCGATACCATAGGAGAACTGGATCAGTGCTGGCGTGTCGTGGTGGACGAGCGTCGAAAACAAGGACAGGAAGAACAGCACCGGCTTCGGGTTCAGCGCATTGGTGATGAACCCCATGCCGAGGCATGACAGCATCGAGGCCGACTTGCGCTCGTCGGCCGTGACGGCGATCTCCTGCACATTGAATCCCGGTTCGCGGAACGACTTGATGCCGAGATAGACGAGATAGCCGACACCCGCCCATTTAATCATCGCAAACAGCATCAGCGACTTGGAGACGATCAGGCCGAGGCCAAGGATCGTGTAGCTGATATGAAAGAGCAGCGAGAAGCCCATGCCGAGCCCGGTCATGATGGCGGCGCGGCGCCCATGCATGATGCTTTGGCGCAGGATGACAGCGAAATCGGCGCCCGGCACGACGATGAAAATAGAGAAGACGGCCATCAGGCCGAGGAATTCGAAGATGTAGCTCATATTGATTCCGCCCTGTCTTTCTAACGGCCGCCGCTCACATTGAGGATCGATCCGGTGACATAGGACGCTGAAGGTGAAAGCAGATAGAGAATTGCATCCGCCACCTCCTCCGGCAGGCCGGCCCGCTGCATCGGGACCGATGGCGCCATTTCGCGCGCCCGGTCCGGCAAGCCACCCGATGCATGGAGATCGGTTTCGATGATGCCGGGCCTGACGGCATTGACGCGAATCCCTTCCCCGGCAACTTCGCGCGCAAGCCCGATGGTGAAGGTGTCGATCGCCGCTTTCGATGCCGCATAATCGACATACTGCGTCGCCGAACCGAGGACTGCCGCCATCGAGGAGACGTTGACGATCGCCCCACCCTGCCCACCATGTCGGCGCGACATGCGGCGCACGGCCTCGGCGGCGCAGAGGATCGAGCCGGTCACATTGACGCGGAGCATGCGCTCGATCCGCTCGACCGACATCTCGTCGACTCGTTGCGGATAATCGACGATGCCGGCATTGTTGACCAGCCCGTCGAGCCGCCCGAACTGACGATCAACCGCCGAAAACATCGCGGCGATATCCGCGGCCTTGCCGACATCGCCCTTAATTGCCACAGCCTCGCCGCCGCTTTCGATGATCGCGGTAACGACGGCATCCGCCGCTTCATGGCTCGTGGCGTAATTCACCGCGACGCGCCAACCCCCGCGCGCAGCAAGCCGGCAGACCGCCGCGCCGATGCCCCGGCTTCCGCCGGTGACGAGAACAACAGGTGTATCGCTCATGTCGCACACTCCTTGAATGTCAGCACGTCCCAAGGCGCCACCGAGGCCTTGCCCTCGCCCCAGGCGCTGGATTCGCGAATGGCGGGACCAAGACCGGGAAGCACCAGCTTTTCGGCGGCAGCAGCGCCCTCCGGCAGCAGGTTGTCGATCTCGCCCTTGGCGTCCATGCCATAGACGGCGCCCTGCCAGACCGTGCAGGCATCGAGATCGGCGCCGGTCACATCGCCTTCCGGACAGTTGAACATCAGGATGCCGATGGCGCGCACCGGATCCTCCGACGGCATGATATAGCCTTCCATCACCACGGCCGTCTTGAGGGCGCTGACCTTGAACTGGTTGCTGGTGGCCGCCGACGCCGAGTTCAGCGGCGCGAAGCGCAGTTCATAGGCGCCGTCACGGTCGACGTAGACGGCCTGCTCCTGTTTGCAGTCGACGGCGAACCCGGCAACCGGGACGGCGAAAACCGCCACGGCCGCAATTGCAGCCGCACCTCGCCGCCCTGCCATGATCCTGATCGTCCCGCTCATTGCACCTTCGGCTCTCTCCGCCCGTCGGCATTCTGGATTATGCCAAAATCCGTCAACAGCACCAGCGGGCAACCGTCCTTGTCGAGGCCCCAGAAGACAGGATAGACACCATCACCCCAGCCGCTCCAAAACACCGCAACATTGCCCTTCTTGCCGGCAACCGGCCGGTGCAATGCATAGTGGCGCTTGTTGGCGTCAAGCTCCGACGCCAGCACGTCATCGTAATAATTGATATCGGCGTCCGGCTTCTGCGCCTGGACCTGCGTTTCCCGCTCATCGATCAGCGCCAGCGTATCGGCGTCCATATAACAGCCGACGCCGGCATCGACGGGATAGCCGAAGATCTCGTCGTCCTTCAGTGTCGCCGGGTCTTGGCCGGGCACGACGGCCAGTTCCCAGTGATCGGGCCTGCCCTCGGCAAACCGCATGCTGGCCGCCGCGATGCGCCCGAAGGCATGGTAGAGCGTCACCGGATAGTCGCCCGGCGCCACCGTTCTTGCAAGCGCCGCACGATCCGGCTGGGCAAGCGGATCAGCGGCGACGATGCGACCCGAGGTCAGCTCGACATCGCCCATATGGACTACATCGATCGACCGGCTGGAGAGTTCGGCAGCATCAAGCGCCACGAGTCCGAAATTGCTGCTGGCCTTGCTGACATCCCAGCCGGCGGCCGATGCGGGGACCGGGGCATGCGCGGCGGCAGCGCAAAGAAGAAGCCGCGCCGCTCGCAATATCCGGTTCCGCATCGAAAGCGCTCCTTAGAGATCGAGAACCAGGCGTTCCGGATCTTCGAGGCTCTCCTTGACGCGGACGAGGAAGGTGACAGCCTCCTTGCCGTCGACGATGCGATGATCGTAGGACAGCGCCAGATACATCATCGGACGGATGACCACCTGGCCGCCGATCGCAACCGGCCGCTCCTGGATCTTGTGCATGCCGAGAATGCCGGACTGCGGCGCGTTGAGGATCGGTGAAGACATCAGCGAGCCGTAGACGCCGCCGTTGGTGATGGTGAAGGTGCCTCCCTGCATGTCGGCCATAGCAAGCGATCCGTCACGGGCTGCCTTGGCAAGACGGCCGAGTTCCTTCTCGACTTCGGCGATCGACATCTGGTCGGCGTCGCGGATAACAGGAACCACGAGGCCCTTGTCGGTGCCGACCGCCATGCCGACATGGCAGTAGTTCTTGTAGATGACGTCGGTCCCGTCGATTTCGGCATTGACTGCCGGCAGCTCCTTCAGCGCATGCGTCACCGCCTTGGTGAAGAAGCCCATGAAGCCGAGCTTGACGCCGTGTTTCTTCTCGAAAATGTCCTTGTACTTGTTGCGCAGGTCCATGACTGCCTTCATGTCCACCTCGTTATAGGTGGTCAGCATGGCGGCGGTGTTCTGGGCGTCCTTGAGGCGCTTGGCGATCGTCTGGCGCAGGCGCGTCATCTTCACGCGCTCTTCGCGCGAGGCATCCTCGACCGTCGACGGGCCGCGTGCAGCCGCAGGCGCTGCAGCCGGTGCCGCGGCGGGAGCGGAAATGCCCTTGGCAACGGCGGCAATGACGTCGCCCTTCAGCACCTGACCACGTTTGCCGCTGCCGTCGACCTGATCGGCGGAAAGATTGCTTTCGGCAAGCATCTTCGCAGCTGCCGGTGCCGGCGGCATGGTGGAGACGGAAGCGCTCGACGAGGATGCGGCGGTGGCAACCGGTGCGGCAGCAGCAGCAGGGGCCGGCTGAGCGGGAGCGGCGACCGGTGCGGCGGCAGCCTGCGCGGCGGCGGCAGCACCGGCGCCTTCGGCGATCTGGCCGAGCAGTGCACCGAGACCGACGGTCTCGCCGGCGGCGGCGACGATTTCCGACAGCGTACCGGAGGCGGGCGCGGGAACTTCGATGGTCACCTTGTCGGTTTCAAGCTCCAGAATCGGCTCGTCGGCCTTGATGGCGTCGCCGACCTTCTTGAACCAGGTGCCGACGGTTGCCTCGCTGACGGATTCACCGAGAGTTGGAACGCGGATTTCTGTGGCCATTGTTCAAATCCTGATTTCGTGTGTTTTCGTTTATGCGTTTCAGACGGCGGGCGGCCGCAAAATGATCGAGGGCATCGGCAAGACATCGAAACGGAAACCGAAACCGGAAGCGATGATCGGATCGCCGTCGACAAGAGCTTGCGCCGCCGGCTGATCCTCCACTTCGACGACTGCCATGCCGAAGGCGCCTTGACCCTCGAACACCGGACCGACGACAATTGCCGATCCCGCAAGGGCCTGCCGATGCCAATATTCGACATGGCGTTTCATCGCCGCCATTTCTTCCCCCGTCCCGTCATGCGGAAAAGTGGGGCGCGGCGGCAGCAGTCTCAAAAAGAAGTAAGCCATTGCGCCCCCCTTGATTTAGCCGCCCAATGCATCCTCGAGGAATGCGGCAAGCTGCGATAGATGCTTGGACATCAGGCCCGTCGCCGGCGAGGCGGCGGCCGGACGGCCGGTATAGCGGACGCGCTGATATTTGGCGTCGATATGGGCAAGCACCCACTCGAGGAACGGGTCGATGAACGACCATGCTCCCATGTTCTTCGGCTCTTCCTGGCACCAGACCATCTCGGCATTGCGGAAGCGCGACAGCTCGTTGATCAGCGCCTTTGCCGGGAACGGATAGAGCTGCTCGACGCGCAGCAGATAGATGTCGTCGATACCGCGCTTCTCACGCTCTTCCAGAAGGTCGTAATAGACCTTGCCGGAGCACATGACGACACGGCGGATCTTGTTGTCCTTCTGCAGCTTGATCGGGCCGTCCTTGATAACCTCGGCATCATCCCACAGCAGGCGGTGGAAGGCGGATTCGCCGGCCAGTTCGGCAAGCGTCGAAACGGCCCGCTTGTGACGCAGCAGCGACTTCGGCGTCATCAGGATCAGCGGCTTACGGAAGTCGCGCTTCAGCTGCCGGCGCAGGATATGGAAGTAGTTCGCCGGCGTCGTGACGTTGGCGACCTGCATGTTGTCTTCCGCGCAGAGCTGCAGGAAACGCTCCAGGCGAGCCGAGGAGTGCTCCGGACCCTGGCCTTCATAGCCGTGCGGCAGCAGGCAGACGAGTCCGGACATGCGCAGCCACTTGCGTTCGCCCGACGAGATGAACTGGTCGAAGACGACCTGCGCGCCGTTGGCGAAATCGCCGAACTGCGCTTCCCAGAGCGTCAGCGCATTCGGGCGGGCGAGCGAGTAGCCATATTCGAAACCGAGCACGGCCTCTTCCGAAAGCATCGAGTTGATGACTTCGTAGCGGGCCTGTGTCGGCGAAAGATTGGCGAGCGGAATGTAGCGTTCCTCGGTCTCCTGATCGTAGAGAACCGAATGACGCTGCGAGAAGGTGCCGCGTTCGCAATCCTGACCCGACAGGCGGATCTTGTGACCTTCCAAGCAGAGCGCGCCAAAGGCGAGCGCTTCGGCCATCGCCCAGTCGAGGCCTTCGCCGGTGGCGATCATGTTGGCCCGGTTTTCCATGAAACGCTGGATCGTGCGGTGCGCATTGAAGCCCGCCGGGATTTCCGAGAGCTTGCGGCCGATCTCCTTCAGCGTCTTCATCGGCACCGCGGTCTTGCCGCGGCGCTGTTCGTCGGCGTTGTCGGCCGTGCGCAGGCCCGACCACTCCCCATCCAGCCAGTCGGCCTTATTAGGCTTGTAGTGCTGGCCGGCGTCGAACTCCTGCTCGAGATGCGCGCGCCAGTCGGCCTTCATCTTCTCGACTTCGCCTTCGGTGAGCAGGCCCTCGGCGACAAGGCGCGCCGCATAGAGCTGCAGCACGGTCTTATGGGCGCGAATGACCTTGTACATCTTCGGCTGCGTGAAGGACGGCTCGTCGCCTTCATTGTGGCCGTAGCGGCGATAGCAGAACATGTCGAGCACGACAGGCTTGTGGAACTTCATGCGGAATTCGGTCGCGATCTTGGCTGCGTAGACGACCGCTTCCGGATCGTCGCCGTTGACGTGCAGGATCGGTGCTTCGATCATCTTGGCGACGTCGGACGGATAGGGCGACGAGCGCGAAAAGGCCGGGTTCGTCGTGAAACCGATCTGATTGTTGATGATCACGTGCATGGTGCCGGCAACACGGTGGCCGCGCAGACCGGAAAGACCGAGGATTTCGGCAATGACGCCCTGGCCGGCGAAGGCCGCATCGCCGTGGATCAGCAGCGGCAGAACCTTGGAGCGTTCGGAAAGCGGAATGATGTCGCCTTCCCACACCGTGGCGCTCATGTCCTGCTTGGCGCGAGCCTTGCCCATGACGACGGGATCGACGATTTCGAGATGCGACGGGTTTGCCGTCAGCGACACGTGTACCTTGTTGCCGTCGAATTCGCGGTCCGAGGATGCACCGAGATGGTACTTGACGTCGCCGGAGCCTTCGACTTCATCGGGTGCGTAGGAACCGCCTTTGAATTCGTGGAAGATGGCGCGGTGCGGCTTGCCCATGACCTGGGAGAGCACGTTGAGGCGGCCGCGATGGGCCATGCCGAACACGGCTTCCTTGAGGCCGAGATGACCGCCGCGCTTCAGGATCTGTTCCAGCGCCGGGATCAGCGATTCGCCGCCGTCGAGGCCGAAGCGCTTGGTGCCCTTGAACTTGACGTCGAGGAACTGTTCGTAGCCTTCGGCTTCGACGAGTTTGGAAAGGATCGCCTTCTTGCCCTCAGGCGTGAAGGCCACACCCTTGTCGGGGCCTTCGATGCGTTCCTGGATCCAGGCCTTCTCTTCCGGGTTGGAGATATGCATGAATTCGACGCCGAGCGTCGAGCAGTAGGTGCGCTCGAGGATCTCGATCATCTCGCGGATGGTGGCGTACTCCAGGCCGAGCACGTTGTCGATGAAGATCTTGCGATCGTAATCGGCTGATGTGAAGCCGTAATTTTCCGGCGACAGCTCGCGAAAATCGTCGACGGCGGCGGCGATTCCGAGCGGGTCGAGCTTGGCATGCAGGTGGCCGCGCATGCGGTAGGCGCGGATCATCATGATGGCGCGGACGGAATCGCGCGTCGCCTGCAACACGTCGGTGCCGTCGGCGGGCTTGCCCTCGGCTACGGCCTTGGCCTTCACCTTCGTCTCGATCACCTTCTCGACGATGCCCCAGTCGCCGTCGAGCGCCGATACCAGATCGCCGCCGGCTGCCAGAGGCCAGTTCTTCCTGCGCCAGGAGGCTCCCTTGGCCGCCTTTTTCACATCGGCAGGATCGTCTTCCAGCGCCTTGAAGAAAGCGCGCCATTGATCGTCGACCGACGCCGGATCCTCTTCGTAGCGCGCATAGAGCTGCTCGATATAGGCCGCGTTGGCGCCATCCAGAAACGAGGTGATCTGAAATTGCTCGTTGGCTTCTTGCCGTGCCATGGTGATATGCGGACGCTTCGGTCCGCCTCCTGACTTGATGAATTTGCCGGATCGATCGCCGGCTGCCGCATTCCGATCGCCGCCTGTCCGCGGCGCATCTGCTGCTCTCGCATGCGAGCCGGGCGGAAGGCGCAGATGCCGTTCCTCCGCCCGGTCTACAGGTGGCTTCAGCCCTTCAGGACTTCCACCAGCGTCTTGCCGAGGCGGGCCGGAGACGGAGACACCTTGATGCCAGCCGATTCCATCGCCGCGATCTTCGATTCAGCGTCGCCCTTGCCGCCGGATACCACGGCGCCGGCATGGCCCATGGTGCGGCCCTTCGGTGCCGTACGGCCTGCGATGAAGCCGGCCATCGGTTTCTTGCGGCCCTTCTTGGCCTCATCCTTCAGGAACTGGGCTGCGTCTTCTTCGGCGGAGCCGCCGATTTCGCCGATCATGATGATCGAAGTCGTGGCTTCGTCGGCGAGGAACATCTCCAGCACATCGATGAACTCGGTGCCCTTGACCGGGTCGCCGCCGATGCCGACGGCCGTCGTCTGGCCGAGGCCTTCATTGGAGGTCTGGAAGACGGCCTCATAGGTCAGCGTGCCCGAGCGGGACACGATGCCGACCGAACCCTTGCGGAAGATCGAGCCCGGCATGATGCCGATCTTGCATTCTTCCGGCGTCAGGATGCCCGGGCAGTTCGGCCCAAGCAGGCGCGACTTGGAGCGGTCGAGGCGAGCCTTCACGCGCACCATGTCCATGACCGGAATGCCTTCGGTGATGCAGGTGATGAACGGGATCTCGGCGTCGATCGCTTCGATGATCGCATCGGCAGCGCCCGCCGGCGGAACGTAGATGACGGTGGCGTCGGCGCCGGTCTTTTCCTTGCCCTCGGCAACGGTTGCAAAGATCGGCAGGCTTTCGCCCTTCGCGCCGGTCCAGGTTTCGCCGCCCTTCTTCGGGTGGATGCCGCCGACCATCTGGGTGCCGTAATAAGCGAGCGCCTGTTCGGTGTGGAACGTGCCGGTCTTGCCGGTCAGACCCTGAACGAGGACCTTGGTGTCTTTATTGACGAGAATAGACATTCTTTCCGATCCCTCAAAATTAGCCGTTGATCGCCGCGACGATCTTCTTGGCCGCATCGTCCAAGTCGTCAGCCGCCGTGATCGCGAGACCCGACTCGTTCAGGATCTTCTTGCCGAGCTCGACATTGGTGCCTTCAAGGCGCACGACGAGCGGAACCTTGAGACCGACTTCCTTGACCGCGGCAATGACGCCTTCAGCGATGACGTCGCACTTCATGATGCCGCCGAAGATGTTGACGAGAATGCCCTCGACCTTCGGGTCTGCGGTGATGATCTTGAACGCCGCAGCGACCTTCTCCTTGCCGGCGCCGCCGCCGACGTCGCAGAAGTTGGCCGGCTCCTTGCCGTATAGCTTGATGATGTCCATCGTCGCCATGGCGAGGCCCGCGCCGTTGACCATGCAGCCGATATTGCCGTCGAGCGCGACGTAAGCGAGGTCCCACTTGGAGGCCTCGATTTCCTTGGCATCTTCTTCGGTCTCGTCGCGCAGCGCCCGGACGTCGTCGTGACGGAAGAGCGCATTGCCGTCGAAGGACATCTTGGCGTCGAGAACGCGCAGATGGCCATTCTTCATGACGATCAGCGGATTGATTTCGAGAAGCGACATGTCCTTCTCGTTGAAGGCCTTGTAGAGCAGCGGGAAGAGCGACTTGGCGTCTTCTGCGGCAGCACCTTCGAGCTTGAGAGCGGCGGAGATCTTGGCGACGTCGGCAGCCGTCACGCCGGCTTCCGGATCGATGGCGATCGTCTGGATCTTCTCGGGCGTATCGTGGGCGACGGCCTCGATGTCCATGCCGCCTTCAGTGGAGACGACGAAGGCGACCTTGCCGACCGAGCGGTCGACCAGCAGCGAGCAGTAGAGTTCGCGCTCGATGTCGGCGCCGTCCTCGATATAGAGGCGATTGACCTGCTTGCCGGCTTCGCCGGTCTGCGCGGTCACCAGCGTGTTGCCGAGCATCTCCTTGACGTTGGCAACGACGTCTTCGATCGACTTGGCGAGACGTACGCCGCCCTTGGCTTCCGGCGACAGTTCCTTGAACTTGCCCTTGCCGCGGCCGCCCGCATGGATCTGGCTCTTGACCACGTAAAGCGGGCCGGGAAGCGACTTGGCAGCCGCCTCGGCTTCTTCAACCTTGAGAATTGCCACACCCTCGGCAACCGGCGCGCCATAGCCCTTCAGCAGAGCCTTGGCCTGATATTCATGAATGTTCATGGGTCTATCCCTGTTTCGATTACTTCAGCGCCGATTACTTCAGGGCAGGCGCGATGTTGATGCAGGCCTCGCAAAGACCGGCGACGGCGCCGACAGACTTGTCGAAGGCTTCCTTCTCGGTCTTGTTGAGGTCGATCTCGATGACGCGCTCGACGCCGCCGGCGCCGATGACGGTGGGTACACCGACATACATGTCCTTGACACCGTACTGGCCGGTCAGATGGGCGGCGCAAGGCAGGACGCGCTTCTTGTCCTTGAGGTAGGATTCGGCCATTTCGATTGCCGAGGCAGCCGGCGCATAATAAGCGGAACCTGTCTTCAGCAGGCCGACGATCTCGGCGCCGCCATCACGGGTGCGCTGGATGATCTCTTCGAGGCGCTCCTTGGTGACCCAGCCCATGGTGACGAGGTCGGTGAGCGGAATGCCGCCGACCGTGGAGTAGCGGGCGAGCGGCACCATCGTATCGCCGTGGCCGCCGAGAACGAAGGCGGTCACATCCTGAACGGAGACGTTGAATTCTCTGGCGAGGAAGAGACGGAAGCGCGAGGAGTCGAGAACACCGGCCATGCCGACGACCTTGTTGGCGGGAAGACCCGAAAACTTCTGCAGCGCCCAGACCATGGCGTCGAGCGGGTTGGTGATGCAGATGACGAAGGCGTTCGGCGCGTATTTCTTGATGCCGGCGCCGACCTGCTCCATGACCTTGAGGTTGATGCCGAGAAGATCGTCGCGGCTCATGCCCGGCTTGCGCGGAACGCCGGCAGTGACGATGCAGACGTCGGCACCCTCGATCGCCGAATAATCGCTGGCGCCGGTCAGATTGGCGTCGAAGCCTTCGACCGGAGAGGACTGTGCGATGTCGAGACCCTTGCCCTGGGGAATGCCATCGGCAATGTCGAAGAGGACGATATCGCCCAGTTCCTTCAGGCCGGCCAGATGCGCCAACGTGCCACCAATCATGCCAGAACCAATGAGTGCGATCTTATTACGCGCCATTTCGCTGTATCCTTTGCGATCAAATTCGTCGAACGACGCTGCAAGGCCGCTCAATGACGCAATCGCATAGACCTAAAGGCTAAAAATGGCAATCCATTAATTTTGATGCAGCGTTTTCAATCGTTTAGATACAAAAATTCTTACGTAAACGTAAGATGTTTTGTCACTGGATTGTTACTCCGCGGCCCGCTTTTCATGGTGCAGCGCAAGATATTCGGCGCTCCGCATCTCGAACAGTCGCGACGCCGTGCGATCGAATTCAAAGCCTTCGGTGCCCCGGCGATGGACGAGCAGGTTCTCCGGCAACGCCGCCGCGGATATGTAAAGCCGCACGGCATGATCATAGAGCGTATCGACCAGAATGATGAAACGCTTGATCTGGTTCCGCTTCTCCGGCCCGAGCAAGGGAACGTGATCGAGAAAGATCGTATCGAAGTGTTCGGCGATGGCCAGGAAGTCGGCGGCCCCGAGCGGCCTGTCGCAGAGATCCGCGAAAGAGAAGCGCGCCATGCGGTCGGCGGCAAGCGGCACATGGATGGAGCGGCCCTTCATCGGAATATCGAGCGGCTTCGCCTTGCGCCCATGCAGCGCCTGCGTCCAGGACGCCTCCATCGCCATGTCGTTATGTTCGCTGATCGGCACGAGATAGACCGGTTGGCTATTCTGCTTCTCCATCCGGTAGTCGGTCGGCGAATCCAGCGTGACGACATCGACATGCTGCTTGAGCAGAGCGACGAAGGGCAGGAACAGGCCGCGATTGAGCCCATCCTTGTAGAGATTGTCCGGCTCGACATTCGAGGTCGCGACCAGCACGCATCCCCGCGCGAAGAGTTCGGAAAACAACCGCGACAGGATCATCGCGTCGGCAATGTCGGTGACGGTGAATTCATCGAAGCAGAGCAGTTCCGCTTCCTCGTAGAGGGCTGCGGCGACCGGCGGCATCGGATCGGCCTGCTTCGTCTCGCCGTTCTTGAGCTTCAGCCGGTGTGCCGCGATACGGTTGTGCACATCCGCCATGAATTCGTGGAAATGCGCCCTGCGCTTCTTCCTGCACGGCGCCATGGCAAAGAACATGTCCATCAGCATGGTCTTGCCGCGTCCGACGCTGCCGTGAATGTAAAGCCCCTTGATGCCGTCGGCGGCTTTCTTCTTCTTGGCAAACAGCCAGCCGAGCGCGCTCGCTTTGGCCGCCGGCCGCAACTGCTTCAGCCCGGCAAGCACCCGATCCAGGCTTTTGGCCACGTCCATCTGGGCGGAATCGACCTGCAACGCACCGGCAAGCGTCAGCGATTTAAGCTGTTCGCAAACGCTGAGCGTATAATCTGGCATTGGCTGCATGAGGGCACGTCCGCCTGTCAGTCATCAGCGGCGCGCCGCCGGAGCGTTTACCGCGCGGTTGGTTTACCGGCTGAGGCTGATCTGCTGACCGGTATTTGTCTGGCCCTGGAAGCGATTGTCGGCTGTCTTGTAGACGCTGCCGATCTGGTTGCCCGAACGATCCTTGAGCAGCACCTGCTTGCCCGCGACCTCCCAGGAGCCCATCGCCGTCAGCTCGCCGACGCAACCGCGCGTGCCGCCACGCGACCCGCTGCCGAGATTGGTGAGCGTCAGGAACATATCGCAGCTGCCATTGACGCGCCAGCTTCCGACCATTGATTCCTTGGTGACGTCGAGCGCATTCGCAGCCATGGCGCCGGACTGTGCCCCAGGCATCGGTGCCGTCGCCGTCGGCGCGGCCGGGAACTGCGAGCTGCCGGTCGGCGGCGGAAGCTGACCGCCCTGGACGGACGGGACAGGCTGTGCCGTCAACGGCGCCGGTCCGGCGTTCGAGTTGGAGCTGTAATCATATGCCGTACGCTGACAACCGGCTAGCGCGAGAGCCACCACCAGACCTGTCATCGCATATCGCAACTGCATCATCATACTCCTGAATTCGGCTATCGCCGCAAAGAACGGGCGTGAGACAAGTTCGATTATCGTAATTCGCTTTGGTTAATCAAGTCGGGTTGCAGAAATTGCCCGTGACAACACCTAACCGAAAAACGATACAGTTCAACTGCCCTGCTGCAAAACTTCCTGCACATAGAATTTGTCAGCAAGGTGTTGCGCACGCTCATCTCTGTCAGGATTTCTGCCAAACTCCCGCAATGTCTCGGAATAGTGCTCGAACGAGCTGCGCACGAATAACCGCACCGGCTCCGGCGGCAGACCTTCACCCATCTCACGGGTCCGCTTCTTAACATGCACGAGATCGAGAATCGCCGCCCGAAATATAGATAAAGCGGCAATCATAATCGCTGTCGGGAGACGGAAAGCCCCAGGCGCGGCTGCCGCTTTCGATCGCCAGACCGATGCGGATGCCCTGCTCGCGAACCGAGGCGAGCCGCGACCTGATCTCCGCGACGGCTGCGGGATCGAAGCCGTCCAATCCGCCGGTGGCATGCATGCCGATCAGACCCGGCGCTCGACCATCATCTTCTTGATTTCGGCGATCGCCTTGGCGGGGTTTAGGCCCTTCGGGCAGGTCTGCGCGCAGTTCATGATCGTATGGCAGCGGTAGAGGCGGAACGGGTCCTCGAGATTGTCGAGACGTTCGCCGGTCGCCTCGTCTCTGGAGTCGATCAGCCAGCGATAGGCCTGCAGCAGAACGGCCGGACCGAGATAACGGTCGCCGTTCCACCAATAGCTCGGACAGGAGGTCGAGCAACAGGCGCAGAGGATGCATTCATAAAGGCCGTCAAGCTTCTGCCGGTCCTCATGGCTCTGCTTCCATTCCTTGGCCGGAGACGGCGACACCGTCTTCAGCCAGGGCTCGATTGAGCGATGCTGGGCGTAGAAGTTGCTGAGATCGGGCACCAGATCCTTGACGACGGGCAGATGCGGTAGCGGATAGATCTTCACCGCGCCGGTAATATCGTCGAGGCCCTTGGTGCAGGCAAGCGTGTTGGTGCCGTCGATGTTCATCGCGCAGGAACCGCAGATGCCCTCGCGACAGGAGCGGCGCAAGGTCAGCGTCGGGTCGATCTTGTTCTTGATGTAGAGCAGACCGTCGAGCACCATCGGGCCGCAATCGTCGACATCGATGTAGAAGGTGTCGATCGACGGGTTCTGGCCATCGTCCGGGCTCCAGCGGTAGACGCGGAACTCGCGGGTGTTGGTCGCACCCGCCGGCTTCGGCCAGACCTTGCCTTCGCGCATCTGAGAATTCTTGGGGAGAGCGAGTTCAACCATATCCGGTTCCTCTTGAAATCAGTACACGCGAGCTTTTGGCTCGATCTTATGCGGATCGATGCCTTCGGCGATGAGCTCGGTGTGAACAGGGCGATAGTCGAGCTTGACGTCGCCTGCCTCGTTCACCCAGGCAAGCGTATGCTTACGCCAGTTGACGTCGTCGCGGCCGGCGAATGCACCCTCGGTATAATCCTCGCGAGCGTGCGAACCGCGGCTCTCCTTGCGGGCCTCGGCGCCGTAGATCGTCGTGATGGCGTTGGCCATCAGGTTCTGCAGTTCGAGCGTTTCCACCAGGTCGGAGTTCCAGACCATCGAACGGTCGGTGACCTTGATGTCCTGCATCTCGCCCCAGATCGCCGAAATGCGCCGGCAACCGGATTCCAGCGATTCCTGCGTGCGGAACACGGCCGCATCTTCCTGCATGGCGCGCTGCATCTTCTCGCGCAGCACAGCCGTCGGCGTGCCGCCGCTGGCGTGACGCAGGCCGTCGAAGCGGTCCATGATCTTGTCGCAGGCCGCGACGTTGAGATGCGGGATGGGCGCCGCGCGGTCGATGACTTCGCCGGCGCGGATCGCGGCGGCGCGGCCGAAGACCACGAGGTCGATCAGCGAGTTGGAGCCGAGGCGGTTGGCGCCGTGCACCGAGGCGCAGCCGGCTTCACCGACCGCCATCAGGCCGGGAATGATCCGCTCCGGATTGGCGCCATCGGCGTTCAGCACTTCGCCCCAGTAATTGGTGGGAATGCCGCCCATATTGTAGTGAACGGTCGGCAGAACCGGGATGGGCTCGCGCGTGACGTCGACGCCGGCGAAGATCTTGGCGCTCTCGGAAATCCCCGGCAGGCGCTCATGCAGAACGGCCGGATCGAGGTGGTCGAGATGCAGGAAGATGTGATCCTTGTTCTTGCCGACGCCGCGGCCTTCGCGGATCTCCAGCGTCATGCAGCGCGAAACGACATCGCGCGAGGCAAGATCCTTGGCCGAAGGCGCATAACGCTCCATGAAGCGTTCACCCTCGGAGTTGACGAGGTAACCACCTTCGCCGCGCGCGCCTTCCGTGATCAGACAGCCCGAACCGTAGATTCCGGTCGGGTGGAACTGCACGAATTCCATGTCCTGCAGCGGCAGGCCGGCGCGTGCCACCATGCCGCCGCCGTCGCCGGTGCAGGTGTGGGCCGAGGTTGCCGAGAAATAGGCGCGGCCGTAGCCGCCGGTCGCCAGCACCACCATCTTGGCGGCGAAGCGATGGATCGTACCGTCATCGAGGCACCAGGCGACGACACCGGTGCAGCGGCTGCCGTCCTCAGACATGATCAGGTCGAGCGCGAAATATTCGATAAAGAATTCGGCATTGTTGCGCAGCGACTGACCGTAGAGCGTATGCAGGATGGCGTGGCCGGTGCGGTCGGCAACGGCGCAGGTGCGCTGGACTGGCGGGCCTTCGCCGTAATTCTGCATGTGGCCGCCGAAGGGGCGCTGGTAGATCTTGCCTTCCTCGTTGCGCGAGAACGGCACGCCGTAATGCTCGAGCTCATAGACCGCCTTCGGCGCTTCCATGGTGAGATACTGCATGGCGTCGACGTCGCCGAGCCAGTCGGAACCCTTGACCGTATCATAGAGATGCCACTGCCAGCTATCCGGTGTCATGTTGCGCAGCGAGGCGGCGATGCCGCCCTGGGCCGCAACCGTGTGCGAGCGGGTCGGGAACACCTTGGTGATGCAGGCGGTGCGGAAACCCTGCTCGGCCATGCCGAGGGTGGCGCGCAGACCCGCGCCGCCGGCGCCGACGACGATCACGTCATAGGAGTGGTCGACATATTTGTAGGCTTTGCCATTCTGGGCGGGTGAGGTCGGTGCCATATCGAGCTTATCCTACGAATGCGATTTTCAGAATGGCGAAGAGACAGAGGCTGGCGATCACGATCGCAAAGAAGGTGTTCAGCATCAGCAGAGCGATCTTGCCGAATTCGCCATGCACGTAGTCTTCGATGATGACCTGCATGCCGAGCTTCATATGGATGACGCCCGATATCACCATCAATCCCATGACAACGGCGACAAAGGGGTTCGACAGGGCGCGAACCACGTCCGCATAGGGCGCGCCGGCATAGGTGATCATGAAGATTACGAAGAAGAGGATCAACGGAATATTGGAGACCGCGGTCAGCCGCTGACGCCAGAAATGGCTCGTGCCTTCCTTGGCGGAGCCGAGCCCGCGAACCTTGCCGAGGGGGGTGCGCATATCCATGAGAGGACCTTCAGAAGCGAATGAGGAAGCCGATCACCCAGACCAGCACGGTCAGACAGAGCGACCCGATGATGTTGGCGATGGCGAGTTTGGTGGAGACTTCCTTCTCGAAGCCGTAGCCGAGATCCCACATGAGATGGCGCAAACCGCCGAGCATGTGGTGCAGCAGCGCCCAGGTATAACCGAGCAGCACCAGCTTGCCGAGAAGGCTTCCGAGCACCCAATTGGCCCAGTCATACGACGCTTGGCCGCTTGCCGCCGCGATCAGCCACCAGGCGACCAGCAGCGTGCCGACATAGAGCGCACCGCCCGTGATGCGGTGGACGATGGACATGACCATGGTGGGAATAAGTTTGTAGACTTGCAAATGCGGCGACAGGGGCCGGTTATTTGTCACGTTCGCCATCAGAACCTCGCGGCGGCTTCTCTGCGCTCCCGGATTTCGGAGCATGCTCAGTCAACCACACGAATGACAAAATTCTCTGTGTGCGTTGCATCAATTGCGACGTTTACTCACCGGAAAGCCCGACGACAAGCACAATCGCTGTGCGCTATTAATTTAATCGATTCGGGTTGCCGCGAAGTTTGCGGGCGGGAGAAGCTCCAGAAAGGTGCGAAGCGGCCTTCCACCCGGAATTCCGTAAGAACAAAAGGTTAAGGGCGGTTCTGCGCCTCGGCGAAGAGGCTGAACCGCCCCAACGAAACTCGGCTTAATATTTATGCCGTTCCTTCCAGGCGCATGGACAAGCAGCGGCTTTTGGCGCAATCTGGCATTAACGATTTGTTAACGATCGGGAATTCCGGAGGCCGACATCCATGTTTCGCAGTCTGTCTGCAGTCGCCCTGCTTGGGCTCTCCGCGCTTGTCGCCTTGCCTGCCGCCGCCGGCGAGCGCCGTTTCGATCATCGCTTTGCCGATCATCGCTTCCTTGGCCACCGCCACGTCTTGCACAATGGCTTGCTTCTCGGCCAACGCCTCGGCTGGCGCGATCGCGGCATCCGTTTCGACAGCGCCTATATTCGCCGACCCGGCAGGGAGCGTATGCCGTTCCTGAAGCAGTTTTCGTCCCCGGCGACAAATCGCGTTGCCCGCAGCAGCCTGGTTATCTTCGCGCCCCAGCCGCCGGGTGGCGGCAGCGGCGACACCTATGCCGGCTCCTATGCCTATCAGATCGATGGCGGGACTTATGTCGGCGGCAATGGCTATGGCTATGGGTATTATCCGGGCGCACGGCTCGCGCCCCAGGCGCCGAATGCGAAGGTCATCGACGTCGGCGTCCAGGACGATCCCTGCAGCTACGAGGCCAATGTCTGCGTGATCCGGCCTTAAGATCTTGAGCCGAAGCGCCAGACCGTCGTCTTCTTGATTTCGCTGTCCTCCAGCGCCCGCGTCACCGGCACCTGATAGGCCGCACAGAATTCCAGCTGTTCCCGTGGCAGATAGCTTCTCCCGGGATCGCCGACCAGAACCAATATGCCTTCCCCCGTCAGCCTCGTCAGCCAGGGAACGAGCGCATCGGCGAAGACACGGTCGTAGAAGACGTCGCCGGCAAGCACGACATCGCCGGCGATATCCTGTCCGATCAGATCGGCGCCGGTAAATCCGAGAAAAACGCCGTTGGCCCTGGCGTTCAGCCGGATCGCCGTCTCCGCCCAGGGATCGATATCGGCGGCCGTCACCTCACGCGCACCGGCCATCATCGCCGCAATCCCGACGAGGCCGGAGCCGCTGGCAAAATCCAGCACGCGCTTGCCGCGCACCATTTCCGGATAATCGAGAATGTAGCGCGCCAGTCCCTGCCCGCCCGCCCAGGCGAAAGCCCAGAAAGGCGGCGGCAGACCGATCGCTTCCAGCTCTTCCTCCGTCTTCAGCCAGAGCTCATGCGCCTCGCTGGCCAGATGGAGCGAAATTTCCGGCACATGCGGCGGCGCCATCAGACTGGTATTGGCGCGGATGAAGGCTTCCGGATCGGTTTTCAACGCGGGGGATTGTCGAGCCCGCCCATGCGGCAGACTTCGGCCCACTCATCGTCGGTGACCGGCTGCACGGAAAGGCGCATGGAGGTGACGAGCGACATCTTGGTGAGCTTCTCGTTCGCCTTGATATCCTTCAACGTCACCGGCTTCGGCATGTCCATGACGGCGCGGATATCGACGCAATCCCACTTCGGATCGCCTTTTGCGGTGGGGTCGGGATGCGACAGCGCTGCGACTTCGACGATGCCGACGATCTCCAGCCCGTCATTGGAATGGTAGAAGAACCCTTTGTCGCCGATCTGCATCGCCCGCATGTTGTTGCGCGCCAGATAGTTGCGCACGCCGGTCCATTCCGTGCCCTTTTCGCCGGCGGCCTTTTGCTGCTCCCAGGACCAGGAGGCAGGTTCGGATTTATAAAGCCAATGCGCCATGCTCACGCCTCCGGCTTGTTGAAGACCCAGTTGAAGGGCTTGATATCGACGCTTTCGAACAAACCGGCCATGGCGTAAGGGTCGGCGTCGGCCAGCGCCTTTGCCTCTTGCGCCGTCTCCGCCTTGACAAGCACCAGGCTGCCGCAGGCTTTGCCCTCGTCGTCAAGGAAAGGCCCGGCCATGGAAAGCTTGCCTTCGGCATTGAGCTTGTCGAGATAGGCAAGATGCGTCGGCCGCGTCTCCAAACGAACGTTCAGATGTCCCGGCTTGTCCTTGCAGAGCAGGGCGAAAAGCATGTCTATTCTCCTATTCGGTGGTGATTGGACGCGTCATCAACTGCTCGATGGCGTCCGATATATCGAGCCTGCCGTCGATGATGGCGGAAACGGCGTCGGTGATCGGCATGCTGATCGAAAGCTCCGCGGCAAGTCGCGAGGCGACCGAGGCGGCAAGCGCGCCTTCCACCAGCGCGCCCTGCAGCGGATCGGCCTTTTCCCCGCGCCCGAGCGCAATGCCGAAGCGCAGGTTGCGCGATTGATGGCTCGTTCCCGTCAGCACCAGATCGCCGAGACCGGATAGCCCGCGCACCGTATCCGCCTTCCCGCCTTTGGCGACGACGAAGCGTGACATTTCCGCGAGCCCGCGGGCAATCAGCGCCGCACGGGCGGATTCGCCGATGCCGCGGCCTTCGACGATGCCGCAGGCGATCGCCAGCACATTCTTGAGCGCACCGCCGAGCTGCACGCCGATGCGGTCGCTGGAGGCATAGAGCCGGAAGGTCCGACCTGATATCGCCTGGGCGAGCCGCTCGGCAGTCTCCATATCCGCCGCCGCGATTGCCATCGCCGTCGGCAGGCCCTTGGCGATATCGGCAGCAAAGCCCGGACCCGAGAGCACCGCGATCGGATGGTCCGGCAGTTCCCGCTCCAGCATGTCGGTCAACAGCTTGCCGGTCGCCCGCTCGATGCCCTTGGCACAGGTGACGACAATGGCGTCTTTCGACAGATATGGGCCATAATGCCGCGCCGCATCCGCCTGCGCCTGCGAGGGCATCGCAAAAAGCACGATGGAGGCGCCGGCGATCGCCTCCGCCTCGGCGGCAAATTCGAGCGATTCCGGCAGAACAATGCCGGGCAGCACGGCATCATGCAGACGTTCGCTCTTCAGATCGGCCATCAGCGGTGGATTGCGCCCGACGAGCGTCACTGTGCTGCGACCGGCAAGGGCGATGACGGCTGCAAGCGCCGTGCCGAAAGCGCCCGATCCGACGACGGCGATCCTTTCGCTCATGCCTTGGCTCCTCTCTTTCCAAAGCCGATCAGCCTTTCCGCATTGGCATCGAGCGGCCAGCGCGAGCGCGGCTGGACGTCGAGTGCATCCGGGACCGCACCCGTCGCCATCCGCTCCAGCCCTGCCCAGGCAATCATCACGGCATTGTCGGTGCAGAGGCTCAGCGGCGGCGCGATGAAGCGGAAGCCGTTCTTGTCGCAAAGACCCTGCAGCGTCGCCCGCAGTTCGAGATTGGCGGCGACACCGCCGGCAACGACGAGCGCCGGTTTTTCCTGGTTGACCGGAAACTCGGCCTTGAAACGCTGCAGGCCGCGGCCGATGCGGTCCTTCAGCGTGCGTGAAATCGCCCGCTGGAACGAAGCGCAGATATCCGCCACGTCCTGATCGCTGAGCGGCGCGATCTCCTGCGCCGCCTGCCGCACCGCCGTCTTCAGACCGGAGAAGGAGAAATCCAGCCGCGCGTCGCCGACCAGTGGCCGCGGAAAATCGAAGCGATCGGCGTTGCCGTCCCGCGCCATGCGTTCCACTGCCGGGCCGCCGGGATAGGGCAGGCCGAGCAGTTTTGCCGTCTTGTCGAAGGCTTCGCCGAGCGCGTCGTCGATCGTCGTGCCCCAGCGCTCATAATCTCCGACGCCGCGCACCAGGATGAGCTGGGTATGGCCGCCGGAGACGAGCAGCATCAGATAGGGAAAGGAAAGCCCGTCGGTCAGCCGCGCCGTCAGCGCATGGCCTTCGAGATGGTTGACCGCATAGAGCGGCTTGCCGGCCGCCCTTGCAATCGCCTTGCCGGTCATCAATCCCACAAGCAGCCCGCCGATCAGCCCCGGGCCTGACGTGGCGGCGATGGCGTCGACATCAGCCAGCGACACATTGGCGCGCTTCAGCGCCTCCTCGATCAACTCGTCCAGCGCCTCGACATGGGCGCGCGCGGCGATCTCCGGCACGACGCCGCCATAGGCGCTGTGCTCGTCGAGCTGGGAAAGCACGACGTCGGAGAGTATCCTGGAATGGCCCTCCGCATCGCGCTCGACGATCGCCGCGGCGGTCTCGTCGCAGCTCGTCTCGATGCCAAGGATGCGCAGAAAGGGAACCATAAGGCCTGTTCGTTCATTGCGATGGGGCCGAAACCCGTTTACGAGAACTCCGGTAACAACGGAACAGAGCGGATGCAAACAAAACCTTTCCGGATCGGCACGCGGGGCAGCCCGCTGGCGCTTGCCCAGGCGCATGAGGCCCGCGACAGGCTGATGGCGGCGCATCACCTGCCTGAAGAGATGTTCGAGATCGTCGTGCTGTCGACCAAGGGCGATCGCATCACCGACCGGTCGCTGGCTGAAATCGGCGGCAAAGGCCTCTTCACCGAGGAGCTCGAACAGAAGCTCGTCTCAGGCGAGCTGGATTTCGCCGTGCACTCCGCCAAGGACATGCCGACGCACCTGCCGGACGGCCTGCATCTGTCCGCCTTTCTGCCGCGCGAGGATATCCGCGACGCCGTCATCGGCCGCACCGCACCCAAACTGATCGACCTGCCGCATGGCGCCACCGTCGGCTCCTCGTCACTGCGCCGCCAGGCGCTGATCCGCCGCATGCGACCCGACATCAACGTCATAGTCTTCCGCGGTTCGGTCGAAACCCGGCTGCGCAAGCTCGAAGAAGGTCAGGTGGACGCGACGCTGCTGGCGCTTGCCGGCCTCAAGCGCCTCGGCAAGGTCGAAGCGCTGACCGATATCCTCGACTCCGACGCCTTCCCGCCGGCGCCCGCCCAAGGGGCAATCTGCATCGAGAGCCGGATCGGCGATACGAGGATCGACGAGCTGCTGGCATCGGTCAACGATGCCGCGACCTTCGACACCGTCTCCTGCGAGCGCGCCTTCCTCGCTGCTCTCGACGGCTCCTGCCGCACGCCGATCGCCGGCTATGCCGTCTGCGAGGGCGACCTGATCCGCTTCTCCGGCCTGATCCTCACGCCAGACGGCCGCAGCCAGCATGCGGTGACGACGGACGGCCACCGCCGCGATGCGGCCGCACTCGGCACCCGCGCCGGCCAGGATGTGCGCGCAAGAGCCGGCAGCACCTTCTTCGACGACTGGCACTGAAGCAGCCATGCGTGTGCTTGTCACCCGCCCCGCGCATTCAGCGACAAGAACAGCACAACGTCTGCGCGATATGGGCCACGAGCCTCTGCTGCTGCCGCTGCGCCGGCCACAGCACGACAGTGCCGCAGCCGCGGCCGCGCTCGAAGCCACCAGCGGCGCGATCGCGGTGACCAGCGCCGAAGCCGTCAGGGTCGCATCCGCGCTCGGCGAGAAACTTCGTCCGCATCTTGTCCGCCCGCTTTTTGCGGTCGGCGAGATGACGGCGCAAGAGGCGCGCGGACTCGGCTTCCGTTCGGTCGCCGCGTCCGCAGGCAACGGCCGCGATCTCGCCGATCTCATCGCCACGCAGGGAGCGGAGGAGTTGCTCTACCTCGCCGGACTGCCGCGCGCCGAAACCTTCGAAACAAGATTGCGCCAACTCGGCATCCGCTTTTCGGTCGCCGAATGCTATCGCATGACGCCGGTTGCTCCGAGCCCGGCCGAGATCGAAGCTGTCTTTTCCGGCGGCCGCCCTAACGCCGTTCTCTTCTATTCCCGGCAGACGGTGGAAGATTTTTTTCGCCTGGCGGAGCTGCGATCAGCCCTGTCGGGACACCGCGAAATCCGCCTTCTCTGCCTGAGCGAAACGGTGGCGCAGGCCATTCCGATGTCCCTGAAAAAAACTGTGGCGATTTCATCCATGCCGGATGAGCAAAGTCTTTTGTCGCTGCTTTGAAGGCTTTTGAGCCTTTCCTGGTCAGATTGAAGCATTCTGCCGGAGCAGGTTTTCGTCAGGGCAGAGGCGATTGGCGACGGGCATACCCCAAGGTACGTCCGAGCCGATCGCCTCTGATCCTGGCGGAAACATGCCCGGCCCACCGGCCGCACCGCTTCGCCGTGGCGAAGCGACAAGTGCGTCCGGCGATTCCAAAGTCTTGCAGATTTGCCACGCAAATCTGCGGGAGGGTTGGCTGAAACGGGCCGGCTGATCGACCGGCCGGCTTGGCCGTGGAGCTTGGCTACGACGCGCGCCGGCCGGTCGACCCTCCGACTCCGTTTGAGCCAACAGAATGCTTCAATCTGACCAGGAAAGGCCCAAACCGCCCAAATTTGATCTAACCTCTTCCCTTAATTGGCATCACTGTCTAGTTTCGTTGCAATGCAGGATAAAGAGGACCTCATGGTATCGGGAAACCCGCCACGCCATTCGAAGAGCGCCGATGAGCCGGTCACGATCGACCTCGATGCACAGGACTTCGCCTCCGAAGCCGATACCACAAAGCCGGTGAACAACGATGCCGGCGACGCCGACAGCCCCCCTGCGGATCTTGGCCCGGCGCCGGAAACCGAAGCGGCGTCGCAGCCTCAACCTGAAAGCAAGCCCGAATCGGAGCCGGAGGAGGAGACGCCGGCAGTCGCCGAACCTTCCTTCACGCCCCCTGCCGAACAGCCCGCGCCGCGGGGCGCCGGCACCTCCGGTCTTATCGCCGCCGGCATTTTCGGCGGCCTCGTGGCGCTGCTTGGCGCAGGCGTCATTCAATATGCCGGTTACCTCCCGGGTTCCTCCGCGCCTGAGACCACCTCGCCCGAGGTGGCCGATCTCTCCGGCGAGATCGACGGCTTGAAACAGACCGTCGCCAACCTTGCCGCCAATCCCGCAAACACGGGCGACGGCGCGCTTGAGACGCGGATCGCCGCGCTGGAAACGGCTGCGAAGAACTCCGCGGCGGGGCCATCGGCGGATCCGGCAAATGTCGAGGCTCTCAACCAGAAGGTTGCGGAGCTCAGCAGTCAGGTCGATCAGCTGCGCTCGATGCTTGCCCAGTCCTCCGACCAGCAGACGAGCAGCGATGCCGATATCGCCAAGCGCCTGGCCGAGGCCGAAAAGAAGCTCAACGAGCCGCGCGAGGATGTTGCCGTCGCGCGGGCGATCGCGGCAGCCGCCCTGAAGGCAGCGATCGATCGCGGCGGGCCGTTCCTGGCCGAGCTGGATACCTTCGCTGGCGTCGCACCCGACGATCCTGCCGTTACGGATCTGCGCGCTTTTGC
Source organism: Rhizobium sp. NLR22b (assembly GCF_019685295.1). Classification (NCBI taxonomy): domain Bacteria; kingdom Pseudomonadati; phylum Pseudomonadota; class Alphaproteobacteria; order Hyphomicrobiales; family Rhizobiaceae; genus Rhizobium; species Rhizobium sp. NLR22b. Next base: position 45,275 of record NZ_JABDWM010000004.1, read on the forward strand.
CGAGACCGGCGTTCCCTCACGCGCCGAGCTGATGCGTCAGGTTCCCGACGTTGCCAACGCCATCATCGAATCGATCAATCAGCCGGATCCAAACCAGAGCTGGTCGGATCGGCTGATGGCGAGCGCAAAATCACTGGTGACGGTCCGACCCGTCGGCAATATCGAAGGCGAAAGCGTTGAGGCGATCGCCGCCCGCCTGGAGGACAAGGTGAAGAACGGCGATCTGCCCGGCGCTTCCGCCGAATGGAACAATCTGCCGGCTGCCGGCAAGCAGGCCTCCGCTGCCTTCAAGCAGTCTCTGGAGGCGCGCATCCGTGTCGAGGAGCTGGTTGGCGGGGCGCTGTCGAAGGCGGTCGCCGGCGCCGGCAAGGAAGGGTGAGACCATGACCAGGCTTGTCATCTTCGCCCTGCTCGTCCTGCTTCTCGCCTATGGCTTTTCCTGGTTCGCCGATCGTCCCGGCGACATCTCGCTGATCTGGGAAGGCCAGATCTACCAGACGAAACTGATCGTCGCCGTCAGCGCGATCATCGCCCTCATCGCCGCCGTGATGATCGCGTGGTGGTTCGTCCGGTTGATTTGGACTTCGCCGCATTCGGTGACCCGCTATTTCCGCGCCCGCAAGCGCGACCGCGGCTATCAGGCGCTGTCGACCGGCCTAATCGCTGCCGGCGCCGGCAATGCATTGCTCGCCCGCAAGATGGCGGCTCGTTCGCGTGGCCTCATCCGCGCCGATCAGGAGCCGCTGATCAATCTGCTCGAGGCCCAGGCCGCACTGATCGAAGGCCGCCATGATGAGGCGCGCGCCAAGTTCGAAGCCATGGCCAACGACCCGGAAACGCGGGAGCTTGGCCTGCGCGGCCTCTATCTCGAAGCCCGCCGCCTCGGAGCCAACGAGGCCGCCCGCCAATACGCCGAAAAGGCCGCCGACAATGCACCTTATCTGCCTTGGGCCGCCCAGGCGACCCTCGAATATCGCAGCCAGGCTGGCCGCTGGGACGATGCGATCCGACTGCTCGAACAGCAGAAGGCCGCCCGCGTCGTCGAAAAACCCGAGGCCAACCGCCTGCACGCCGTGCTCCTGACGGCACGCGCCGCCGAGAAGCTGGAAGGCAACCCGGCCGGCGCCCGCGACGACGCCCTGCAGGCGCTGAAGTTCGCCGCCGATTTCGTTCCGGCCGCTCTCATTGCCGCAAAGGCACTGTTCCGCGAAGGCGGTCTGCGCAAGGCCGCTTCGATCCTCGAACAGGTGTGGAAATCGGCGCCTCATCCCGAGATCGGCCAGACCTATGTCAGAGCCCGCAGCGGCGATTCCACGCTCGACCGGCTGAAGCGCGCCGAACGCCTGGAAGCGATGCGCCCGAACAATGTCGAATCTCTTCTCGTCGTCGCCCAGGCGGCGCTCGACGCGCAGGAATTCGCCAAGGCGCGCGCCAAGGCGGAAGCGGCGGCGCGTATTGAACCGCGAGAAGCCGCCTTTCTGCTGCTCGCCGACATAGAGGAAGCCGAGACCGGCGACCAGGGCCGCGTGCGCCACTGGCTGGCCCAGGCACTGAAAGCCCCGCGCGATCCCGCCTGGGTGGCGGATGGTTTCGTCTCCGACAAATGGCTGCCGGTGTCGCCGGTCACGGGTCGTCTCGACGCCTTCGAATGGAAGGCGCCCTTCGGTCAGATCGAGGGGCCGCTCGAAGAAGGGTCGGCGCCCGCCTCGATCGAAACGGCTCTGAAGACCCTGCCGCCGCTGCGTGACGTCAGGCCAGAGAGCCCGGTCAACGATCATCGCATCATCGAACTGGAACGCGCCGCGACGATCGCCGAGGCCGTGCGCCCGGCGCCGGCACAGTCACCGGCACCGGCAAAGCCGAAACCGGCCGAATCCACCGCCAGCGACAAAGCGCCAGCACCGAACGAAGCAAAGCCCTTTTTCGGCGGATTGCCGGATGATCCCGGCGTTCGCGATCCCAGGACGGAACCGGAACCCAAGACACGGCTTCGCCTTTTCTGACACGGAACGAAACCCGCATGTTCGAACGCTTTCAGGCATTCTTCCAGAAGCTCACCGCCGATCGTCCAAAGAAAGGTTTTGCCCCCGATGACCCGCGCATCGCAGTGGCAGCACTCTGCATGCAGGTGATGGAAGCCGACGGTCAGATCAAGGCTAGTGAAAAGAAGCGGCTGCGCAAGCTCTTGAAGGAGCAGTATTCGCTCGACAGCAAGCAGCTCGATGCTTTGATGGCCGCCGGCCTCGAAGCCGAAAGCTCCGCCGTCGACTATTATCGCTTCACCGCCGACCTGAAACGCCATCTCGATACCGAGCAACGGCTGGAGCTGATCGGCATTCTCTGGGACATCGTTTACGCCGATGGCGAGCGCAGCGAGATGGAAGACCATGTCATCTGGCGTATCGCCGATCTGCTCGGCGTCTCCTCACGCGAACGCATTCAGAAGCGGCAGGAGGCGGCCGCCAGGGTCACGGATATCCAGGTTGCGCAAGATGATGCCGACTGAGCAAAATCCGGGCCGCGACCGGCGCCCGATCCTTATCGTCCTGCATCAGGAGCGGTCTAGTGCCGGCCGTGTCGGGCAATTGCTGGTCGAAAAAGGCTACTGCCTCGATGTCCGTCGCCCGGTCCTCGGTGATCCGCTTCCGACGACGCTCGCAGACCATGCCGGCGCCGTCGTCTTCGGCGGACCGATGAGCGCAAACGATCCGGATGACTTCGTCAAGAAGGAGATCGACTGGATCGAGGTTCCGCTACGGGAAAAACGCCCTTTTCTCGGTATCTGCCTCGGGGCCCAGATGCTGGTGCGTCATCTCGGCGGCAAGGTACAGCCGAATGCCGACGGCTCGACGGAGATCGGCTGGTACCCGCTGCACCCGACCGAGAAAGGCCGCCTGCTGATGCACTGGCCGAAGATGGTCTATCATTTTCACCGCGAAGGTTTCGAGCTGCCACACGGCGCCGATCTGCTCGCCGAAGGCGATGCCTACCCGAACCAGGCCTTCCATTACGACGGCAACGCCTGGGGCCTGCAGTTCCATGCCGAACTCACCCGAGTGATGATGCATCGCTGGGTCGTGCACGGCGCGCATCGCTTCATTCTGCCGAACGCCCAGCAGGGCCGCGAACACCTCGAAGGCCGCATGCTGTTCGACGCGCCGCTGAGAGCCTGGCTGACAGAATTCCTCGATCTCGTCTTCGAGGGAAAGTCGGCGAAGGCGACACCGTCTATCGCTCTGCGAGCATAATCCCGTTTAGTGGTCAGGCGGGCGCGTCGAGCGTGTCGATCCTGCGCAGCTTCGGGAAACTTGAAGCCCAGATCGCCGCGACCGCCAGTGTTCCGAGCCCGCCGATGACGACTGCCGGCACCGCGCCGAAGACCGATGCCATCGTGCCCGCCCTGAACTCTCCAAGTTCGTTGGAAGCGCCGACGAAGACCATGTTGACCGCATTGACCCGCCCGCGCAGCTGATCCGGCGTCCAGAGCGCGATCAAGCTCTCGCGCACATAGACCGACACCATGTCGGCCGCGCCCATCAGCGCCAGCGCTGCGATCGAAATTTCTGTATTGGACGAGGCGCCGAAGATGATGGTGCCGACACCGAACAGAGCGACGCCGATGAACATATAGAGGCCGGCGCGGTGTTTCAGCGGATAGGCGGCGAGGAAGATCGCCATGACGATGGCGCCGAGCCCCGGTGCTGCCCGTAGCAGTCCAAGGCCCCAAGGGCCAAGCGTCAGAATATCGCGGGCGAAAATCGGCATCAGCGCCGTGGCGCCGCCGAGCAGAACGGCGAAGAGATCGAGCGAGATCGCGCCGAGCACGACTTTTTCGGCGCGGATGAAACTGAAGCCGCCGAGGATCATCGCCCAGCTCTTCGCCTCACCCGTCGTCTTCTGTTCCGGCTTCGGGATCATGAAGAGGAGAGCCGCCCCGAGGACGGAAAAGATGACCGCCACCGTATAGGCGGTCGTCGCACTGACCCCATAGAGCAGGCCGCCGATTACAGGCCCGGTGATCGCCGCAAGCTGCCAGGACGATGAATTCCAGGCGATCGCATTGGAAAGGGCGCGCTCGGGCACGAGGTTGGGTGCGAGAGACTGCACCGCCGGCGACATGAAGGCGCGCTCGATCCCGAAAATCAGAAGCACCGCAAAGACCGGCCAGGGCGCGAAGGTTCCCGTCGCCGTCATGACGAGCAGCGCCAGCGTGCAGAGCGCGCTCACCAGAGAGCAAAGAGCGGCGATGGCCCGGCGATTGTGCCGATCGGCGATCGAACCGGTCACGAGAATGAGCAGCAGCGACGGCAGGAACTGTACGAGCCCGATCAGGCCGAGATAGATCGCCTTGCCGGTCTGGTCGTACATCTGCCAGCCGACGGCAACGCTGACGATCTGTTGCGAGAAGGAAAGCAGAAAGCGCGCGAAGAAGAAACGCGTGTAGGACGAATGCCGAAACGCGGCGAAACGGTCTCCGGTAGGCGAAAACGACATGGGGCCCTGTCCGAGGAAGCGGGCGCGCCGGAATGGCTGCGAGGCCGCCCGTTAAACATGATCTGCCATGCGTTTCGACACGGCACTTGCCCGTTTAGTCGCCAATGTCTACATGTCTGTCAACAACCAATTGGAGACGACGATGTTTGCCTTGTTTCAAACCATTGATTTGGTTTTGAATATTTACACCTGGATCCTGATTGCCAGTGCCGTTTTCTCCTGGCTCTATGCGTTTAACGTCATCAATTCCAGCAACCAGTTCGTCAATTCGGTCGGCATGTTCCTCTACAATGTCACCGAACCCGCGCTGAAGCCGATCCGCCGTCTGCTTCCGAATCTCGGCGGCATCGATATTTCTCCGATCATCCTGCTGGTGATCATCTTCTTCCTGCGTACCTTCCTTTGGACTACGCTATACCCGCTGGTCGCTTGAGCCCTCCCTGGAGATTTTCCGGCGATCAGCTGCGCCTGGCCGTTCGGTTGACGCCGAATGGCGGGCGTGACGCGATCGATGGCGTCGAAGCGGATGGCGACGGCGAGACCCTGTTGAAGGCGCGCGTCACATCAGTGCCCGAGAAGGGCAAGGCCAACAAGGCGCTGATCCTTCTGATCGCCCGGTCGCTGCGCATTCCGAAATCCAGCATCAGCCTCGTCTCCGGCGAGACGGCGCGTAAAAAAATCCTCCGGATTGAGGGCGACCCGGAGGATTTGGTAAAAAAGCTCGAAGCGTTATTGGGCTGAGGGTTCAGCCCTTCGCCTTCTTGGCCCGCTCGACGGCCTCGATGATGAGCTGGCCGGCTTCCTTGGAATCGCCCCAGCCGAAGATCTTCACCCACTTGCCGGGCTCCAGGTCCTTGTAGTGCTCGAAGAAATGCTCGATCTGCTTCAGCGTGATCTCCGGAAGATCGGTAAAGTCCTTCACCTTCTCGTAGCGCAGCGTCAGCTTCGGCGACGGCACGGCAATGATCTTCTCGTCCTTGCCGGAATTGTCTTCCATCTTCAGGACGCCGATCGGACGCACGTTGATGACGCAGCCCGGAACCAGCGGTCGGGTGCTGGCGATCAGCACGTCGATCGGGTCGCCATCTTCAGACAGCGTGTGTGGTACGAAACCGTAATTGCCCGGATAGGTCATCGGCGTGTAGAGGAAACGATCAACGACCAGCGTGCCGGCATCCTTGTCCATTTCATACTTGATCGGATGACCGCCAACAGGAACCTCGACGATAACGTTGACGTCTTCAGGTGGATTATTACCGATTGAAATGGCGTCGATGCGCATAGGATACTCCCGCGGGGTTGAATTGCTCGAAGCCAGATAATCAGTTTCATCTCGCAACGCAACACGGCAGATCACCGATGCGTGATGACACAGGCGTGATGCCGCAAAAACTTTAGAGGAGAGGTGTGCGACGCTCGAGCAGGCCGATCAGTTCCAGATGAAACCGATCTTCTTCAACTGCTTGTGATCGAAATTTTCCATGCCTTCGCAGAAATCGGTCCCGCCATGATGGCGGTAGAAGCGGCTGGCGGCCTCGTTTTCTTCAAGGCACCAGACGACCAGCCCGTTGCAGCCGAGCGACTTCAACAGCCGGCGCGCCTCGCCGAACAGCATGTGGCCGAGACCGATTCCCTGATATTCGGGGCGAAGATAAAGCTCGTAGATTTCACCTTCCTGCGGCAGGGCGCGGGCACGGTTGAGACCGAGCGTCGCATAACCGGCGACTGTCCCTGCCACATCGAGAACCAGCAACGTCGCGGGTCCGCGTGTTGCCTTGCGCCACCAATTTTCGCCGCGTCGCTCGATCATCTGCGTCAGCGCGCGATGCGGAATGATGCCCGCATAGGTGTGTTGCCAGGCGAGCCTGTGCGTTTCCGAAATGGCTCGGGCATCGTGCGGTTCGGCCCGCCGGACATCGATCGACAACGTCTTCATAACGTTTACTCTGGTCCTGCCGCAGGCAATTAACCATATGCGGCGAGCGCATCGTGATCGTTTGCCCACAGACTTGATATGTGGACGACGGATAAAATTTAACGCTTTTTTAACGATTGTCACAAGTCGGAATCAGCGCAGCGCACAATAAAAAACCCCGGCTCGAAGGCCGGGGTTTGAAAGGGGGAACGACTGGGCTCTTAGAGAGCCGCCTTGGTCTTTTCGAACCGTTTGCGGTCGTTGGCGTCGAGATACATCTTCCGCAGGCGAATGGACTTCGGCGTGACCTCGACGAGTTCGTCTTCCTGGATCCATGAGAGCGCGCGCTCCAGCGTCATGCGGATCGGCGGGGTCAGCTTGACGGCTTCGTCCTTGCCGGCGGCGCGGATGTTGGTCAGCTTCTTGCCCTTCAGCACGTTGACTTCGAGGTCGTTGTCACGCGTGTGAATGCCGATGATCATGCCCATATAGACCTTTTCGCCGGCGTCGATGATCATCGGGCCGCGGTCTTCCAGGTTGAACAGGGCGTAAGCAACGGCTTCACCGGCTTCGTTGGCGAGCAGCACGCCGTTGACGCGGCCGCCGATCTCACCCTTGTAGGGCTGGTAGCTGTGGAACAGGCGGTTCATGATCGCCGTACCACGCGTATCCGTCAGCAGTTCCGACTGATAGCCGATCAGGCCGCGGGTCGGCGCGTAAAACACCAGACGGACGCGGTTGCCGCCCGACGGGCGAAGCTCGACCATCTCTGCCTTGCGCTCGGACATCTTCTGCACGACGACGCCGGAATGTTCTTCATCGACGTCGATCAGAACTTCCTCGATCGGCTCCAGGAGCTGGCCGCTCTCGTCCTTGTGCATGACGACGCGCGGACGCGAAACGGCAAGCTCGAAGCCTTCGCGGCGCATGTTTTCGATCAGAACGGCGAGCTGGAGTTCGCCACGGCCGGAGACGAAGAACGAATCTTTATCGGCGCTTTCCTCGATCTTGAGGGCGACGTTGCCTTCGGCTTCCTTGAACAGGCGGTCGCGGATGACACGGCTCGTCACCTTGTCGCCTTCGGTGCCGGCAAGCGGCGAGTCATTGACGATGAAGGACATGGTGACGGTCGGCGGGTCGATCGGCTGCGCCTTCAGGGCTTCCGTCACCGACGGATCGCAGAAGGTGTCGGCGACCGTACCCTTGGAAAGGCCGGCAATGGCGACGATGTCGCCCGCATGCGCTTCCTCGATCGGCTGGCGCTCGATGCCGCGGAAGGCGAGGATCTTGGAAATACGGCCCTGTTCGATCAGCTTGCCGTCCTGGCCGAGAACCTTGACGGCCTGGTTCGGCTTGATCGAACCGGACGCGATGCGGCCGGTGATGATGCGGCCGAGGAAGTTGTTGGCTTCGAGGATCGTGCCGATCATCCGGAACGGACCTTCCTCAACCTTCGGCTCGGGCACGTGCTTGACGACGAGGTCGAGCAGCGGTGCGAGGCCTTCGTCGCTCGGGCCTGCCGGATCGTAGTTCATCCAGCCGGCGCGGCCGGAACCGTAAAGGATCGGGAAGTCGAGCTGCTCGTCGGTCGCATCGAGGGCGGCGAAAAGGTCGAAGACTTCGTTGACGACTTCGTCGGCGCGGGCGTCGGGACGGTCGATCTTGTTGATGGCAACGATCGGACGCAGGCCGACCTTCAGGGCCTTGCCGACAACGAACTTGGTCTGCGGCATCGGGCCCTCGGCAGCGTCCACGAGAACGATCGCGCCGTCCACCATCGAGAGAATGCGCTCGACTTCACCACCGAAGTCGGCGTGGCCGGGCGTGTCGACGATGTTGATGCGCGTGTCCTTCCATTCGATGGAGGTCGCCTTGGCGAGAATGGTGATGCCGCGCTCTTTTTCGATGTCGTTGGAATCCATCACGCGTTCCATGACGCGCTGGTTCTCGCGGAAGGAGCCGGACTGTTTCAGAAGCTCGTCAACGAGAGTGGTCTTGCCATGGTCAACGTGCGCGATGATCGCGATGTTGCGAAGTGCCATATGTCATAATCTCTGAGGCTGGGGCGCTACGCCAAGTGGACGCGCCATTTACGTTTGGCGCGCTCTTACCGGTTTTTTCGCGATTGCGAAAGGGGGTCGCGCGCGAAAGCTGCGGCATGGCTGCCGCCATGCCGCTCGCTTCTCTGTCATCAAACTGTCTTAAGCGTCGCTGCCTGTCAATTCCTCGAAGGTGGCGAGTCCCTTTTTGACCAGCATAGCATCCGGCCTCGGCAGCTTGCCGCGGAAGCCCTTATAGGCATCCTCGGGATCAACCGAACCGCCGGTGGAATAGATATTTTCCTTGAGCTTGCGCGCCATCTCGCCGTTGAAAGCGTCGCCCGTCTCCTCGAAGGCGGCGAAGGCATCGGCGTCGAGAACTTCCGACCACATGTAGGAATAATAGCCGGCCGAATAACCGCCGGAGAAGATGTGCTGAAAGTGCGGTGTGGCATGGCGCATGACGATCGACTTCGGCATGCCGATCTCGGCCAGCACCTCCGCCTGCACCGCCATCGGATCGTCGACGGCCTGTCGCGTGTGAAACGCCATATCGACGAGCGCCGACGAGGTGAATTCGACGGTGTTGAAACCGGCATTGAAGGTGCGGGCCGCCAGCACCTTGTCGAGGAGCGCCTGCGGCATCGGCTCGCCTGTCTCGAAATGCACGGCATATTCCTTGAGGATGGCGGGAACCGTCAGCCAATGCTCGTAGAGCTGCGAGGGCAACTCCACGAAATCCCGCGAGACGCCGGTGCCGGAAACCGAGGGATAGGTGACGTTTGAAAGCATGCCGTGCAGCGCATGGCCGAATTCATGAAACAGCGTGCGGGCGTCGTCGAGCGACAGCAGCGCCGGCTTGCCCTCGGCGGGTTTGGCGAAATTGCAGACATTGTAGATGATCGGCAACTCGCCGCGGCGGCCGTTCTTCAGTTGCAGCTTGTGCTGCGATTGCAGTGAGCTCATCCAGGCGCCTGAGCGTTTCGAACTACGAGCGAAATAGTCGCCGAGGAAGAGGGCGACCAGCCTGTCGTCCCGATCCCTGATTTCGAACACCCTGACGTCGGGGTGATAGGCCGCGACACCCTTCTTCTCGACCGCGCGAATGCCGAACAGCCGGCCGGCCACATCGAAGCAGGCGTCGATGATCTTTTCGAGCTGCAGATAGGGCTTGAGCTCGGCCTCGGAAAAATCGAACTTCCGGGCTCGGATCTTTTCGGCGTAGTGGCGCCAGTCCCAGGGCATCACCTCGTGGTTCCGGCCCTTCTCGGCGATCAGCGCCGCGATGTCGATCTCTTCCTCGCCGGCGCGTTTGACCGCCCGCGCCCAGACGGCTTTCAAAAGGCCGTTCACCGCATCTGCCGTCTTCGCCATCGTGTTGTCGAGTTTCAGCTCGGCGAAATTGCCGTAGCCGAGCAGCTTCGCCACCTGATGGCGCAGCGCCAGCGTTTCCTTGATGACGGCGCGGTTGTCGGTTTCCCCGCCGTTTGCGCCGCGCGCCACCCACGCATTAAAAGCCTGTTCGCGCAGATCTCGGCGCTCCGAAAAGGTCAGGAACGGCTCGATGATCGAGCGCGACAGCGTCACAGCATATTTGCCCTCCTCGCCGCGTTCGCGCGCCGCCGCCGCCATCGCGTCGCGCAGGAATTCCGGCAGCCCGGCAAGCTCGGCGCCGTCGGAAAGCATGAGCGCCCAGGCCTTTTCGTCGGCCAGCACGTTCTGGCCGAATCGGGTGCCGAGGCCGGCAAGCCTTTCGTTGATCGCGGCAAGTTTCTCCTGCTCGGCCTTTTCGAGCTTGGCGCCCGACTTGACGAAGCCCTTCCAATGGCGTTCGAGCACGCGTGTCTGTTCGAGCGTCAGGCCGAGGCTTTCGCGCTTCTCCCAGAGCGTGTCGATGCGGGCAAAAAGCGGGGCATTCATGCCGATCTTCGAATAGTGGCGCGACAGCTTCGGCGAGATCTCCCGCTCCAGCGCCTGGATTACATCGTTGGTATGGGCGCCGGCCTTGTTCCAGAACAACGCCGAGACGCGCGAGAGCGCATCGCCGGCAATCTCCAGCGCCACCACCGTATTGTCGAATGTCGGCGCATCACTGTTTCCGGCAATCTCGTCGATCTCCTGCTCGTGCGCGGCGAGTGCGGCGTCGAAAGCGGCGGAAAAATCGCCGTCATCGATGGCATCGAACCGTGGCAGGCCGTGGAGAGCGTCCCAGTTGATGAGCGCCGGATTGAAATCGTGGGGAGAAGCCATCGGAGAATTCCTTTTGGTATGCGGGATGGTCAATATAGGAGAGCCGTCACGGAATTGGTATGTCGTCGCGATGGGCTTTTGTCTCATTCGGCGATCTGACGCACGTCAGCCGGTGGGCAAGATTTCACAGTTGAAAATTAACCGTTTGTTAACGATTGACGCGAATCACCCACAAGCGCTAGTTTCCCGGTGATCTTTCCTGCCAGGGGACATGCGCCATGGAAATTTTTTCCCTGCGGTCTTCTCAGAGTTTGCTATTTAAAAACAACCCTAATAACGCAGGAAATTCGAAGACAGCCGATATTCAAATCGAGACCAAGGCTCCGGCTCCGGTCTCGTTCCACATCGAAGATAATCTCGACCAAGGGCCGGATTTCACCGCGGTCAGCCCCGGCGAGCTGCGCAACTACGCCCGCCAAAGCTTCGATAGCGGCCTGATCGACCAGAACACTTACGCCGCGATTTCGGAACCGCTGCCGATGCATGCGATCGATCCGCTAGGCAATATCATCGATCTCTCCGGCGTCACCGACGGCACGAGTTTCAATTTCCTCGATTATTACAAGAACCAGCTGCAGGTCGCCATGTCGATCGGCGATCCTCATGAGGTTCAGACGCTGAAATCGATCGTCAGTTTCTTGAATGCATGATCGCAGTTAGGCCTTGCGCCAACCGATGAGACCGGGCGTGGCGTGCCATAGCGCCTGGGCGGCAAAGCCCATGAACAGGACGCCGGACGAGCGCACGATCAGCCGCTCATGGGCGCGATAGAAGCGCCGCACCGCACCCGCGCCAATGACGCCGATCAGGATGATGTCGGCGGTCACGAAACCCAGGAAGGACACAGCGAGAAGCACCGGCAGCGCCTCGAAATCGAGTGCACCGGCCGAGCCCGCGACCAGCGCCGTGAAGGTGGCAAGCGCCACCGGGTACCCCTTCGGGTTGGTGACCCCGAAAATCAGGCCACGCCGGAACGGCCGCTCGATCACGACAAGCGCCTGCCCATCCGCTTTTGGCTTGGCATTGACGGCGCCCCAGCCGATCCAGGCGAGGTAGAAACCGCAGGCGAGCCCGAGCAGATCGAAGACGAAGGTTCCGATCGTCTTGGCGCCGACGATCGCAATCAGCGCCAGCGACGACCAGATGAGATCCCCGACCAGATGCCCCATCATGAACAAGGCGCCGGCCTTGCGCCCCTGCCCGGCGCCGATGCCGAGCAGTTGCAGAAAGGCGGGGCCTGGTATGAGCACATAGAACAGCGCCGCCAGAAAGGCGCCGAAGAGCAGGGACTGCGTCATGGACATGCTCCGAAGAATGACCGGAGCAGACTAAGCGATGGCAGGCATCCGTCAAGGGCGATGACACGGCCATGAAAAGGTCAGAGCGGTTCTGCGCTCCGTGAGAAGCTGAACCGCTCCAATCGCAATCTGCATGTCGTCATCACCGTCCGGTTGGCATCGGCCGGGCTCGAGCCCGGCGCCGCGTCCGGGGCGCTTCCGCAACGGGTCGCCGTCGGCCGGGCGACGGATGCGACGTCGCCCGGTCACCCATCAGGTGCCCAGGACCTCAATTCCGTGCCTCTGGCACGCCGCCAATACCGCGCCGATTTCCTCCGCCGAAGGGGGGCCATCCGGCGGAACTTCGCTCTGGCCGATGTCGCGGAAGAAGTGGCTCATCGAATCTTCCACGACTGCGATCATCTGGGCGGGAAGGCTTCCGGTGTTGGCATAATTGTGCGGCTGGAAGGACCGCAGGGTGAGAACGTCGCCGGTCCGCGCGACCATCTGCGAGGGAGGTACGCTGTCGAACACCGTGAAAGTGATCTCACCGCTCAGGACCCGGAATATCTCCACGGATTCGTGCTTGTGCGGCGGCGTACCGGAACCGGGAGGCACGGTCACCTCCAGGATCGACAAGCCCTTCTCCGGCACTTCGCCCATGAACTGCACCTTGTCGCGAATGACCCAAAGGACGTCCGCGGTCTCTCGTGTCTTGAATGCTTGATCCATTATCGGCTCCATCGTCGGGCCGGCTCTTGCCGGCATGTGTGTGATCAGTTCTCGTCAGTCTCGGCAGCCTTCAACAGCGCCTGCATCGCCCAGGACGCGACCTGTCCCGCGTCCTTCCCCGTCAATCCGCCGTAGTCTTTAAGCGTTTCCCAGGCGCTGGCGCTGTAGAGAAGGTGGAAGAGCGCCTCGACCTTGCGGGCGCTCTTGGAATTTATATCCAGATTGGCGTCTTCGAGGCACGTCCGGAACGCAACGCGCCGTGTCTTGACCGTCCGCATCCGCATGGCGTGACCCGTGGGCGTATGAAGGCTGGCGCGAATGATACCTTCGTTCTTGTCGAACTGCGGAAAGGCGTCGAGGGGCGAGCGAAGAAGCTCCTCCAGGGTCGTTGGCAGGGTCGCCGCATTCATGTTCTGGTTAATGTAGACCCAGAACGCGTCGAACAGCGCTTCCTTCGTTGCAAAATGCCGAAACACCGTTCGCCTCTCCACTCCGGCAGACCGCGCAACATCGTCCATGGAAATGTCCGCGAACGCATTGCCGTTGAGAAGGTCTGAGGTGGCGCGCAGGATGCGCTCCCGTGTTTCCTGGGCCTGCGATTCCCGTAAGGGGGAACTGTACTTTCGTGTGGGCGACTGTTGGGACATTATGTCTCTCATGATGTATTAATGTCGCTGCTAGTGACACCATTTTACGATCATGTCAACTGGAGTTGTTGACCGTTGGCGGAGAGGGTATCGGCAAGACCTGGACGCAGGCGATGGCGCGCGAACAGCGACGATTGATGAGCGTCGTTGGGGCAATCCGGTCATCTTGGATGCCCCGAGAGGTATTGGCGCGCTTGCCACTCATTCAATAAAAAGCCCGCGCGGCGATGCCGGCGGGCCGATGTCCGTCCGAAGACGAATTCCGCGATTACTTCGCGAGGTTGCGCTTTCCGAGCGTGCGCAGGCGCAGTGCGTTGAGCTTGATGAAGCCGGCCGCGTCCTTCTGATCGTAGGCGCCCTGGTCGTCCTCGAAAGTGACGAGCTTGTCGGAGTAGAGGGACTTTTCGCTCTCGCGGCCGATGACCATGACGTTGCCCTTGTAGAGCTTCAGCGTCACTTCGCCTTCGACATGCTCCTGGCTCTTGTCGATCAGCGCTTGCAGCATCTCGCGCTCCGGCGAGAACCAGAAACCGTAATAGATCAGCTCGGCGTAACGCGGCATGATCTCATCCTTGAGATGGGCGGCACCCCGGTCGAGCGTAATCGATTCAATAGCGCGATGCGCAGAGAGCAGGATCGTGCCGCCGGGCGTTTCGTAAACGCCGCGCGACTTCATGCCGACGAAGCGGTTCTCGACGAGATCGAGACGGCCGATGCCGTTGTCGCGGCCGTAGGTGTTGAGCGTGGCGAGCAGCGTCGCCGGCGACATCTCGACACCGTTGATCGACACGGCATCGCCCTTGCGGAAGCCGACCTTGATTGTCGTCGCCTTGTCGGGCGCTGCTTCCGGGGAGATCGTGCGCATATGCACATATTCCGGCGCCTCCTGAGCAGGGTCCTCGAGAACCTTGCCCTCGGAAGATGAATGCAGAAGGTTGGCGTCGACGGAGAAGGGAGCTTCACCCTTCTTGTCCTTGGCGACCGGGATCTGGTGCTGTTCAGCAAAGGCCAGCAGCTCCGTGCGGCTCTTGAACGCCCAATCGCGCCAGGGCGCGATGATCTTGATGTCGGGGTTCAGGGCATAGGCGGAGAGCTCGAAGCGAACCTGATCGTTGCCCTTGCCGGTCGCGCCGTGGGCGATCGCATCGGCGCCGGTCTTATGGGCGATATCGATCAGATGCTTTGAGATCAGCGGACGGGCGATCGAGGTGCCGAGCAGATAGACGCCCTCGTAAACGGCGTTGGCACGGAACATCGGGAAGACGAAATCGCGGACGAATTCCTCGCGGACGTCCTCGATGTAGATCTCCTTGATGCCGAGCATCTCGGCCTTCTTGCGCGCCGGCTCCAGCTCCTCGCCCTGGCCGAGATCGGCGGTGAAGGTGACGACTTCGGCGCCGAGTTCCGTCTGCAGCCACTTCAGGATGATCGAGGTGTCGAGGCCGCCGGAATAGGCGAGCACGACTTTCTTCACGTCTTTGTATGATGCCATGATGATGAGGTCCGTTGCATAAGGCCGGCGAAAACCCGGTGTCGCGGCACTTTTAGCGAGATTGGCGCGTGACGCAAGGGCAAGTGCGATCGCTGAGGCGCCGATAGCGTTTGACACTGCGAAAGCGGCGCCCATATTCGGCTGCGTGCGAACAACGCTCGAGGAGGGGCTGTCCCCGTGACGAATATTCAAGACATTTTCAAGAAGTCCAATGTTGCCGTCATCACCGGCGGCGCTTCCGGCATCGGGCTTGCGGCGGCGAAGTACTTTGCCGGGCGCGGCATGAGCGTCGTCATCGCCGATCTCGGCGGCGACCGGCTGGCTAACGCCGCCGACGAACTCAAGGCCATTGCCGGCGAAGAGGATGTGATGGCGGTCGAGACCGACGTCGCCAGCCGCGACTCCCTGGAGGCGCTTGAACGCGCCGTGCTCCAGCGTTTTGGCCGCGTCCACGTGTTGATGAACAATGCCGGTATCGGTCCGGAAACCTCGATCTTCAGCCCGCAGGGCAATTGGGACCATATCCTCGCCGTCAACCTGATGGGCGTCGTCAACGGCACACGCGTCTTCGGGCCGAAGATGCTGTCCCATGGCGAGCCCGGCCTGATCATCAATACCGGCTCCAAGCAGGGCATCACCACGCCACCGGGCAATCCCGCCTACAATATCTCCAAGGCTGGCGTTAAAGTCTTTACCGAAGCGCTCGAACACGAGCTTCGCAACACCGCGGGGTCAAAAATCTCGGCGCACCTGCTGATCCCCGGCTTCGTCTTCACTGGCCTCACCAAGGGTGACCGCGCGGAAAAGCCGGCTGGCGCCTGGACACCGGAACAGACCGTCGACTTCATGGTCGAGAGCCTGGAACGCGGCGATTTCTATATCCTCTGCCCGGACAACGACGTCACCCGCCCGGTCGATGAACGCCGCATGGCCTGGGCGGCCGGCGACATCATCGAGAACCGCCCGCCGCTGTCGCGCTGGCACAAGGACTATGCCGACAAATTCAAGGCCTTCCTGGAGCAGAAGTGATCGTCGCCATCAGGAGGTTTGATTGGTAATTTTCTGAAAGCCGGATTAGAGATCGTCAGGTTTTTTCCGGCTTGCAGAGAGTGCCATGGATTTCGTGCCCAGCCTGCCAACACTTCTGGCCTTTGCCGCCGCGACGCTCCTCCTTGCCGCGACGCCCGGCCCCGACATGACGCTGTCGATCAGCCGCGCGCTGGCCCAAGGAAAGAAGTCTGCCCTCTTCGTCGTCGTCGGCACCAGCCTCGGCATCGTCGTCCACACCATGCTGGTCGCCTTCGGCATCTCGGCGCTGATCACTGCCTCACCAACGGCTTTCCTGATCCTGAAGACCGGCGGCGCGGCCTATCTGTTCTGGCTCGCAGTACAGGCGATCCGCTTCGGATCGAAACTTACGGTCGCCAAGGTCGAGACGCAGAAGGGGACCGCGTTTGCCAACATCTCATCCGGCTTCTGGGTCAATCTTCTAAACCCCAAGGTCATCATTTTCTTCATGACCTTCCTGCCGCAATTCGTCAGCGCCGGCGATCCCGCCGTTACGCAGAAACTGCTGTTTCTCGGATTTTGCTTCATCCTGATCGGCATGCCGGTCAATGCCAGCGTGATCCTCGCCGCCGATTGGCTGGCGTCCTGGCTGCAGAACAACAAGAAGGTTCTGCGCGGCATGGACTATACCTTCGCCGGCGTCTTCTCGGTCTTCGCCGCCAAAATCCTGCTCACCCAAGCGCGATAGGCCGCTATCGGCTTCGCCGATCGGCTCAGCCGATCAGCAAAGCGTCATCATCGAGTGTCTGGCCGCGCATCTTGCGGAACATGGCGATCAGATCTTCGACCTGCAGGTCCTTCCTGCTGTCACCCGCCACGTCGAGAACGATCTCGCCGCCATGAAGCATGATCGTGCGATGGCCGTAATCCAGCGCTTGGCGCATGGAATGCGTTACCATCATCGTCGTCAGCTTGCGCTCGGCAACGATCTTCTGCGTGAGGTCCATCACGAACTCAGCCATGCCGGGATCGAGCGCCGCCGTATGTTCGTCGAGCAGGAGCACCTCGGAGCCTGCAAGTGTCGCCATGACGAGCGACACGGCCTGCCGCTGCCCGCCCGAGAGCAGATCCATGCGATCCTTCAGCCGATTTTCCAGCCCGAGATTAAGCTCGGCGATCCGTTCCTTGAAATAGTCCCGACGTTTGCCGCCAAGCGCCGGCACAAGCCCGCGCTTTTCGCCGCGCCGGGCCGCCAGAGCAAGATTCTCTTCGATCGACAACGAGCCGCAGCTGCCAGTCAGCGGATCCTGGAAGACGCGCGCCACCAGGCCGGCGCGCGCTGCCGTCGATTTGCGCGTCACCTCGCTCTTGCCGATCAGCACCTGTCCCTCACTCGGGATGACATCGCCAGCGAGCACGCCGAGCAGCGTCGATTTGCCGGCGCCGTTGGAGCCGATGACGGTGACGAAGGAGCCTTGTTCGATGGTCAGGCTGACGCCGTTCAGAGCCTGCTTCTGCAGCGGCGTGCCGCGTCCGAAGACGACCTTGATATCCTTGACGCTGATCACGATGCGGCACCTCGGCGAAGACGGGGGAGAATGAGCGCGAAGGTGACGAGCACCGCCGTCACGAAATTGAGATCGGAGGCCTGCAGGCCGATGACGTCGCTCGACAGCGCCAGCTGGATGGCGATGCGATAGAGGATCGAGCCGAGCACGCAGCCGACGAGGGCGATCAGCAGGCCCCGGCGTCCGAGCAGCGTCTCGCCGATGATGACGGCGGCAAGACCGACGACGATCGTGCCGACGCCCGAAGTGACGTCGGCAAATCCGTTGGTTTGGGCAAACAAGGCGCCACCGAACGCCACCAGCGCGTTCGAGATCGCCATGCCGAGATAGATCTGCCGGCTGGTGTCGACGCCCTGGGCGCGGGCCATGCGGGCATTGGCGCCGGTGGCGCGCATCGCAAGCCCGGCATCGCTTTCGAGGAAGCGCCAGACAATGATCAGCGCGACAATAACCAGAACGCCGACGAAGAGCGGCCGCACGTAGAAATCACGCAGGCCATGGCCGAAAAACGGGCTGATCATCGTATCGGCATTGATGAGGGCGACGTTCGGTTTTCCCATCACCCGCAGATTGACCGAAAACAGCGCGATCATCGTCAGGATCGAGGCGAGCAGATTGAGGATCTTGAAGCGCACGTTGAGCAGCGCCGTCACCATGCCGGCCGCCGCACCCGCCGCCATCGCAATCAGCGCCGCGAGCCAGGCATTGACGCCGGCAATGATCAGCACCGCGGTAACCGCCGCACCGAGCGGAAAGGAACCGTCTACCGTGAGGTCAGGAAAATCGAGGACGCGGAAGGCGAGATAGACGCCGAGGGCGACGAAGGAATAGACCAGGCCGAGCTCGACGGCCCCCCAGAATGCGATTTGGCTCAAGGCTTTCAGCCCCTTTTGTTTTCGTTCCGCCCGTCGCGAAACCGCAGCCTTTTAATACTTCAGCCGCCCCCGTGCAAACGGGAGCGGCTGAATGTGAATGGTTGATGCGACGATGAGCGCTTATTCGATGACCTTGTTGGCGCGTGAAAGCACGCTCTCGGGCAGGGTGACGCCCATCTTGGCCGCAGCCGCCTTGTTGACGACGAGATCGCTGCCGGCGGCGGTCTTGACCGCGATGTCGCCCGGGTTTTCGCCCTTCAGGACGCGCACGACGATCTCGCCCGTCTGCTTGCCGACGTCGTAATAATTGAAGCCGAGCGCGGCGATCGAACCGCGCGAAACCGAATCCGTATCAGCGGTGAAGAGCGGCAACTTGCTCTCTTCGGCAACCGCAACGGCGCCCTCGAGCGCGGAGATGATCGTGTTGTCGGTCGGAATATAGATGGCATCGGCGCGGCCGACGAGGGCGCGGGCGGCACCCTGAACCTCGGCCGATTTGGTCGCGGCCGATTCGACCACCGTCAGGCCGGCCTTTTCGGCTTCGGCCTTCAGCACGGCGAGCAGCGAAACCGAATTCGCCTCGCCGGAGTTGTAGAGATAGCCGATCGTCTTCACCTTCGGCAGGATTTCCTTGATCAGCGCCAGGTGCTCGCCGACGGGCGACATGTCGGAAAGGCCGGTGACGTTGCCGCCCGGCTTGTCCATGTTCTTGACGAGCTGGGCGCCGAGCGGATCGGAGACGGCCGTGAAGACGACAGGAATGTCGCGCGTCGCCGAGACGACGGCCTGGGCCGACGGCGTGGAAATGGGGACGATCACGTTGGGCTCGTCGCCGGCGAACTGACGGGCAATCTGGGCTGCCGTCGCCGGATTGCCCTGCGCCGATTCGAACATGAATTTCAGGTTCTCGCCTTCCTTGTAGCCCGCCGACATCAGCACGTCGAGAACGCCCTTGCGGGCGGCATCGAGCGCGGGATGCTCGACGATCGCAGTGACGGCAACGGTCACATTATCGGCCTTGGCGGGCAGGGAAAGGGCCAAAGTGGCGGCAAGAGCGAGCAAAATCGGGCGCATGGATGTCCTCCTGAATGATTTTGGCGGCACTATTAGGAAAAGCGCATGCTTAAATCAATGCAGGAGAATTGTAGCGAGGATCAAACTTGCTGATCAGTCGTCGGCGCCGTGATTGGCGATCATCATTGCCTCGAAGGCCAGGCGCTCGGTCTTGCGCATGCGTTCGGATTCCGATTTCAGCTGGCCGCAGGCGGCAAGGATGTCGCGGCCGCGCGGTGTGCGGATCGGCGAAGCGTAACCGGCCGAATTGATGAAATCGGCGAACTTTTCGATCTGCTCCCAATCCGAACACTGGTAGTTGGTGCCGGGCCAGGGATTGAACGGAATGAGGTTGATCTTCGCCGGCACGCCTTTCAGGAGCTTGATCAAACCCTTCGCGTCTTCGAGGCTGTCGTTGACGTCCTTCAGCATCACATATTCGAAGGTGATGCGCCGGGCATTGGAAAGGCCCGGATAGGCCTTGCAGGCGTCGATCAGTTCCTTCAGCGGGTACTTCTTGTTGATCGGCACCAGAATATCGCGCAGGTCGTCGCGCACCGCATGCAGCGAGATCGCCAGCATGACGCCGATCTCCTCGCCGGTGCGGAAGATCTCCGGCACGACGCCGGAGGTGGAAAGCGTCACGCGGCGTTTGGACAGCGACAGGCCGTCGCCATCCGTGGCGATCAGCAGCGCTTGCTTGACGCTGTCGAAATTATAGAGCGGCTCGCCCATGCCCATCATGACGATATTGCTGACCTTGCGGCCCTCGGCAGGCATGATCGTGCCTTGCGGCGCTTCACGATCCGGGAAGTCGCCGAGCCGGTCGCGAGCGAGCAGCAACTGCGACAGAATTTCCTCCGCCGTCAGGTTGCGCACCAGGCGCTGTGTACCGGTATGACAGAAGGAACAGGTCAGCGTGCAGCCGACCTGGCTTGAGATGCAGAGCGTGCCGCGGCCCTCTTCCGGAATGTAGACGGCCTCGATCTCGACCGGGCGGCCCGCGCCCCGCGCGGGAAAACGCAGCAGCCATTTGCGCGTGCCGTCGTTCGAGACCTGCTCCTCGACGATTTCCGGACGCGCGATGGTGAAATGCGTCTTCAGCATTTCACGCAGATCCTTGGCGATATTGGTCATATAGTCGAAATCGGAGACGCCGCGCACATAGATCCAATTCCAGAGCTGCGAGACGCGCATCTTGATCTGCTTTTCGGGCACGCCTTTTTCCCGGAGCGCCGCCGCCATTTCCTCCCGGGAGAGCCCGATCAACGACGGCTTCTCGGCGCCGGAAGACGGGCGCGCGGCCTGAGGTTTGTTGATGACGATCGCATCCATGACGGACATAGGCTTCTGACCCCGAATTCGAACACGTAACCGTTCCGCAAGCCGCGGACTTCGGGATCTGATCCGGAAGACTTGCGGAGGCATGACGGCACATTGGCAGAAATTGATGGCGGACGGCGACTGATATCGCGATCTGTCCGCTGTTTGCGCGGCCTTTAGCATTATTTTGCCCGCGCGTCACTAATGCATGTCGCCCAAAAGTGTGAAGCGGTTTTGGAAAAACGACATGCATACAGCAGAGACCTAAACGGCAAGAGCCGGCACAAGGCCGGCTCTTGAAACTTTGTGACTGAAAGTCCCGCTTACTTGCAGCTTTCGATCTGCTTGAGCGCAGCCGAGATGCCCGACAGCGAATAGCTGTAGGACGTGCCGGTGCCTTTGCGCGAAACCGCATTGACGGTCATCGAATGGCCGGTCTTCATCGCCGCGACGAGGGCCGGCTCCTGGGCAGCATTCTCGACCCAGCCCGCCTTGTCCTTGGTAAACATGACGAAGGTCTTGTTGTCGATGACGACATTGATCTTCGAATTTTCCTTCACCGTGTAGCCCATCATCGCCTGCGGCTCGTAGGAGATGTTCTGGCCGGGCCGCTGCGAAACGATGAAGAAATTGTCGCCATGGTCGACGCTTGCTGGCTGCTTTGCCGTTGGAACGGACAGCACGTAGCACACGGTGCTATTGCCCGACTTATAGGAATAGGCGCCCCATGCCTGGAACTGCTGAATGCGGGTCGGCGCGGCCTGCTGCGCTGCCGCCACTCCGGCCATTGTCAGGGTGAGGGCGAGGGCGGATACGATACTTCTTACAAACATGGATTCCTGCCGGTTCTTGCGATTCAAGGCCCGAAGCGATCATAGCGGGCGCCGCATAATCACGATCTGCTTTATTTTGACTTAATTCAGGTTACCAAATGGTCAACAATAGCTGCGATTTGTATGTGCCTGTGTCATTTCAGCTCGACTACCACCTTTGCCCCTTGCCGAAATCGGCTGCGATGCCGGTGCGCCGATGGCACCGACTGGCCGTTCGGCTGAACTTAAGACACAAAGATTCAGGCAACAGTTTGACCTTTCAAAAATCCGCTGTACCTCATTAAGACTTTGGAAATCCGGGACGAAATTTTCGCCGCAGGGGGCTGGTGAGACGACATGGATGCCGAGGAAAGACAGCGTTTCGCTGCCCTCGCAAAGGCCGTCGCGGATGATCGCGACCAGCAGGCCTTTTCTATCCTGTTCGACTATTTCGCGCCGCGCCTGAAGAGCTGGCTGATGCGCCAGAAGATGACATCAGGCGAGGCCGAAGAGCTGGTCCAGGAGATCATGATCGTGCTCTGGCACAAGGCCTATCTCTACGATGCGACGCGATCTTCTCTGTCGACCTGGCTGTTTCGCATCGCCCGCAACCGCCGCATCGATCTGCGGCGCCGCACCAGCACCCGCACTTTCGACGAAACGGACCCGACCCTGCTGCCACCGGCTGAGATCGGTGCCGATGAAATCATCGCCAATGGCGATCGCGATGCCAAGCTGCGCGCCGCTGTCGAGCAACTGTCCGAAGAACAGCGCGATATGCTGCGTGCAGCCTTCTTTCTCGGCCAATCGCATTCTGAGATAGCCGAAGCGACCGGGCTGCCGCTCGGCACGGTGAAATCACGTATTCGGCTTGCGTTTGGAAAGCTTCGCAAGATGCTCGAGCAGGAACTCAGGTGAACCGCGCCGCGGCCTTCAAATCGTTTTCATCGTGTCCGCAGGCCGGTCGGCAAGGACGCGGTCCGCTGCGTCGTAATGGCTCGGCCGGATATGACCGCGCACCATGGCGAAGGCGGCGGAAAGCACGGCGATGTCGTCAGAAAAGCCGATAACAGCGAAAATATCCGGGATCATGTCTATCGGCATGACGAAGTATGCCAGCGCGGCCAGCAGCACGCCGCGCACCTTGGTCGGCGTCTGCGGATCCAGCGCACAGTAGAAACCGGCGACGACGTCGCGCGAGAAGGGAATCTGGCGCACGGCCCGGCGGAAGGTCGGCCAGAACTTCTGCCGTACGGTTTCCTCCCGCCGGCTCTGGGTGTCCTCGTCGCCCGGCAGCAGGATTTCCCCGAATTTGACCTCGTCCATTCCTGACATCCTTTCGTCCATGCGAACATATGGTGATGGCGCTTCGGCTTTCAATCAGCGCTCGTTTCAAACGGCACCGCGTGCCGCCGCCTTGTCCATCGCCCTGGCGAGCTTGAAATCCAGTTCCGTCAGCCCGCCGGCATCATGCGTGTTCAGCGTCACATCCACCCGGGAATAGACGTTGAACCATTCGGGATGGTGGTTGAGTTTCTCGGCCGTAATCGCTGCCTGCGTCATGAAGCCGAAGGCCTCGATGAAATTTGAAAACTTGAACGTTTTCGAGATTGAAGAGGCCGCATCGTTGAGCGCCCAGCCTGAAAGCTCAGCCAGTCGTGCCTCGGCCGCCGCCCGTTCCAGTCTTTCCTGTTTCATGCCATGGTCCTCTCATCTGTCAGCAGGTCACTGATGAAAGACATCAGCATCCTTTTCGTTTGCATGGGCAATATATGCCGTTCTCCGCTTGCGGAGGGAATTTTTACCCACCTTGCCGCCGAGGCGAGGCTGACCGATCGTTTCACGATCGATTCCGCCGGCACCGGCGGCTGAGATGAAGGTGAACCGCCCGACTGCCGTTCGATCGCTGTTGCCCGCAACCATGGCATCGACATAGCAGGGCAACGCGCCCGGCGCATCCGTTCGATCGATTTCGTCAGTGTCGATCTGATCGTCGCCATGGACCGCGACAATGTTGCGGAACTCAACAGGATCGCCCCTCCCGAGGCGAACATCCAGCTGTTCGGCGATATCGCGCTGGGAACGGGGAGGACATTGCCGACCCCTATGATGGCGGTCCGGAAGGTTTCGAGCTGCTCTATACCAAGCTCTTGACCGGCTGCAGCAGCCTGCTCGAAACGCTGGTCCCCGAACGTACTTCGTGCAGCGGGAACACTTCCTCGGTGAGATAGGGCCCGCCGCCGACCGATTCGCGCGATGAAAGCAGCACGAAACGCGGCGCCGTGAAGGTCGCGGTGTGGAAGTTGCCACGCCCACTCAGATATTGCACGACATCGTCGAGCCGCGAGGATTTCAGCCGGGCCAGCGTCACGTGCGGCGTGAATTTGCGCGGATCCGGCGGCAGGCCGATGCGCTGGCAGATCCGTTCGATCTCAGCCTGCAGGGCGTACATCTCAGGCGACTGAGAAACGCCCGCCCAGACCGAATGCGGCTTCTTCGAGCCGAAGGACCCGATGCCTTCGAGCCGGAACTGAAATTCCGGCCGATCGATCCGGTCGAGGCGTTCAACGATTTCATCGGCCGTTCGGCCGTCGACATCACCGATGAAGCGCAGCGTGATATGGTAATTTTCCACATCGATCCATCGTGCTCCGGGGAGGCCACCGCGCAGCAATGAAAGGCTCATTGCCGCATTGCGCGGAATTTCGAGGGCGGTAAACAGTCTCGGCATAACGAGCACTCCCCGAATCTTTTGCAGGTGCTTACACGGAATCACGCAATCAATGGCCGTGCAAGCCCCTAATTCTTCACAGAAGAAATCGTATCGATGAAATTTGTGACATCAGCTTCCATTTTCTCGACCATGACGTCGACACCTCTCGCGTTTGGATGCATGCCGTCATCGAGCTTCAGCCCCGCATCGAGCGCAACCCCGTCGAGGAAGAAGGCATAAAGTGGAACTCCATATTTGTCGGAAAGTTTCCGATAAATCGGATTGAAGCGCGCCGCATAATCCGCTCCCATGTTCGGCGGCGCCATCATGCCGACAAGCAGCACCGCTATGCCGCGCGCCTTGAGCCGGGCGATCATCTGATCGAGGTTTTTCTCGCTCTCTTCCGGCGGAATACCGCGCAGCGCATCATTGGCGCCGAGCTCGAGGATAACGCCATCGGTGCCGTCGGGGACCGACCAGTCGACCCGGGCAAGCCCACCTGTCGTGGTATCGCCCGAAACCCCGGCATTGGCAATGGAAACGTCGAGCCCCTTGGCCTTCAAAGCCGCCTGCAGCTTTTCCGGAAAGCCCTCGCCGGGCGGCAGCTGATAACCCGCCATCAGGCTGTCCCCGAATCCGACGAGATTGATCGTCCGCGCATTGACTCCAACGGCAAAGATCAGCGACACCGCGATGACGGTGAATTGAAGCGCGGCAACTTTAAATCTCATTCTGGCTTCCCTAGATTGGCGAGGTGCCGTGATGCGGCCATTGCGTTAGAGATTAATATAGGTCGATTTCTGTTGGCAAAAACCATCATCGAGTTGAAGGGCGCCGATCTCACCCTTGGCAGTGCGGCCGCCTCCGTCCATGTTCTGAAGGGCATCGATCTCGGTATCGCTGCCGGCGAATCCGTTGGCATCGTCGGACCTTCCGGTTCCGGCAAATCCACCCTGCTGATGGTGCTTGCCGGACTGGAAAAGCTCGACAGCGGCGAAATCAATATCAACGACACGCCGCTCCATGCCCTGAGTGAGGATGAGGTCGCCGATTTCCGCGGCCGCAACATCGGCATCGTCTTCCAGTCCTTCCACCTGATCGCCAACATGACGGCGCTGGAAAACGTCGCGGTGCCGCTGGAGCTCGCCAATATCAGCAACGCCTTCGAAATCGCCCATCGCGAACTGAGTTCGGTCGGCCTCGGCGAACGGCTGAACCACTATCCCGGCCAGCTTTCCGGCGGCGAGCAGCAGCGCGTGGCGATTGCCAGAGCGCTCGCTCCCTCGCCCGCCTTGCTGATCGCCGACGAGCCCACAGGCAATCTCGATACCGAAACGGGCCGACAGATCGCCGACCTTCTCTTCGCCAAACAGGCCGAACGCGGCATGACCCTGCTTCTCGTCACCCACGACGTCTCGCTTGCAAACCGCTGCTCGCGCCAGATCCGCGTCCGTTCCGGCAGGATCGAGGGCGACAGCGCCGCCCGCCGCAGCGAGGCGGCAATCGCATGAGCACGGTCACGCCACGCGTCGCGCTCGCTTTTCGCCTGGCGCTCCGCGAGCTGCGCGGTGGCATTCGCGGCTTCTACATCTTCCTGGCGTGCATCGCGCTCGGCACCGGTGCGATCGCCGCCGTCAATTCCGTTTCGCAGTCGATCACTGACACGATCGCCTCGCAAGGGCAGGAGCTGCTGGCGGGCGACGTCCGCTTCGAGCTCAACAATCGCCAGGCGACATCTCAGGAAATGAGCTTCCTTCAGGGCCTGGGAACCATTTCGGTTTCAACCGGCCTTCGCTCGATGGCCCGCAAGCCCGACGGTTCCGACCAGGCGCTGGTCGAGGTCAAGGCCGTCGACGACGCCTATCCGCTCTACGGCAGGTTCGTCGCCGAACCGGACTATCCGCTTGCAGCCCTGCTCTCCAGCCAAGGGGGCACCTATGGCGCGGTCGCCGCCCCGCTGCTTCTCGATCGGCTAGGCCTTGCGGTCGGCGACGAATTGCTGCTCGGCAATGTCAAGCTCAGCATTACCGGCACGGTGAAGACCGAGCCCGACGCGCTGTCGGAAGGCTTCGGTTTTGCGCCGCGTCTGCTCGTCAGCCGCCAGGCGCTCGAAGCGTCGGGGCTGATCCAGACCGGAAGTCTGGTCGAACACGCCTATAAGATCCGGTTGGAAGATAAGGGCGCCATGTCGGGCATCCAGGCCCGCGCCTCCAAGGAGTTTCCCTCCGCCGGCTGGGCGATCCGTACCAGTGATCGCGCAGCACCCTCCCTCACCGAAAATATCACCCGTTTCTCGCAATTCCTGACGCTGGTCGGCCTCACCGCGCTGATCGTCGGCGGCGTCGGCGTCGCCAATGCCGTGCGTGCTTTCCTCGATTCCAAGCGCACCACCATCGCCACCTTCAAATGCCTCGGCGCTCCAGCCGCCGTCGTCGTTCTGATCTATCTCTTTCAGATCGCCATCATCGCCCTTGGCGGCATCTTGGCCGGCCTCGTCATCGGCGCCCTGTCGCCGATCTTTGCGGCACAGTTCCTGGCGCAATTCCTGCCGGTCTCAACCGCGCCGACCCTCTATCCCGGCGCCCTGCTGCTCGCGACGCTGTTCGGCATCCTGACGACGCTCGCCTTCGCCATTCTGCCGCTTGGTCATGCCCGCGAAGTGCCGGCAACGGCGCTCTTCCGAGAGCAGGGCTTCGAAGCCCGCCGGCTGCCGTCCTGGCCTTATATCCTGCTTGCCGCCGTCTTCATGGCGGCCCTTGCCAGCCTTGCCATCCTCACCGCCTATGATCGTTTTATCGCCGTCGTCTTCGTCGGCGCAATCATCTTCGCCTTCGTCGTCCTGCGCCTCGTCGCCGCCTTGATCGCCTGGCTCGCGCGCCGCAGCCCGCGCGTTCACTCGCCGGCGCTCAGGCTCGCGATTGGCAACATCCACCGCCCCGGAGCGCTGACGCCCTCGGTCGTCCTCTCGCTCGGCCTCGGCCTGGCATTGCTGGTGACCCTGACCTTGATCGACGGCAACCTGCGCCAGCAGCTGACCAGCCGCATGAACGAGGGGGCACCCAACTTCTTCTTCGTCGATATCCAGAGTGCCGAGGTCGATGCCTTCCGCAATCTCGTCCAGGCGCAAGCGCCAAGGGGCAAGCTGATGGAGGTGCCGATGCTGCGCGGCCGGATCGTCGCCTTCAATGGTGAGGATGTCACCAAGATGAATGTGCCGGCCGCCGGCCGCTGGGTGCTGAACGGCGATCGCGGCATCACCTACGCCGACACGCTGCCCGAAAATGCCGCGCTCGCCGAAGGCAGCTGGTGGGACAAGGATTACAGCGGCGAGCCGCTCGTCTCCTTCTCCTCGGAAGAAGCGCATGAACTCGGCCTCAAGATCGGCGATACCGTCACCGTCAACGTGCTCGGCCGCAACATCACTGCAAAGATCGCCAATCTGCGCCGTGTCGAGTGGGAATCGCTGTCGATCAATTTCGTCATGGTCTTCTCGCCGAACACGTTCCGCGGCGCCCCGCATGCCTGGCTGGCGACGCTAACCGATCCCTCCTCAACACCGGCCGAAGATGCTGCCATCCTGAAATCCGTCACCCACACCTATCCGACGATCACCAGCGTGCGCGTCAAGGATGCGATCGATATCGTCAACCAGCTCGTCGCCCAGCTTGCGACAGCGATCCGCGCCGCCGCATCGGTGGCGCTCGTCGCCTCTATTCTTGTCCTTGCCGGGGCGCTCGCCGCCGGCAACAGGGCGCGCACTCACGACGCGGTGGTGCTGAAGACGCTCGGCGCCACGCGCGCTATGCTGATTCGCGCCTTCAGCTACGAATATCTGATCCTCGGGCTGGCCACCGCGATCTTCGCACTCTTTGCCGGCGGTATCGCCGCCTGGTTCATCGTCGCCCGCATCATGCGACTGCCGTCTGCCTTCCTGCCCGATGTGGCGGGACTGACGCTCGTCACCGCGCTCGTGCTCACCGTCGGCATCGGCCTCATCGGCACCTGGCGCATCCTCGGGCAGAAGGCCGCACCGGTGCTGCGTGAGCTTTAGACGGATAGCACGGTCGACACGACTTCACGTTACGGCGATTTAACCGGCCGCGCCTTTGCAAGCCCCTTGTTTGCAAAGGGCGAAAGCCTCATATTGTCTGCAGGCATGCTGGAGCTCCGCAGCGGCGCCCGGGTCGAAAACCCCGACACCGTATCTCCTTCGGAGCTTGTAAGAGGAAACTATGGCTGATCTTCGTAACTATCAAAGCCGCGTCCAGACCGGCGAGATGATTGATCAAGGCCTGCGCGCATATATGCTCAAGGTCTACAATCTGATGGCGCTGGGCCTGGCGATCACCGGCGTGGCAGCATATCTCGGATTCAACTTCGCGGTCCAGGACGGCCAGCTCACCCAGTTTGGCGCGCTTCTGTTCCAGTCGCCGTTGCGCTGGGTCGTGATCCTTGCCCCCCTTGCGGTCGTCTTCTTCCTGAGCTTCCGCATTCATCAGATGAGCGTGTCCGCCGCCCAGACCACCTTCTGGATCTACGCCGCCTTGGTAGGGCTGTCGCTCTCGTCGGTCTTCCTGGTCTATACAGGCCAGAGCGTCGTTCAGACCTTCTTCGTCACCGCCGCCTCCTTCGGCGCGCTGTCTCTTTACGGCTATACGGCGAAGCGTGACCTGTCGGCGATGGGTTCGTTCCTGATCATGGGTCTCTTCGGCCTGATCATCGCCTCGCTCGTCAACATCTTCCTGGCTTCATCCGCGCTGCAGTTCGCGATCTCGGTGATCGGCGTGCTGATCTTCGCAGGTCTCACCGCCTACGACACGCAGCGGATCAAGGAACTCTACTATGAAGCGGATGACGTCGCTGTTGCCGGTCGCAAGGCGATCATGGGCGCACTGACGCTATACCTCGACTTCCTCAACCTGTTCATGTTCCTGCTGCAGTTCATGGGTAACCGCAGATAACAGGCGCATTGATAGATCGAAAAGGCGGCTTCGGCCGCCTTTTTTGTTGCACCGGTTTCTCAGGGGTGGTTTTAGAGGAGCCTGCTCCTTCCGACGGACCTGCCGCCCGATGTCCTTCCTCCTGCGCGACGCCTCCCAAACCGACATCACCGCCATTACGGAGATCTATCGCGACTCGGTCCTCAATGGCGTTGCAAGCTACGAGATTGCGCCGCCCTCCGAGGCCGAAATGGCCCAGCGGTTTTCCGTGATCGTCAGCCAGCAATATCCCTATATCGCCGCAACCGATGCTGACGGGAAACTCCTGGGCTACGCTTATGCGTCAGCCTTCCGCACCCGCCCTGCCTATCGCTGGATGGTGGAGGATTCGATCTACCTGGCACCCGAAGCCCGCGGCCGCGGCATCGGCAAGGCACTGATCGCCGAGCTGATCGACCGCTGCACCGGGCTTGGCTTTCGTCAGATGGTAGCCGTCATCGGCGGCGCGAGCCCGGCCTCGATCGCGCTTCATCTGAAGGCAGGTTTTGTGGAGGTCGGACTGATGAAGGGTACCGGCTACAAGCACGGCCGCTGGCTGGACACGATGCTCATGCAGCGCAGCCTCGGCGAGGGCATGAGGACCGATCCGGATCCCTCCATTTATCCCGGTACGCTGTTTGCGGGCTGATGAGAATTATTTATCGACAAGCTTCAAGGCCTTGTCGAACACCTTGAGGACCTGATTCAGCTCGTGCCCGCGCTTCAGGATCATGCCGTTGACGTTGATGACAGAATAGGCGCCCTGCTTGGCGGCAAGCTTCGGGTTCTTTTCGATCCGGAAGAGCGGCATCTCGCCGGAGCGCTTGAAGACGGAAAAGACTGCTCTGTCCTTCAGATGGTCGATGGCATAATCGCGCCATTCCCCCTCGCCGACCATGCGGCCGTAGATCCAGAGGATCGCGTCCAGCTCGCGCCGGTGGAAGGTCACCGGAAGCGGGTCCTTGCTTTGCTTGTACTCCCTGAGATCGACGACGACCGAGGAACTATTGTCGACGGAGCGGCTTTCGCCGTGTCGCAAATCCGGCTGATCTGTCATCAGGTCTCCAAGGCCTCCGCTTGTGACAGGAGAGTGACAGTTTGCCCGAGCCGCCGCAAATTGCAAGAGCGCGGCCCCTCACATTCGGCCTACGGCAGCGCCGCACGTCCAGACACCTTTCGCTGGGGACGAAGCAGTGCTTTCTCCCCAGCGCCGCATTTCAGTCAAAACAGCGCCTCATTTGCAGGGGATTTATGCATCCCGGTTTGGCGCCAGCGCGCCAAAGGGCCCGGCGGAGCGTATCGACCTTAACCCCAGCCCCGAATACGCTCGGCCGGGCCGCCCGGCATTTCACCCGTAATCGGTTGAAATATCAGATATTTTTTCCCGCCATTACCACGGTCGCCCCGAGAATCGCTGCCGGATCGCCGTCGGCCGTTGCCGACTGCAGCAGAATCGCGCAGCCCTCGAGCTGCGGCCGCTGCAGGACGCTCGCCGGCAGCGTCAGACTGGTCGCCTTGCCGTCCCACATGCCTACGGTTTCGACATTGGTGACGCTGTGCAGATAGGAGATCTTCTTGCCGCTGTTTTCGCCTTTTTCGACGTCGATCGTCTTTTCCTTGTCGAAATAGACCATCACGACATTGGCCTTTCCCTGCCCTGCGCCGATTTTGATCTCCAGCTCGTCGCCGCGCATTGCCGCGCTGACGGGGATGGTCAGCCCGTTGCCTTCGCTGCTGTAGGTGTCGATCTTGCTGTTGATGCCGGTGAGATCGGCGCCGGCCAAATGGCCACGGCCATTGACGATCGCCTGCGGCGTATAGACGTTGCTGCGACCCATCGTCCTGGCATAGCCGTACTGCCGCTCGGTATTTTCCTTCGAGCTCAGCGTGTCGGCCCAGCCGAGATAATTCCAGTAGTCGATGTGATAGGCGAGCGCGATGACATCGCCCTGGTTCACCAGCTTGCGAAAGGCGGCATCAGCGGGAGGACAGGAGGAGCAGCCCTGCGACGTGAAAAGCTCGACGACGCCTTTGGGCTTGCCGTCTTCGGCCTGCAGCGAGCCTGAAAAAGCGATGCCGACGATCAGCGGAATCAAGAAACGGGGGGACATTCACCTGCACCTCTTTTTCAGCGCCGGCGGCGTTTGGAACTGAAGGCTCTGAGATATGAACGTACGAATAATCCTTCCGGGTCCAAACGAAAAATCACGAACGGGTGAGACCCTAGCTCGGCCGGAACGCAGCTGAAACAAATCATCGTGAGCCCCCGGCAAAGACTCTTGCAGCAAAGAAAAAGCCGCCGGAAACGCTCTCCGGCGGCCATTATCAATCCACTCTCCTAGACCCGGGTGATTTTAGGCCGACCGGCCTAAAATCTGAATCCGGATCTACATCAAAGAAGAAGAGCATGATGTCGTCCGAAAACCGCTCACACTTTTCGGCATCATGCCCTGAAAATCAGGCAGCGAGATCACGCAGGACCGTCTGCAGAATGCCGCCATTGTTGAGGTAGATCACCTCGTCGAGCGTATCGACACGCGACAGCAGCGGAACTTCCTTCACAGTGCCGTCGCCATAGGTAATCTTGGCGATCTTCCTCTCGCGCGGCTTGATCTTGTCCAGCCCCTCGATGGTGACGAGCTCATCACCCTTGAGGCCGAGGCTCTGCCAGGTCGTGCCCTCTTCGAAGACGAAGGGGATGACGCCCATGCCGACCAGGTTCGAGCGATGGATGCGCTCGAAGCTCTGGGCGATGACAGCCTTGACGCCGAGCAGGTTGGTGCCCTTGGCAGCCCAGTCGCGCGAGGAGCCGTTGCCGTATTCGACACCGGCGAAGATGACGAGCGGAACGCCTTCGGCCTTGTACTGCATGGCGGCGTCGTAGATCGAAGTCTCTTCCTTCGACGGGTAGTGGATGGTGTAGCCGCCTTCCTTGCCGTTCGGGCCGAGCATATGGTTGCGGATGCGGATATTGGCAAAGGTGCCGCGCATCATCACCTCATGGTTGCCGCGCCGCGTGCCGTACTGGTTGAAGTCGGCAACCGCGACGTCATGGCCGATGAGGTAGGCGCCGGCCGGCGATGCCGCCTTGATCGAGCCGGCCGGAGAGATGTGGTCGGTGGTGATCTTGTCACCGAACAGGCCGAGGACGCGGGCGCCCTTGATGTCGGCAACGCCGGTGCCCTTCTTGCCCATGCCGACGAAGTAGGGTGGGTTCTGGACATAGGTCGAGTTGTCGTCCCAGGCATAGGTCTGGCCCGGCGGAACCTGAACCGCCTGCCAGTTGATGTCGCCCTTGAAGACATCGGCATATTTGCTTTCGTAGAGTTCGCGGGTGACGTATTTCTGGATGAACTCCTGCACCTCGTGCGAGGTCGGCCAGATATCCTTGAGGTAGACGGGCTTGCCGTTCTGGTCTTCGCCGATCGGCTCCTTGGTCAGGTCCTTCTGCACCGTGCCGGCGAGAGCGTAGGCGACGACAAGCGGTGGCGAAGCAAGATAGTTCGCCTGGACGTCGGGCGAGATGCGGCCTTCGAAGTTGCGGTTGCCGGAGAGCACGCCGGAAACGATCAGACCCTTGTCGTTGATCGTCTTCGAGATCGGCGCCGGCAGCGGGCCGGAATTGCCGATGCAGGTGGTGCAGCCGAAGCCGACGAGATTGAAGCCGAGCTTGTCGAGATCGGCCTGCAGACCTGACTTGGCGAGATATTCACCGACCACCTGCGATCCCGGAGCCAGCGAGGTCTTGACCCACGGCTTGGTCTTCAGTCCCTTGGCAACGGCGTTGCGGGCGAGAAGGCCGGCCGCGATCAGCACCGACGGGTTGGAGGTGTTGGTGCAGGAGGTGATGGCGGCAATCGCGACGTCGCCGTGGCCGAGATCGAAATCGGTGCCTTCGACCGCATAGCGGTTGGCAAGCTGGCCGGGCTTCTTGTAGTCGGCATCCATCGAGCCGGCAAAGCCGGAAGCGATGTTTTCAAGCGCGATGCGGCCTTCCGGACGCTTCGGGCCGGCCATCGACGGCACGACGTCGCCGAGGTCGAGTTCCAGCGTGTCGGTGAAGACGAGGTCGGAACCGTCGCCTTCGCGCCACATGCCCTGGGCCTTCGAATAGGCTTCGACGAGGGCGATGCGGTCATGCGTGCGGCCGGACATGGTGAGGTAGTTGATGGTTTCGCCGTCAACCGGGAAGAAGCCGCAGGTGGCGCCGTATTCCGGACCCATGTTGCCGATTGTCGCGCGGTCAGCGAGCGGCATGTTGTCCATGCCGGGGCCGAAGAATTCGACGAACTTGGAAACGACGCCCTTCTTGCGCAGCATCTGCACGACGGTCAGAACGAGGTCGGTCGCGGTGACGCCTTCCTTGAGCTTGCCGGTCAGCTTGAAGCCGATGACTTCAGGCAGGAGCATCGAAACCGGCTGGCCGAGCATGGCGGCTTCAGCCTCGATACCGCCCACACCCCAGCCGAGAACGCCGAGACCATTGATCATCGTCGTGTGGCTGTCGGTGCCGACACAGGTATCGGGATAGGCGATCGTCTCGCCGTCCTCTTCCTTGGTCCAGACGGTCTGGCCGAGATATTCGAGATTGACCTGGTGACAGATGCCGGTGCCCGGAGGAACGACGCGGAAATTCTTGAATGCCTGCTGGCCCCACTTCAGGAAGCGGTAGCGCTCGCCGTTGCGCTGATATTCCAGCTCGACATTCTTGGCGAAAGCCTGCGGCGTGCCGAACTCGTCGACGATGACGGAGTGGTCGATGACGAGGTCGACAGGAACAAGCGGATTGATCTTCTCGGGATCGCCGCCGAGCGACACCATCGCGTCGCGCATCGCGGCAAGATCGACGACGGCGGGAACGCCGGTGAAGTCCTGCATTAGCACGCGCGCCGGGCGATAGGCGATTTCGTTTTCGACAGCGCCCTTGTTGTTCAGCCACGCGGCGACGGCGAGGATGTGCTCCTTGGTCACCGACTGGCCGTCTTCGAAGCGCAGCAGATTTTCGAGCAGCACCTTCATCGAATAGGGAAGCTTCGATACGCCGGCCAGACCGTTTGCCTCAGCCTTGGGCAGGCTGTAATAGACATAGTCCTTTCCACCAACGGAAAGCGTGGAACGACAATTGAAACTGTCAAGAGATTTAGACACGAGAAACCCCGTTCTGATAGCCAACACAGTCGTGCGAACGCCTATGCACTTAATGCACATCAGGATGCGGGTACGGCCATTTCCGCTGTCCGCACGTGGAGCAGATGCTCCAAGTTCGGCGCAAGGATGAAATTCACGCCGACCGCTGGCGTGGTTGCCGGTCTTATAGATAATTTCCTAAAAACTTGCCATACCCGAGCACTGCCAAAACCAGACATTTTTTGAGCCTTCCGAAAGCCGCAACGAAGAAAGAGCAGACGCATGCAACTCACCGCCGAAAATCTGGCTGCAAGGCGCGGTGAGGATCTCATTTTCGTAAACATTTCCTTTCACTTGACGGCCGGAGAAGCCCTCGTTCTGACCGGCAAAAATGGATCGGGAAAATCCACTTTGCTGCGCGTTGCCGCCGGTCTTCTTAAGCCCGAAAAGGGAACTGTCATCTTCCGCGATAAAGAGAGCCCGCAAGGCCGCCATCCGGGCGAGGCCAGCCATTACCTCGGCCATCGAAATGCGATGAAGAATGAACTTACGGTTGCAGAGAATTTGGAATTCTGGCAGTCCTTCCTCAGCAGCCCGGGCGCCGCCGGCCTCCCTGTCGATGACGCCGCCGAAGCCGTCGGCCTCTTAGGGATCACCCACCTTCCCTTCGGCTATCTCTCCGCCGGCCAGCAACGCCGCTTCGCCTTCGCCAAGCTGCTCGTCGCCCACCGCCCCATCTGGATCCTCGACGAGCCCACCGCGGCCCTCGACGCCAGCGCCGACCGGCTGTTTGCCGGATTGATCGAAGCGCATCTGGCAAAAGGCGGCATCGTGCTGGCGGCAACTCATCAGCCACTGGGGCTCCAGAATGTGCAGGAATTGAAGATGACGGGCTTTGCCGGCGTGGATCAGGGAGTGTGGGGATGACCACCCTCTTTCTCCGCGACCTGAAACTTTCCATCCGCGCCGGCGGCGGCGCGCTGATCGGCGTGCTGTTCTTCCTGACCATTGTCGCCGTCATCCCCTTCGGCGTCGGACCCGATCTCAAGCTGCTCTCGCGCATCGGCCCCGCCATTGTCTGGATCGGCGCGCTGCTTGCCGCCCTTCTCGGCCTCGACCGGCTGTTCCAGGCCGAGCGCGACGATGGGTCGCTCGACCTGATGCTGATGCAGGAAACGCCACTTGTGCTCACCGTGCTCCTCAAATGCTTCGCCCACTGGACCGCGACCAGCCTGCCGCTGGTCATCGCTTCGCCGCTGCTCGGCCTGTTCATGAACATGGACGAGACGGCGATCGGCGCCACCATGCTGACGCTCTTCGTCGGATCGCCGGCGATCACCTTCATTGGCGCCGTCGGGGCTGCCGTCGCCGTTGCCCTGCCCCGCGGCGGTCTGCTGGTCTCGATCCTCGTATTGCCTTTGACGATCCCCGTGCTGATCTTCGGTGTCAGCGCCACCTATGCCGCGGTCGAGGATCCTGCGCCATTCCTGCCGCCCTTCCTCATATTGATCGCACTGACGCTGTTCTTTGCGGTCATCGGCCCCGCCGCCGCCGCCTTGGCGCTGCGAAACACGTCGGATTGAATGCCTTTCGATTGCGGGAAAAGCCGGATCAAGGTAAGGAAGCGCTCATGAGCCAAACCAGCCTTGCCATCAGCAAAATCAGCGATCTCGCCAACCCGACGCGGTTTCTGGCGCTGGCCGCGCGCATCATTCCCTGGATGGCCAGCATTACCGTTCTCTGTTTTGCGGTCGGTCTTTATCTGAGCTTCGCGACCGAAGGCGATTACCAGCAGGGCGAGACGGTGCGCATCATGTATATCCATGTGCCCGCCGCGTGGCTGTCGATGATGTGCTATACGATCATGAGCTTCTCGGCGATCGGCACGCTGGTGTGGCGCCACCCGCTCGCTGATGTTTCCGCCAAGGCCGCAGCCCCGCTCGGCGCCGCCTTTACGCTGCTGGCGCTCATCACCGGCTCGCTCTGGGGCAAGCCGATGTGGGGCACCTGGTGGGTCTGGGATGCCAGACTGACCTCTGTCTTCATCCTCTTTCTGATGTATCTCGGCCTCATTGCGCTGAGCCGCGCCATCGACGATCCCTCGAGGGCCGCACGCGTCTCCGCCGTGCTGATCCTCGTGGGCTTCGTCAACATCCCGATCATCAAGTTTTCCGTCGACTGGTGGAACACGCTGCATCAGCCGGCAAGCGTGATGCGCCTCGATGGCCCGGCGATCGATCCGGAATTCCTGCGCCCGCTCTTCGTCATGGCGACCGCCTTCACGCTGCTCTTCTTCACCCTGCACCTCATGGCCATGAGAAACGAGATCTGGCGCCGCCGCGTCGCCGCCCAGCGCCGTCTCGCCGCCCGCATGGCCAGCCGGGAGGAATAGGCCGTGACGCACGCCTTCTATGTCTATGCATCCTATGGCATCGCCGCATTGGTGACACTCGCCGTCATCCTGTGGACCTGGGCCGACGGCCGGGCGCGCCGCCGCGAGCTTGCGAGCCTCGAAGCCGCCGGTATCCGCCGCCGCTCGGCGCGGCCAAAGGATGGCGAATGACCGAGACGCCCGACACCAAAACTGCCAAGCCCCGAGGACTTGGCCGCTACGCCCTGGCGCTTCTGCCGCTGATCGTGTTCGGCGGCATTGCGGCGACGGCCGCGAAGATGCTCTATGACCAGGATTTCCACGGCAAAAACATCGCCGAAATCCCGTCCGCCCTGATCGGCACCAAGGCGCCGTCGCTGAACCTTCCGCCACTCGACGGCGCCAACCTGCCAGCGCTGACCGACGCCGCGATCAAAGACAAGCTGACGCTTGTCAACGTCTTCGCCTCCTGGTGCATCCCCTGCCGCGACGAACACCCTATTCTCAAGGAACTCGCCAAAGACGGCCGGCTGAACATCGTCGCCATCAATTACAAGGACAAGAATGAGAACGCCCTGCGCTTTCTTGGCGAACTCGGCAATCCCTATCAAGCGATCGGCATCGATCCAAACGGCAAGGCGGCGATCGACTGGGGCGTCTACGGCATCCCGGAAAGTTACCTCGTCAGCGCCGACGGCACCATCCTCTACAAGCGCGTCGGCCCCTTCGACGACATCAGCCTGAAGGAAGGCCTGTATCCGGCGATGGAAAAGGCGCTGGGCAAGCCGGCTTCGTAAGTTTCTCCCTACGAACATACGATTAGCTGTCGATTACGCCCGCCGAGGGCGATGCCTCCAGCCCCGCGCCTCCAGATGATCATTGATCCGGCTCCACGGACCGGCCGCACGCCGTTCACCGCGATCAATCTTTTCGCGATGGTTCATATCAAAACCTCTGCCTAGACATCAGAATATTGATTTCAGACATCAATAGGCACATCATGGACCTCAACTGTCAGAGTGTGCGCAAGATAAGCGATGTTTAATCGTGATCACTGCAGCTCAGATGCGGGCCGCCAGGGCCATTCTCGGTATCGACCAGCGGCAGTTGGCCGAACTGACGGGAGTTTCGGTTCCGACGATCCAGAGAATGGAGGCGAGTGCCGATGTGGTGCGCGGGAATGTCGACACCCTGATGCGTCTGCTGGCGGCGCTGGACAGTGCAGGTGTCGAGGTGATCAACGAGGGAGCCGTTAGCACGGATGGCGGGCGCGGGGTCAGGCTTAAAGCGAAGACCAAGCCCTCAGAGAGCGCAACCACGGAACGGTTGGCGTCCTTGTCCACAGCGAGGACGAACTCGTGACATCGGTTTCAGTCCTATTGTTATGCGCGGCGGCATTGCTTGGGACGGCGGTTTTGGCGGTACTGCTCACTCATTCGAGCCGGTCGACGCCAGTTGTCTACGGTGTGAGCCTGGCTTTCTCCGCCATCGCCTTTGTCACTGCCCTCGCATATCTTGGCGGAGGGCTTCCTTCCGCCGAAGCATCGTTGCTTGCCCTTCCTATCGGCCTCCCGTGGCTGGGAAGCCATTTCCGGCTCGATGCGCTCGCTGCCTTCTTCATAATCGTCGTCAATCTCGGTAGTGCCCTTTCGGCTCTCTACGCCCTTGGTTACGGCCGTCACGAACATGCGCCGCATCGCGTGCTGCCGTTCTTTCCCGCCTTCCTCTCCGGCATGAACCTGGTGATCCTGGCAGACGATGCCTTCACCTTCCTCATCTCCTGGGAGTTCATGTCGCTTGCTTCCTGGGCGCTGGTGATGGCCCACCATCGCGATGCCGATAACCGGAAGGCCGGCTACGTCTACATCGTCATGGCGAGCGCCGGCTCGCTTGCCCTGTTGCTCGCATTCGGCCTGCTTGCAGGATCTGCCGGCGATTATAGCTTCGCAGCCATGCGGTTATCGGCGCACAGTCCGTTTGTGGCCGGCCTCGCGCTTGTCCTGCTGCTGCTCGGCGCGGGTTCCAAGGCTGGTCTCGTGCCGCTGCATGTCTGGTTGCCGCTGGCGCATCCAGCAGCCCCAAGCCATGTTTCCGCCTTGATGAGCGGCGTCATGACCAAGGTCGCGGTCTATGGTTTCATCCGGGTGGTCTTCGATCTGCTCGGCATGCCGACCTGGTGGTCGGGTATCGTCGTGCTGATCATCGGCAGCGGGAGCGCCGTGCTCGGCATCCTGCAGGCGCTGATGGAGAGCGATCTCAAACGATTGCTCGCCTACAGCACCATCGAAAATATCGGGGTGATCTTCGTCAGCCTCGGGCTGGCGCTTGCCTTCAAGGCGAACGGTATGGGGCTGGCGGCAGCATTAGCGCTGGCTGCCGCGCTATTTCATGTCCTCAACCATTCATTCTTCAAGAGCTTGCTCTTCTTCGGCGCCGGCGCGGTGCTGACGGCGACCGGTGAGCGGAGCATGGACAAGCTCGGCGGCCTTATCCATCGCATGCCGGTCACGAGCGTCGTTTTCCTCGTCGGCTGCGTCGCGATCTCGGCCCTGCCGCCATTCAATGGCTTTGTTTCCGAGTGGCTGTCGTTCCAGGCTATGCTGCAGAGCCCGGTTCTGCCGCAATGGGGCTTGAAGATTCTGGTGCCGGCGGTGGGCGGCATGCTGGCTTTATCGGCTGCCCTGGCGGCTGCCTGTTTCGTCAAGACATTCGGCGTGACCTTTCTCGGTCGTCCTCGCACCATTGTGGCCGAGAAGGCGGTGGAGGTCGATCGCTTCTCGCTCGCGGCGATGTGCGTGCTGGCCGCGCTGTGTCTTCTGGCGGGCATCCTGCCGGGGATCGTCATCGATGCGCTCGCGCCCGTAACGCTGTCGCTGATCGGGGAACAGGTGCCGATGCAGACGGATATTCCATGGCTGTCGATTGTGCCGATCGCCGAGAGCCGCAGTACCTATAATGGTCTTCTGGTATTCCTGTTCACCCTCTTCTCAGCGTCGTCGACGGCCTATCTCATCCACCGTTTCGCCTCGCGGGCGCTGCGCCGGGCGCCCGCCTGGGATTGCGGCTTTCCCGAAATCAACCCGGCGACGCAATACACGGCAGGCAGCTTTGCCCAGCCGGTTCGGCGCGTTTTCGGGACAGTGGTTTTCCGCGTCCGCGAAAGGGTGGACATGCCGCCGCCGGGGGATCTTCGGCCGGCGCGTTTTGCCGTCGAGGCGCATGACCTGATTTGGGAAGGGCTCTACCTGCCGATCGTCGGCGCCGTCGGGTTTGCCGCCGAAAAGCTCAACCATCTGCAATTCCTGACGATCCGGCGCTATCTGAGCCTGGTCTTCCTCGCGCTCGTCTTCCTGCTTCTGGTGCTGGCGCTATGGTCATGATCTCCGCTCTCCTCGTCCAGGCCGTTCAGATGGCGCTCGTCGTGCTGATCGCGCCGCTGCTGACCGGTTTTATCCGTCTGATCAAGGCGCGGTTGCTGCGCCGGCGGGGGCCCTCCATGATCCAGCCCTACCGCGACATTCTGCGGCTCGTGCGCAAGGAAGTGGTGCTGGCCGAGAATGCGTCATGGCTGTTCCGGATAACGCCCTACCTCATCTTCGCCGCGACCTGGGTCGCGGCTGCAGTCATCCCGACTTTCGCCACTGGCCTCATCTTTAGCTGG
This sequence comes from Rhizobium sp. NLR22b, assembly GCF_019685295.1. NCBI lineage: Bacteria > Pseudomonadati > Pseudomonadota > Alphaproteobacteria > Hyphomicrobiales > Rhizobiaceae > Rhizobium > Rhizobium sp. NLR22b. The sequence goes on from NZ_JABDWM010000004.1 coordinate 85,611, forward strand.
ACGGCCGATCTGATCGCCATCATCGCACTGCTTGGCAGCGCGCGTTTCTTTCTGGCGCTCGCCGGCATGGACGTCGGCACCAGCTTCGGCGGCATCGGATCGAGCCGCGAAGTGATGATCGCAACGCTGGCAGAACCGTCGATGCTGCTCATCATCTTCACGCTCGCCCTGATCGCCGGCTCGACCCAGCTTTCGAGCATCGCCGCCTTCATGACGTCACCGCAGGTGGGGCTGCGGGTTTCGCTGGCGATCGCCTTGATCGCGCTCGTCATGATCGCAATCGCCGAAAACGCGCGTATTCCCGTTGATAATCCCGCTACCCATCTGGAACTGACCATGGTGCATGAGGCCATGGTGCTCGAATATTCCGGACGGCACCTCGCAATTATCGAATTGGCGGCCTTCCTGAAGCTCGAACTCTACATCTCGTTGATCGCCTGCATGTTCGTTCCGTGGAAACTCGCCGAATTGGGAGAAGGCCCTTCTGCCTATCTGGCTGGCATCCTTGCCTATCTCGCCAAGCTCGCAGTCGGCGGTGCTCTCCTCGCCCTGTTCGAAACGGCAACCGCCAAGATGCGGGTTTTCCGGGTGCCGGAATTTCTTGGCGCCGCGCTGATGCTCGGCCTGCTCGCGACTCTGTTGCGCTTCGTTTCAAGGAGCCTTTGATGAACGGTGCGGTCTTCGATATCGCCCATATGCTCGCCGGCGGCCTGGTCTTGGTCAGCATGATGATGCTCTATCAGGACCGTCTCTACGCATTGCTCAACGTCTTCGCGCTGCATTCGCTGATATTGACGATGTCGGTCGCTTGGCAGGCCTTCGTCCAGGATGCTCCGCATCTCTATGTCACGGCGGCGATCGCTCTCGTCTTCAAGGCAATCGTTATCCCCGTCGTACTCCATCGCATGATCCGCCAACTCGGCATCCACCGCGAGATCGAGGCCGTTGTCGGCATCGGCTCCACCATGCTCGCTGGCATCGCTCTCGTCGCTTTGGCGACGGTTATAATGCTGCGGGTGACGCCGGAGGCGGATCCTTTGGCGCGCGAGGACCTCGCCTTCGCATTATCCGTCCTGCTGCTGGGATTGCTGATCATGGTCACCCGCCGCAACGCGGTCAGTCAGGTCGTGGGCTTCATGTCGCTCGAAAATGGGCTGGTGCTCGCCGCGACCGGCGCCAAGGGCATGCCGCTCGTCGTCGAGATCAGCGTCGCCTTCTCGATCCTGATCGCCTTCATCGTCATCGGCGTTTTTCTGTTTCGCATCCGCGAACGCTTCGACACGGTCGATGTCCGCGCGCTGGATGACTTCAAAGGGAGACGGCGGAAATGAATGCGTTCTCCTCCGTCGTGGCCTTCGATGCCGTGACAGCCGTCCTTGTGATACCGCTCGTTGCGGCTGCCCTCCTGGCGCTTTTGCCCGGTTATCGGATGACCGCACGGCTGAACGTATTTGCAAGCCTGCTGACCTTGCTCGCCGCGCTTTCCTTGTTCCCGGCCGAACGGCCGGCTCCGGGGCAATATCTGCTCGTCGACGATCTCAATATCGTCTTCATCGTCCTCAACAGCTTCGTGGGCTTTACCACCAGCATCTTCAGTGCCAGCTACATTGCGCATGAACTGGATATCGGCCGGCTGACGCCTGCAAACCTTCGTTTCTACCATGCCATGTATCAGATCATGATGTTCGGCATGAATCTGGCATTCGTGTCCAACAATATCGGCCTGATGTGGGTCGCCGTCGAGCTTGCAACGCTCACCACCGTGCTGATGGTCGGCATCTACCGTACCCACGAAGCACTGGAAGCTGCCTGGAAATATTTCATTCTGGGAAGCGTCGGCATCGCGTTTGCGCTCTTCGGCACCATTCTCATCTACCTGGCGGCGCAGCCGGTCGTCGGCGAAGGCTATGACGCCATGGTCTGGACCATTCTGATCGAGCACGCCTCGGCCTTCGATCCGGCGCTTCTCAACGTCGCTTTCGTATTTCTGCTGCTTGGATATGGCACCAAGATCGGTCTCGCGCCATTGCATGCCTGGCTGCCGGATGCCCATGCCGAGGGCCCGACGCCGATCTCGGCGGTCCTATCCGGCTTGCTCCTGAATGTCGCGCTCTATGCGGTCTTGCGCTTCAAGATGCTGTTGTCGGCCAATCCCGAAGCTCTTGCGCCTGGACCGCTGATGATGACGATGGGGCTCGCCTCGCTGATTTTCGCGGCCTTCATGCTCTACCGCCGCCGCGACATCAAACGCCTGTTCGCCTATTCTTCGATCGAGCACATGGGCCTGATCGTCTTTGCTTTCGGCCTCGGCGGACCATTCGCCAATTTCGCCGGACTATTGCATATGGTCATGCATTCGCTGACGAAATCGGCGATCTTCTTCGCCGTCGGCCATATCGCCCAGGTCAAGGGAACGCAAAGGCTCTCCGCCATCCGCGGCCTCAGCGAAACGCATCCGGGGCTGGGCTGGGGCTTGCTGACCGGCGTTGTCGCCATCGCCGGCGTGCCGCCGGCGGGGATATTCATGAGCGAGTTCCTGATCGTCAGTTCAGCTTTCGCAAAGCAACCGCTGCTCGCCATTCCGCTCGTCTTCGGATTGCTGGTCGCTTTCGGTGCACTGCTGCTGCGGCTCACGGGAGCGGTGTTCGGACAGCCCCGCGGCAGCACGGCGCCCGCCGAGGCATCCTATGTGCCGATGTATGCTCATCTCATGCTGGTGCTTGTCGCCGGCGTCTATCTGCCGTCAGAGCTGGTTGCCTGGTTCCAGCATATCGCCAACCTTCTTCGATGATGCGAGGGGAGATGTCGACGCTCAGTGATGTCCTCGAGAAAGGTCGTTCCGTACCGCACCACGCTCCGTGGCAACGCGCCATCGTCGATGCGGTCACATGGACATCGGCCATATCGGCGCTATCCGAAGGGCGCCTGATCCTGCTCGGTCTATGGGGCGAGGCGAGTGCCGTTCATATGGCCTTACTCGACGAACCGACCCGCGCAATCGGGGTTCTCAGTCTGGAAGAGCTGGAGGAGGGCGGCTATCCTTCCGTCGCGCAATTGCATCCGCCGGCCTTGCGGCTGGAGCGGGCGCTCCGCGATCTCACGGGGCTTGACCCACGGGATTTGCCGGATAGCCGGCCGTGGCTCGATCACGGCTGCTGGGATCTGCGCCATCCCCTCGGAGAACGCGGGATCGCGTTGCCGGAAGCCGGTCCTTATGCCTTTTTGCCCGCCGAAGGTGACAGTCTGCACCAGATCGCGGTTGGCCCGGTGCACGCCGGCATCATCGAGCCGGGACATTTCCGCTTTGCAGCCAATGGCGAGACGGTCGTCCGCCTTGAGGAGCGACTCGGTTACGTCCACAAGGGGATAGAGGCGCTGATGGAGGGCGCGGATCCGATTCGCGGATCCCAGCTCGCCGGGAGAGTGTCCGGCGACAGCACCGTCGCATACGCCTATGCCTTTTCGTGTGCCGTCGAGGCCGCATTGGGGATCGTTGTTCCGCCGCGGGCGATCTGGTTGCGCGCTCTGATGGCGGAATTGGAACGGCTCGCCAACCATCTTGGCGACATCGGCGCCATCTGCAACGACGCCGCGTTTCCTCTGATGCTGGCTCATTGCGGCGCGCTGCGCGAGCGTGTGTTGCGGGCAGCCGATGCCGCCTTCGGTCACCGCCTGATGCGCGACCGTATCGCGCCCGGCGGCGTCACCCGCGATCTGAACGGCGGCGGAGCGGCCGGCTTGCGAAGCCTCCTTCTCGAAATCCGCCATCGGTTTCCAGCCCTGGTCGAGCTCTACGACAACACCGCCTCGTTGCAGGACCGGACGGTCGGCACAGGTAGGCTGCGCGCCGAATTGGCGCGCGCGTACGGGGCCGGCGGCTACGTCGGGCGCGCATCCGGGCGCGGTTTCGATGCCCGGCACGTCTTGCTCTACCCGCCCTATGATCATTTGGTCTTCGGCGTTCCGGTGCTTAATGACGGCGACGTTAACGCCCGCGTCTGGATCCGTATTCGGGAGGTCGACGAGAGCCTGTTGCTCATCGAGCAGATTCTCGATCGTCTCCCGATCGGATCTATCCTCAACGCGATCCCTTCCGTCGGTGAACGTCGGGAAGGCATGGCGCTTGTCGAGGGTTTTCGTGGTGACGTCCTGGTCTGGCTTCGGCTTGCACCGGAGGGTGTCGTCGAACGCTGCCATCTGCGCGATCCATCTTGGTTTCAGTGGCCGCTGATCGAGGCAGCGATCGAAGGCAATATCGTTGCCGATTTCCCGCTCTGCAACAAGTCGTTCAATTGTTCCTATTCTGGTCATGATCTTTGAAGGCAGGGTCGCATGCGAAAACTCCTTTTCGAAAACCTGATCCGCCTGCCGCTGACAGAACCGGCGCCATCCCCCTCCGATGCGGCCATGGAAGAGCTCATCGCCGCTATCGACAAAACCGCGCGCCGGCGCCTTGGGCGCAGCCTATCAATCCGCGCAGTCGATGCCGGTTCCTGTAACGGCTGCGAGTTGGAGATGCATGCGCTGAGCAATGCCTTCTACGATATCGAGCGTTTCGGCATGCGTTTCGTTGCCTCGCCGCGCCATGCCGACGTGCTGCTCGTAACCGGCCCCGTAACCAAGAACATGCGCGAAGCACTAGAACGGACAAACAACGCCACACCGGCTCCAAAGTGGGTGGTTGCGCTCGGTGGTTGCGCCCGCGACGGTGGCTGTTTTGCGGGCAGTTATGCGGTTGTCGGCGGAGTTTCCAAGGTCATACCCGTCGACCTTCATATTCCAGGTTGCCCGCCGTCGCCGACGGACATCCTCCGAGGTCTTCTTTCTTTACTTGAATACGTCGATACAGGAGGCCGCGCTTCGTGACGGCGAGGTTCAATGGTTCGACTTCTCCAGGCTGGACTTGTTGCAATTGGGATGCTGATCACGGCGGCACTCGGCCTTCTCGCTGCCGTCCGGCGCAGGGCCTTTTCACCGGAGCCGCCACGGCGACGGTTACAATCTCGAAAGCCGGACATCCATCAAATGGATCCGTCCACACGCCTTGCCATTGACCTGGTCGAGAAGGTTTTCATCCGGGATTTCGGATGGTCTTTCCGCAGGCAGACGGATTCGAACATCGGTATCGACGCTCGCGCTGAAATCCTCGAAAACGGTTGGCCAACGGGCCGGCTTCTGCCGCTGCAGATCCGACCGATGTCCTGCGCGGAGAGAACCGAAGGCCATTACATCTATCGCGGTGAAAAACACCATCTGGACTGTTGGGCGAGGCATTCGCTACCCGTTTGCGTCATCATCGTTGACACCGAAACCGGACTGATATTGTGGCAGCGAATGGAGAAGCAGCTATGGGAGGAAGTGAGGATGGAATGGTCGATTGCCATCCCGGCAACCAACTTGCTCGACGCCACTGCCAGGCTCTGTTTCGAGGAGGCGATACCGACTGATCCGGAATTCCTGATGCGCTCGGCCTTTGCGCTCGATCTCGTTTTGATGGAGCAAATACAAGACCAGACAACGTTTTTCGTATGGGACGAGTGGGGCGATACAACTGCGATCTTTGGCAATCTCCGCATCTACATCGGTGAAGGCCAGGAGGCAGAGCCGGATGTGCAGATCGATTATCGTCTCCGAGCTCACAACCTCCACGACGTCATGGTCAGGCTTTTCCCCTGGGCGATCTATTCGTATGCCGAACCTATTTCGGAATATTCCGGTGAGGTTGCCGTTCATATTCTGGAAGTCGAACTGCGGCCCGAAGCGCGTGCCTATCTGGAGGCCGAGAATTTTCTGGTTGCAGGCTATCCCGAGGATGAGGCGCCATCGGCCCCGGAACCTCAGGACTTCATCACGGAAGAAGAGGAAAGTGAGTTTTGGCGCAGCCGGGGAACACCTCACGATCCTCGCGATCGGCAGGATTAGGAGCAGCGGGAAAGATTGGGGAGGGGATTTTATTGCCCCTAAACCCCACCCTGCCAGATCTTGATCGCCTCAACCGGCCAGATCAGCATCAGCACATTCAGTGTCAGATTATCCCGGATCATATACCCGGTGGAAATCTCGAAGAAGATGGCGACGGCCACGGTCAACGCTATCGGCGCCCGCCAGGCGAAGAAGAAGCCGACGCACATGAAGACGGTGTCCATCGCCGAATTCAGGATGCTGTCGCCGTAATAATCGAGCGCGATCGTCGCGGTGCGGTAGCGGTCGATGATGAGAGGGGAGTTTTCCAGCAGTTCCCAGCCGGACTCGATGACGAGCGCCAGGAGCAGACGCGCCATCAGCGGCTTGCGGCGCAGGAGCAGATAGCTCAGTCCGTAAAACAGGAAGCCGTGGATAATGTGCGACGGCGTGTACCAATCCGACAGATGCTGCGAGTTGCCGCTGGTATTGACCCCGCCCTCCCACAGCTTGACATAGCCGCAGGCGCAGATCGGCACGCGCCCCATCAGATGCTCGGCGACGACTTGGGCGACCAGGACCGCAAGGCACGCGACGAACCAGAAGGTCTGATGCCTGATCCGGTATTCGACGTCTGCAGCGCTCACTTTTCACCGTCCGTTTCGGGATTGAGGCTATGTTTCAGCACCAGCGGCATCTGCGCCAGCGTGAAGATGATGGTGATCGGCATCGTGCCCCAGACCTTGAACGCGACCCAGGTATCGTCGGAAAAGTTGCGCCAGACGACTTCGTTCAGCACGGCGAGGAACAGAAAGAAGATGCCCCAACGGATCGTGAGTTTGCGCCAGCCTTCGGCATCGAGCTGGAAGGCGGCGTTGAAGACATAGCCGAGCAGCGACCGGCCAAAGGCCAGCCCGCCGAGCAGCGCCACCCCGAAGAGCGTGTTGACGATGGTCGGCTTCATCTTGATGAAGGTCTCGTTCTGCAGCCAGATCGACAGCGAGCCGAAGATGACGACGACGATGCCGGAGACGAAGGGCATGATCGGTAGATGGCCGAGCACGATCTTCGAAACTACAAGCGAAATCACCGTCGCCGCCATGAAGAGCCCGGTCGCGACGAACAGCGGCCCGCCCAGTTCGGAAAGGGCGGGAAATTTTTCGACCAGCCATTGGCCACGCAGATTGGCGAAGAAGAAGATCATCAGCGGCCCGAGTTCCAACGCCAGTTTCAGTATCGGATGATGGCGGTCGGCCGCGGACGGGGTGATATCGCTTTCGGTGGTCATGCGTTCTTCGAACCTGCTATTGCTGAAAACCTGTTTCCCGACCGTCCCTTGCAGGCTTTCGGCGGCATATCTGTGGCATCATTGCCCGAGCCCGGCAATGGCATGGGCAAAATCCTCGGCCTCGAACGGCTCCAGGTCTTCCACGCCCTCGCCGACACCGATGAAGTAGACCGGCAGCTTGTGCTTGGCGGAGATCGCAACGAGAATGCCGCCCCGTGCCGTGCCGTCGAGCTTGGTCATGATCAGCCCGTTGACGCCGGCGACATTGCGGAAGATCTCGACCTGGCTCAGCGCATTCTGCCCCGTCGTGGCGTCGAGCGTCTGCAGTACGGTGTGCGGCGCATCGGGATCGAGCTTGCCGAGCACGCGCACGATCTTCTCGAGCTCGGCCATCAGCTCGGCCTTGTTCTGCAGCCGGCCGGCGGTATCGACGATCAGCACGTCGCATTTTTTCGCCTTCGCCTGTTCGAAGGCATCATAGGCAAGACCGGCGGCATCGGAGCCGAGCTTGGTGCCGATGAATTCGGAATTGGTTCGCTCAGCCCAGATCTTCAGCTGCTCGATCGCCGCCGCGCGGAATGTATCGCCGGCGGCCAGCATCACCTTCAGCCCGGCGCCCGAAAGCTTCGCGGCAAGCTTGCCGATCGTCGTCGTCTTGCCGGTACCGTTGACGCCGACGACGAGGATGACATGCGGCTTGTGCGAGAGATCGAGCTGCAGCGGCTTGGCGACCGGCGTCAAAACCTTGGCGATTTCGGACGCCATAATCCGGCTGACATCCTCGCCGGTCACATCCTTGCCATAGCGCTCGGAAGCCAGCGTATCGGTAACGCGCAACGCCGTTTCGACGCCGAGATCGGCCTGGATCAGCAGATCTTCGAGATCCTGCAGCGTCTCGTCGTCGAGCTTGCGCTTGGTGAAGAGCGCTGTGATCTGGCCGGTGAGCTGCGAGGAGGTGCGCGCAAGCCCGTTCCGCAGACGCTGGAACCAGTTGAGCTTCGGCTGCGGGGCAATGGGCTCCGGTGCAATGATCGCAGGGCCGGTGGTGAAGCCTTTGGGGAGGACGGGAGATTCAGACTTCGGCCATTCCGTAATCGTCTCGGAAGGCTCGGCGGATGTGATCCCCCCCTCTGCCCTGCCGGGCATCTCCCCCACAGGGGGGGAGATCGGCTGAACGGCGATCTCTTGCTCCACATCAAGCTCGGGCTCTTCTGGAAGCAGGTCTGCGCCATCCGCTGTCTCTTCCGCGGAAACCGACACCTCCGGCTCCGAACGATCTCGCCCATTGTGGGGGAGATGTCCCGCAAGGACAGAGGGGGGTGTTTCCACCACGTCCACAGCCATCGGCTGGGCTTCCGTCTCCGCTTCCGCCTCGGCTTCCAGCAGCGACAGCGGAACAACGCCGATATCGCTCAGCTGATCCGGAGCCGGCAGGATCGCGGGCTCAGCATCGTCACGCTCTTCCTCGGCGCCCTCGCCGACATCCGCAGCCGGCCCGCCGGCCGTATCCATCTCCTCGGGAAGAACAGGATCTTCCGCAATCGGCAGGTCCTCGTCGCGCGAGCGTGGCTCGAGCTCCCTTTCCACGGCCTCAGGCAGGGGTTCCTCAGCCGGCTTGCCGAAGGTGAAGACCTTTTTGATGAAACTGAGCGCCATGGGAATTCCGTGAAAGTCAGGCCGCTGCGGCCGTCAATTGCATGTCGAGATGCTTGCCATTGTGGCCGGTGATCGTCGCCGGCACAAGTTCGCCGGGACGAAGGCCGGCGGCTGCGACCAGCGTGAAGTTTTCCGTATGGGCCAGGCCGTTGTTTTCAACAAGCAGCCACTGCCGGGTTCCGACCATGCCATCGAGATGGGATTGATGCAGCCTCTGTCCAGTGGCGCGCAGCCTTGCCGCGCGATCCTTGACCAGCGACCGGTCGAGCTGCGGCATGCGGGCGGCCGGCGTGCCGTGACGCGGGCTGTAGGGGAAAACGTGCAGGTGCGCGATGCCAGCCTCTTCGGCGAGCCGCACTGTATTGGCGAACATCTCTTCCGTTTCCGTGGGGAAACCGGCGATCATATCGGCGCCGAAGCTCATTTCAGGGCGAAGGCGGCGCGCTTCCTCGATGAAACGCAGCGCATCGGCGCGCGAGTGCCGGCGCTTCATCCGCTTCAGGATCATGTCGTCGCCATGCTGCAGCGATAGATGCAGATGCGGCATGAAACGCGGCTCGTCGGCAATGAGGTCCATCAGATGGGCGTCGGCCTCGATGCTGTCGATCGAGGAAAGCCGCAGACGACGGATTTCAGGGAGCTGTTTCAGCAGCGTCTTCGCCAGAAGGCCGAGCGTCGGCGCCCCGGGCAGATCGGCGCCATAGCTGGTGGCGTCGACGCCGGTCAGCACGATCTCGCGATAACCGCTGTCGGCGAGTTTGCGCGCCTGATCGACGACCGCACCCATCGGCACGGAGCGGGAATTGCCGCGGCCATAGGGGATGATGCAGAAGGTGCAGCGATGGTCGCAGCCGTTCTGCACCTGAATGAAGGCGCGCACGTGGCCGTCGATGTGCCTTACCATCTGCGGCGCCGTCGCCTTGACGCTCATGATATCGTTGACGCGGAGCTTCTCTTCGGCCGAAACGCCGAAATCCGGCAGGCTGCGATAAGAGGCGCTCGTCAGCTTCTCCTCGTTGCCGAGCACCGCATCGACCTCCCCCATGGCAGCGAAGGTTTGTTTTTCCGTCTGCGCGGCGCAGCCGGTGACGATGATGCGGGCATGCGGATTGTCGCGCCGCGCCCGGCGGATCGCCTGGCGGGCCTGGCGCACGGCCTCGCCGGTTACGGCGCAGGTGTTGACCAGGATGGCGTTGTTGAGCCCGGCCTTCTCGGCCTGCGCCTTCATCACTTCGGATTCATATGTGTTGAGGCGGCAGCCGAAGGTAATGACCTCGATGCCGCTCACTGCGCCTCGACCTCTCGGGTGCCGTCGCGCGACCAGAGGCCGGTCGAAGGATCGACCCGGCCCGACCATTCCCATTCCGCCGGTCCCGTCATGATGACGTGATCGTCACGCTCGCGCCATTCGATGGAAAGTGTCGCCGGCGGCTTGGCGCCTGCCACGTTGATCGTGACCTTGCGGCCGGTGCGGCCGGTGCGCGCCGCGCTGACGGCGGCCGAACAGGCGGCCGAACCGCAGGCAAGCGTCAGTCCCGCACCGCGCTCCCATGTGCGCGTCGTCACCGATGTCGGCGAGGTCACCTGCGCCAGCGTGATGTTGGCGCGCTCGGGAAACATCGGATGGTTTTCGAGTAACGGCCCGAAGCGGGCGAGATCATAGGACATCACGTCCCTGTCCACCCAGAAGATCGCGTGCGGATTGCCCATCGACATTGCCGAGGGCGAATGCAGCACCGGATTGTCGATCGGGCCGATTTGCAGTTCGATGCGGCTGGTGTCGCGGAATTCTTCCGCCAGCGGAATCCTGTTCCAATCGAAGACCGGCCGGCCCATATCGACGGAGATCGTCCCGTCCTCGTGCTCGACGGCATTGAGAATGCCGGCGACCGTCTGGAAGGTGAAGGCCTTCTTTCCGGTCTCGGCGGCAAGCGCCTGCACGACGCAGCGTGTGCCGTTGCCGCAGGCCTGCGCCTTCGAGCCGTCGGAATTCAGGATATCGATGAAGGCATCGGTGCCGTCGGCCTTCGGATCATGGATCGCCATGATCTGGTCGAACTCGGTCTCAGGATCGGCATTGAGCGCGACCGCCGCCGCAGGCGTCACCTTGTCCGTCCGTCCGCGCATGTCGACGACCAGGATCTTGTTGCCAAGCCCGTTCATCCTCGCGAATTCGACCGTTGCGTTCATGGTATCATTCCGTCCGTCTTTCCGCTGTATATGGCGGAAACGCGAGGGAATTACCAGTGGGTGAGTGCCATGCAGGCCTTGCAGCCGACCGAGGTCTCGGGCCGTCCGGCTTCTACCGCTGTCCGCCGTCGGGCTCGAACGACGCCGCATGCGCCTCGACGATAGCGGCGGTGATGACCTTTCTCAGCTCATAGACCAGCGAGCGGGACCGTTTGCGGTCCAGATCCTGTGCCGCTTTTGCAAGACTAAGGCCTTCGTTGAGAACAATATGATGGGCCCGTGCCAGCGCCCAACTTTCAATATCAGCATTGATCATTCGATATCTCCGCCGGATCATCCGGCATCAAGGATATTCACGAATCATTTTACAGGACGCACTTAAGTGGAAAATAGAATCACAAGCAGAATATTTTGCAACTCGCCTAAATAGCGAATTTGAACTGTGAGCGGGAATTTAACCGCTTGCCCCATGTGGCGCCGCTTCCGAAAAGCCGCCATGCGGCCATCTGCCCGCATTCGCCTTGACTTTCCCGCCGCTTTCCTGTTTATCGCGCCCAATCCGCGACGAGCCACATGACTCCGAGCCGCCGACCGGGACTTCGAGATCCCGGAGGTCAACACCCGACAGCGCGATGCGCCCTCGGGTGCTTTTTGGCTTTGCGTCTTGTTTTCGTCAAGGAAAAGCACGACGTTTCCGGGAATATCGAACCCGCCCGAAACGTATCAAGGAAGAGCCGATGTTTGAAAACCTCCAGGACCGTCTTGGATCCATTCTGAATGGACTGACAGGCCGTGGCGCGCTTTCGGAAGCCGATGTTTCCGCAGCGCTGCGCGAGGTTCGCCGTGCGCTGCTGGAAGCCGACGTCGCGCTCGACGTCGTGCGCTCCTTCACCGACCGCGTGCGTGAAAAGGCCGTCGGCGCCGAGATCCTGAAGTCGATCAAACCCGGCCAGATGGTCGTCAAGATCGTCCATGACGAACTGATCGAGATGCTGGGTGGCGAAGGTGTGGGCATCGATCTGCATGCGCCGGCCCCCGTCGTGGTCATGATGGTCGGCCTGCAGGGCTCGGGCAAAACGACGACGACCGCCAAGATCGCCAATCGTCTGTCGACGCGCGACAAGAAAAAGGTGCTGATGGCATCGCTCGACACGCGCCGTCCCGCCGCGCAAGAGCAGCTTCGCCAGCTCGGCGTCCAGGCCAATATCGACACGTTGCCGATCATCGCAGGCCAGTCGCCGACCGATATCGCCGCCCGCGCCGTGCAGGCGGCCAAGCTCGGTGGCCACGACGTCGTCATCCTCGATACCGCCGGCCGCACCCATATCGACGAGCCCTTGATGGTCGAAATGGCCGACATCAAGAAAAAGTCGAACCCGCATGAAATCCTGCTGGTCGCCGATAGCCTCACCGGTCAGGACGCCGTCAATCTCGCCCGCAACTTCGACGAACGCGTCGGCATCACCGGCCTCGTGCTGACCCGCATGGACGGCGACGGCCGTGGCGGTGCTGCCCTTTCGATGCGCGCCGTCACCGGCAAGCCGATCAAGCTGATCGGCGTCGGCGAGAAGATGAGCGAGCTCGAGGAGTTCCATCCCCGCCGCATCGCCGACCGCATCCTCGGCATGGGCGACATCGTTTCGCTCGTCGAGCGCGCGGCCGAAAACATCGACGCCGAGAAGGCGGCCGCTATGGCCGCCAAGATGGCCAAGGGCAAGTTCGACCTCGACGATCTCGCCGATCAGCTGCGCCAGATGCAGAAGATGGGCGGCATGGGCGGCATCATGGGCATGATGCCCGGCATGGCCGGCATGAAGGACAAGATGGCCGCCGCCGGCCTCGACGATAAGCTTTTCGGCCGCCAGATCGCCATCATCCAATCGATGACCAAGGCCGAGCGCGCCAATCCCGACCTGCTCAAGCATTCGCGCAAGAAGCGCATCGCCGCCGGTTCCGGCACCGATGCCGCCGCCATCAACAAGCTTCTGAAGATGCACCGCCAGATGGCTGATATGATGAAGATGATGGGCGGCAAGGGCAAAGGCGGCCTGATGAAGCAGATGATGGGCGGCCTTGCCGGCAAGATGGGGCTTGGCGGCGGCCTGGGTGGCATGGGGGGCGGCATGCCCGATCTCTCGAATATCGATCCTCGCCAGCTCGAAGCCCTGCAGAAGCAGGCGGAAGCGGCGGGGCTTGGAAAGCCGGGTGGGGGTATGCCCGGTCTCGGCGGCTTGCCGGGTGGTTTGCCGGGCCTCGGCGGCGCCAAGCTGCCGGGTCTTGGCGGTGGTTTCCCGGGATTGCCCGGCTTGCCGAAGAAGAAGTGAAAGGATCGTTTGCCCCATGATTGATCCAGACGTCAAAGCCCAGCTCGCGAGCTATCGTCAGTCGATCGACAATATCGATGCCGCTCTCGTGCACATGCTGGCCGAACGCTTCCGCTGCACCAAAGAGGTCGGCGTGCTGAAGGCCAAATACAATCTGCCGCCGGCCGATCCGGCGCGCGAGGAATACCAGATCGAACGCCTTCGCCAGCTGGCGAAGGCCGCCAATCTGGATCCGGATTTCGCCGAGAAGTTCCTGAACTTCGTCATCAAGGAAGTCATCCGGCATCATGAGCAGATCGCTGCGGATCACGCTGAACAGAGCGCCGCAGCCCGATAACCCTGCCGCCCTACGAAGCGGTCAAGAACAGCCTAAGGAGTAAAGAACATGGCCCTGAAAATTCGTCTCGCCCGCGGTGGCTCCAAGAAGCGTCCCTATTACCACGTCGTGCTCGCCGATGCGCGCAGCCCGCGTGACGGCCGCTTCCTCGAAAACCTCGGCTCCTGGAACCCGATGCTTGCCAAGGACGATGAGAAGCGCGTTCAGCTGAACGCCGAGCGCATCAAGCACTGGCTCGACAACGGTGCCCAGCCGACCGACCGCGTTCTGCGCTTCCTCGACGAAGCCGGCGTTGCCAAGCGTGAAGCCAAGAACAACCCCGTCAAGGCGAAGCCGGGCAAGCGCGCCCAGGAACGTGCCGCCGAAAAGGCTCAGAAGGCCGCCGACGCCGCCGCTGCTGCCGCCGACGCTGCGGAATAATCGCAACCTTCCTTTCTTAGACGGGCGGCATGGCGACATGCCGCCCGTTTTCGTTTCCAATCGCCCGCACTTCGTTTATGAGAAACCTGTCTTTCGGCTTCACATGAAGGAACCCATGACAAAGCTTGAAAACCCGGTTTTGATGGCGACGATCGGTGGCGCGCAGGGCCTCAGGGGCGAGGTGCGCGCCAAGGCCTATACGGCCGATCCGACCGCGCTCGGCGATTACGGCCTTCTGCACAGCATGGACGGACGCAGCTTCGAAATCCTCGAGATCCGCGAGATGAAGAACGTCGTCGTCGTCCGCTTCCGTGGCATCAACGACCGCAACGCCGCCGAAGCGCTGAACGGACTTGAACTCTATATCGAGCGAGACAACCTGCCGGACGAGGAGCTCGAGGACGACGAATTTTACTATGCCGATCTCGAAGGGCTCGAAGCGCTTGATGACAAGGGCGTCAGCTACGGAACGGTCTCCGGCGTCTTCGATTTCGGCGCCGGCGATCTCCTGGAGCTCAAGGGCCCGGGCAAGCGCCCGGTTCTCATTCCCTTCTCGGAAGCCTCCGTACTGGAAATCGATCTCGAAGCCGGTACGCTGCTGATCGACCCGCTGGCGGCGGGACTGGTCGACGAACCCGAGCTTTCGCAGTTCACCGCCGGCAAGCCGAAAAAGAAGAAATAATGGCTTTCCGGGCACGCGTACTGACACTTTATCCGGAAATGTTTCCGGGACATCTTGGCTTCTCGCTTGCCGGCAAGGCGATGGAGCGGGGGCAATGGTCGCTGGATCTGGTGCAGATCCGCGATTTCGCCACCGACAGACACCGCACCGTCGACGACACCCCGGCCGGCGGCGGCGCCGGCATGGTGCTGAAGGCTGACGTTCTCGCCCGCGCGATCGACAGTGCCGGTGAAAATGATCCCCGGCCGCGCCTGCTGATGAGCCCGCGCGGCCGGCCGCTGACGCAGCAGCGCGTGCGTGAGCTTGCGACGGGTGACGGCGTCATCATCGTCTGCGGTCGCTTCGAGGGCGTCGACCAACGGGTGATCGAGGCGCGCGGACTGGAAGAGGTCTCGATCGGCGATTACGTGCTGTCGGGCGGCGAGCCGGCGGCGCTGATCCTGCTTGATGCGATCATCCGCATCCTGCCCGGCGTCATGGGCAACGATCTTTCCGGCCTGCACGAAAGCTTCGAGGGCGGGCTGCTGGAACATCCCCATTATACCCGGCCACAAGAGTGGGAAGGCCGGGAAATTCCCTCCGTCTTGACCTCCGGCAACCACGGTGCCATCGAGAAGTGGCGCCACCAGGAAGCGGTGCGGCTGACGCGGGAACGGCGGCCGGACCTGCTCGATCGCGCTAAAACCGAGAAAAACGGCTGATTTCGCCGTCCTTTTCACAAAAATGTCGTGTGAGGGATGACAAGCCCCGGCCTTTCGTGTAATGGCGCACGCGGAAATGGGGTTAGCCCCGTCTGCCAGCAAACAAAGAATGGCGAATCCGCTCCCGTCCGCAAGGGCAAACTCCGGAGGCATCGACCGAAGGACAGTGTGAGCGCTCTGGCTGTTTCAGAAGAACCAAAGGTTGAGACGATGAACATCATCCAGCAGCTCGAGGCCGAACAGGCCGCCAAGATCGAAGCCAAGCGCACCCTCCCCGAATTCTCCCCGGGCGACACCGTCCGCGTCAACGTCAAGGTCACGGAAGGCAACCGTACCCGCGTCCAGGCCTATGAAGGCGTTTGCATCGCCCGCTCCGGCGGCGGCCTGCAGGAAAACTTCACGGTTCGCAAGATCTCCTACGGCGAAGGCGTCGAGCGCGTATTCCCGGTCTACTCGCCGATGATCGAAAGCGTCGACGTCGTTCGCCGCGGTAAGGTCCGTCGCGCCAAGCTCTATTACCTCCGCGACCGTCGCGGCAAGTCGGCTCGTATCGTTGAAGACACCGGCGTTCGCGCCCGCAAGCTCAACGACGCCGAGCGCGCTGCTGTCGCCGAGGAAAAAGCCCGTATCGAAGCCGAGAAGGTTGCAGCCGCCCAGGCACTCGCCGCCGAAAAGGCAGCAGCAGAAGCTGCGGAAGCCAAGGCCGCTGCCGAAGCAGCTGCTGCGGCCGAAGCCGAGAAGGCCGCAGAATAAGATCTGCGCAAAATTCTGTTTCTGGAAAGGCGGTCTTCGGATCGCCTTTTCTATTTTTTGCGCTTGCGCATGACCGGCGGCCTTGCCTTCGGCAGGTCATCCGTGACAATTTTGCCGTTCAATTTTGGAGCCGTTCTATGCTGTTTCGTCGCACCGTTCTCGCAAGCTTCGCCGCCCTTGTGCTTGCACCTATAGCCGCATCGGCCGCCGAGCTGCCGGATCTCGGCGGCAAGAGCGTCATCGTCGTCACCGAGAATGCCTATCCGCCGCTGCAGTTCGTCGATCCGAAATCCGGCAAGGCGATCGGCTGGGAATATGATGCGATGAACGAGATCGCCAAGCGGCTGAACTTCAAGGTCGAATATCAGAACACCAGCTGGGACGCGATGATCCAGGCGGTTTCCGACGGCCAGTACAACATCGGCATGACCGGCATCACCATCAAGGACGACCGTAAGCAGAAGGTCGACTTCTCCGATCCCTATATGCGCTCGCAGCAATTCATGCTGGTACGCGGTGATGAGAAGCGCTTCGCCGACGCCAAGTCCTTCGGTGAATTCAAGGACGGCCTGATCGGCGCTCAGCCCGGCACCTCGCCTTTCTACACCGCCGTCTATGAGATCCTCGACGGCAACGAACAGAACCCGCGCATCAAGCTATTCGAAACCTTCGGTGCAACCGTGCAGGCCCTGAAGACCGGCGACGTCGATCTCGTCCTCACCGACAGCGTCGCCGCCAAGGGTTATGTCGATTCCTCGAACGGCGCCCTGAAGGTGGTTGGCGAACCGCTCGGCACCGAGGATTTCGGCTTCATCTTCCCGAAGGGCTCTGATCTCGTCGCCCCTGTCAATGCCGCCATCGCAGCGCTGAAAGCTGACGGCACCTTCGAGGCGCTGAACAAGAAGTGGTTCCTCGACTACAAAATGGGCGAATAATCCCCCGAGCAATGGCGCCACAACCATACCCGCGACAGGAGAAGGAAGACCGCCCTTGGTGGCTGGCCCTCCTTATCCTGATCGGCATCGTCCTCGCAGTCGTCATCGTCACCAACGATATTTATGCGCAGGTCTTCCAGACCGTGGTCAATGGCGCAGGCATTACCGTGTTCGTGACACTGGTCGCCTTCATGCTGGCGACAGTGCTTGGTCTCGGTATCTCGCTGCTTGGCCTGTCCGACAGCATCGTGCTGCGTCAGGTCGCCCGTTTCTACATCGAGATCATCCGCGGCATCCCGATCCTGGTGCTGCTCTTCTACATCGCCTTCGTCGGCGCACCCGGTTTCGTCGCGGCCTATAACTTCATGATCACACCCCTGGTGAAATCAGGCGTTACGGAACCGATTCTGGTGCGCGACCTGTCGCTGATGTGGCGCGCCATCATTGCGTTGATGATCGGCTATTCCTCCTTCATTGCCGAGATCTTCCGCGCCGGTTTCCAGTCCGTCGATATCGGTCAGATCGAGGCGGCCAAGTCGCTCGGCCTGTCGCGCTACCGCCGATTCCGGCTCGTTGTGTTCCCGCAGGCGATCCGGGTCATCCTCCCGCCGCTCTCCAACGATTTCGTCTCGATGGTGAAGGATTCGTCCCTCGTTTCGGTGCTCGGCGTGGCCGACATCACGCAGATGGGCAAGGTCTACGCCTCCGGCTCCTTCCGCTTCTTCGAGACCTACTCGATCGTCACCTATATCTACCTGATCCTGACGATCGGCCTGTCGCTTTTCCTGCGGCGGGTCGAGAAGAAGATGAAGCAGATGCCGCGGCGCTAGAGCACTTTGCCTCCATGCGGACGCGCCAAGGATGCGCTTCACGATTCGAATTGCCGTTTCGATCAAAAATCGCTATATCCAGCGCCATGGAATCCAAGTTCAGTTGCATTGGCGCGCATATTTTCGTGCTGCAGGATCATTATCGCCTGCCGGCGCGATTCTTCGCATGCGTCTCCGGTGCGCTCAACAGCCGACTTCGTTGATCGAATGACGGCCAGCGGAGCCTGATCCGCTTTTTCCGATTTTCCAAAGCTTCCAAAAACGGACTTACCGCCATGAGCGCACCGCGTACCCTCTACGACAAGATCTGGGACGACCACCTGGTCGACGAGCAGGCAGACGGCACCTGTCTTCTCTACATCGACCGCCATCTGGTCCATGAAGTCACCTCGCCGCAGGCTTTCGAAGGCCTGCGCATGTCCGGCCGCAAGGTTCGCGCCCCGGAAAAGACGCTCGCCGTTGTCGACCACAACGTTCCCACCTCGGCCGACCGCCATCTCGGCATCAAGAACGAGGAAAGCCGCATCCAGGTCGAGCAGCTCGCCAAGAACGCCGCCGAGTTCAACGTCGAATATTATTCCGAGAACGATAAGCGCCAGGGCATCGTCCACATCATCGGGCCGGAACAGGGCTTCACCCTGCCGGGCATGACGATCGTCTGCGGCGACAGCCACACCTCCACCCATGGCGCCTTCGGCTCGCTCGCCCACGGCATCGGCACGTCCGAGGTCGAGCACGTTCTCGCCACCCAGACGCTGATCCAGAAGAAGGCCAAGAACATGCTGGTGCAGGTCGACGGCCAGCTGCCGGCAGGCGTCACCGCCAAGGATATCGTTCTGGCCATCATCGGCGAGATCGGCACCGCTGGCGGCACCGGCTACGTCATCGAATATGCCGGCGAAGCGATCCGTTCGCTGTCGATGGAAGGCCGCATGACGATCTGCAACATGTCGATCGAAGGCGGCGCCCGCGCCGGCCTCATTGCCCCTGACGAAATCACCTTCGAATATATCAAGGGCAAGCCGCGCGCGCCGAAGGGCGAAGCGCTGGAACAGGCGATCGCCTATTGGAAGACGCTGAAATCAGACGAAGGCGCTCATTTCGACCGCATCGTCAAGCTGAACGCCGCCGAACTGCCGCCGATCGTCTCCTGGGGTTCTTCTCCTGAGGATGTCGTCTCCGTCCAGGGCATCGTGCCGAACCCGGATGAAATCCAGGACGAAACCAAGCGTGCCTCCAAGTGGCGTGCGCTTGACTATATGGGCCTGAAGCCGGGCACGAAGATGACCGACATCGCTGTCGATCGCGTCTTCATCGGCTCGTGCACCAACGGCCGCATCGAAGACCTGCGCGCCGCTGCCAAGGTCGTCGAGGGCAAGACCGTCGCCTCGACCGTCAACGCGATGATCGTTCCGGGCTCCGGCCTCGTCAAGGAACAGGCGGAAGCCGAAGGCCTCGACAAGATCTTCAAGGCCGCCGGCTTTGACTGGCGCGAGCCGGGCTGCTCCATGTGCCTTGCCATGAACGACGACCGGCTGAAGCCGGGCGAGCGTTGCGCCTCGACGTCGAACCGCAATTTCGAAGGCCGTCAGGGCTTCAAGGGCCGCACGCATCTCGTCTCGCCGGCCATGGCAGCCGCCGCCGCGATCGCCGGGCACTTCGTCGATATCCGCGAATGGAACTGACCCGCCGGGCGGAATGAAAGATAAAGCCGCCCGGTGCGTCTCAGCGCATCGGGCGGCTTCTTATATGGCGCTGTCGGCAGCCGATCGACGGTATTCAGCAACGGCGATCAGAAAGCCGCTGTCATCGGATCCGGCCCCATGCGGGCGCCGGCGCTGTCGAGTTTGGCGATCGCCGCCATGTCGTCGGCATCGAGCTTGAAATCGAACACCTGGAAGTTTTCTTCGATGCGCGACGGCGTCACCGATTTCGGGATGACGACGAGACCGGTATCGATATGCCAGCGGATGATGACCTGGGCCGGCGTCTTCCCATGCTTGTTGGCGATCTCGCCGATGACCTTGTTCGAGATGAATTTGCCTTGGCCGAGCGGGCTCCAGGATTCGGTGGCGATATTCAGTTTCTTGTGAGCCTCCTGCGCCGCCTTCTGCTGGAAGTCGGGGTGCAGCTCGATCTGATTGATGACCGGAACGACGCCGGTCTCGCCGATGATGCGCTCGAGATGTTCGGGATAGAAATTCGACACGCCGATCGAGCGGGCGCGGCCCTCTTCGCGGATGCGCACGAATGCCTTCCAGGTCTCGGTGTAGAGGCCGCGATGCGGCGACGGCCAGTGAATGAGATAGAGGTCGACATAGTCGGAGCCAAGTTTCTTGAGACTGCCGTCGAAGGCCCGCAACGCATTGTCGTAGCCCTGGTCGGTATTCCTGAGCTTGGTGGTGACGAAGATATCCTTGCGGTCGAGGCCCGACGAGCGGATACCTTCGCCCACACCCTCTTCATTATCGTAACCCGAAGCCGTATCGATATGCCGATAGCCTGCGGCAATGGCAGTGCGTACCGTCGGCGCGGCAATCTCCTGCGGCGTCTGCCACACGCCGAGACCGACCTGGGGAATGGAATGTCCGTCATGGAAAGTGATGATGGGTTGAGCGGTCACAATATATCTCCGGGAGTTTGAAGAATTGGACGAGGCATGGATTGCGCCCGCACCTGCGGACGTCCCGGAACGCATTTCAGCCGGAGCGTCCGGTCACCGGAACCATATAGGTGGCGGCAGCTTGAAGACAATCAGAGGACCCGGACAATCGTTCCCTTTCGAAGGTGGGGCAGAAGGCGGCGCATGTCACGCAGGCTTACGGCCACGCAGCCGGCCGTCGGCTCGTAGCCCGGCCTGATGAGATGGAAGAAGATCGCCGAACCGCGATGGCGCGCCCGCGAGGAAATGTTCCAGTCCATGACAAGGCAGATATCGTAGAGACCGTCGCTGCGCCGCATCTCCTCATGACTTGCCCCGAATGGCGCCCGCACGAGGCGGTTGTAGTTGGCGTTGCCGGGCTGGTCGCACCAGAGCATGTCTGCGCGGATGCGGCGAATGGGAAGCGAGGTGATGAGTTGACCGTTTTGTTCACCGCGCCGGAAACCGGAAATCAGCCGCATCGCCGCGATTGGCGTGGCGCCGTCGCCCTCGCGTTTCAGGATGGTACGGCCCGATCGGCCGATTGCGGCAGGGACGGTGATTGCGCCGAACCGAACGATGGCGCGGCTCTTCTTCCCTGGAGCGGGCCGCACCATGATCGTTGATGGCCGCATGCCCCGGCTCCGCCTTGCTTTTTCCATTTTTCTCGCATGTCTTGCATTGCCTGGTGCCTTGATTGAAATCATATGAAAAGCTGCGCGGCAATAGCCCCGCCGGCCGATCCTTGCCAAAGCTGCAATTTGGCGTAGGACTAGGGGACTTAACTTTGAGGATGCAACGGCATGACCGCACGCACCATTCTTCTGGTGGATGACGACGAGGACCTTCGTCAGACCTTGACGGAGCAATTGTCGCTTTATGAGGAATTCACGGTTCTGCAGGAAGCCAGCGCCGGCAAAGGTGTTGCGACCGCCCGTTCGACGCCGGTCGACCTCTTGATCATGGATGTCGGCCTGCCCGACATGGACGGCCGCGAAGCGGTGAAGCTCTTGCGCAAGGGCGGCTTCAAGGCGCCGATCATCATGCTGACCGGCCACGATACCGATTCGGACACGATCCTCGGCCTCGAAGCCGGCGCCAACGACTACGTCACCAAGCCCTTCCGCTTCGCTGTGCTGCTCGCGCGCATCCGTGTACAATTGCGCCAGCACGAGCAGAGCGAGGACGCGACCTTCACCGTCGGCCCCTATCTCTTCAAGCCGAGTCAGAAACTGCTTACCACCGACAACGGCCAGAAGATCCGCCTGACGGAAAAGGAAGCGGCGATCATCCGCTATCTCTACCGTGCCGAGCAGAAGGTCGTCACCCGCGACGTGCTTCTTGAAGAGGTCTGGGGCTATAACTCAGGTGTAACGACGCACACGCTGGAAACCCACGTCTACCGGCTGCGCCAGAAGATCGAGCGCGATCCCTCCAACGCCGAAATTCTGGTGACGGAAAACGGCGGCTACAAGATCATACCCTAGAGCATTCCGTTTCCCCAAATCACGGAGATGCTCTATCTCTTTGTTTTCACGCAATTCCCGGCAAGAGCGTTTCACGCTTTGCTTGGCAAATCCGCCAGGCACTTTTGCCGGAGTTGCTCTAAGGCGAAAAGCCGGCATGGCGCTGACCGACGACATTCATCTGCTTTCCCAGCTTCCGCTGTTCAAGGACATGAGCGAGGACCAGCTGCGGCTGATCGCCTTCGGCGCCGACCGGCGCATGATCGCCGCCGGCCAGATGCTGTTCCGCCAGGGCTCGCCGGCCGAAAGCGCTTATGTCGTCTTGAGCGGCAGCCTCGAACTCAGCACGATGAGCAGCGACGGCATGCAGCGGGCGGAGGCGGTCGCCGGGCAGGGAACACTGATTTCCGAACTGGCGCTGGTCACCCTGGTGGAGCGCAAGTTCACTGCAATCGCACGCGAGGACACGAGCATCATCCGCATCACTCGCGCCCTCTTCCATCGACTGCTCGAGGAATATCCCGATGCGGCCCGTCTGATCGAAAACCGCATCCGCGACAACCTCGCCGAACTTGCAGCCATGGCGGCAAGCCAGTTCCATCGATTCAGCTGAACCTTGTCAGAAGTCGAAATGCGCTGTCACCGGCACATGGTCCGACGGCCGATCCCAGCCGCGCGCCTCCTTCAGGATCTCGATCCGCTGGAGATGCGGCCCGAGATCCGATGACGACCAGATATGGTCGAGCCGGCGGCCGCGATCGGCCGCCTCCCAGTCCTTGGCGCGGTAGCTCCACCAGGTATAAAGCTTCTCGCTTGCCGGCACGTGCTGGCGCATGAGATCGAGCCAAGCGCCGCGCTTCATCACCTCGAGCAGCCCGTCGGTTTCGACGGGCGTATGGCTGACGATTTTCAGCAGTTGCTTGTGCGACCAGACATCGTGCTCCAGCGGAGCGATGTTGAGGTCACCGACCAGGATGGCGGAGGTGTTAGCCTCGCCATTCGCTTTC
Source organism: Rhizobium sp. NLR22b (assembly GCF_019685295.1). Lineage (NCBI taxonomy): Bacteria > Pseudomonadati > Pseudomonadota > Alphaproteobacteria > Hyphomicrobiales > Rhizobiaceae > Rhizobium > Rhizobium sp. NLR22b. The sequence continues at coordinate 108,742 of NZ_JABDWM010000004.1, forward strand.
AAGAGCTTCATCTCCTCGATGAAATCGAGCTTGTGGCCGAATTTCGGATTGATCATGCGATCGGGCTCGTCGCCGCCGGCCGGCACGTAAAAATTGTGCAGCCGGACACGGCGGTTGCCGCGCTCGAACACCGCCGATATGTGGCGGGCATCGCCGACGCCGCAATAATCCTGCCGGTGATCCTCCGTCAGCGGAATGCGCGAGGCGATTGCGACCCCGTGATACCCCTTCTGGCCGTGCATGATGATGTGATCGTAGCCCATCGCCCGCAAAGGTGCTGCCGGGAAGAGCTCGTTCGGCACCTTGGTCTCCTGCAGGCAGAGAATGTCAGGCCTCTGTTTGAGCACGAGCTGCTCCACGATCGGCATGCGCAGACGTACCGAATTGATGTTCCAGGTGGTGATCGAAAAGCCCATGCCCCATGCCCTCTCGCGTCAACTTCGCATGCCAGTCGAACCACAGAACTGTGGCTCGACGCGACGCACTTTCATGAAAGGGCTTTAAAACAAAGGCGGGCAGGAAGAAACCGGCAGCGTGCAAAAGCCCCAGTCGATCAACCGAAAACCCTCAGTCTCGAGAAGCTGCCGTGCCCGGAATGCTCTCATAGGGCACCCGGAAGACCCGGTCGTCGAACTGCACACCCGTCTTGACGTTGAAGATCATCACCGACGTATCCTTGCCCTGGTTGTCGGTGATCGTCCACTGGCGCAGATCATAGGTCTTCGGATCGAACATCATGGTGATCGTCGAGTTTCCGAACACGGTATTGTTGCCGAGCGCGATCGTCGTCAGGTCCGACTCCTCCTTCACACCCTTCACCATGCCGGCCGAAAGGTCGATATGTTGCGCCAGGAGCAGGCTGAGCGGAGTCTTCGAGAGCGGATAGAGATCCCAGGTCTTGAGCTTAGTATTGCCGATGGCGACGTTCTTGCCGTCGGCGATCACCCGCATTGGCGACGGATCGTCATAGTTGAAGCGCAGCTTGCCGGGACGCTGGATGAAGAACTTGCCGCCGGTCTGCTCGCCGCGCGGACCGAACTGGACGAATTCGCCCTGCATCGTCGTGACGCCGGAGAAATGATCGGCGATTGCCTGCGCGGTGCCGGAAGCGGGCGCTGCCGCTTGTGCGATGGCGCTGAGAGGGACGGCGCTCGCCACAGCAGCGACGGCGAAAGCGCCGAGAAGATCGCGGCGCGTCATCGCCAGGCCGGAGAGGAAGGAATCGGAGTTACGCATCTAAATCTCCTTAATGCGATCTGCATGCCGCCGAAAGGCGGCGTCTTCAAGGCGTTGCGATCGGCGCGCGAAAAGCAGCGACATCGATGCCACCGCGTTTCCGCCAAAAGGGCCTCATCAGAAATATATGGCGCTTGTCTCAGCGGTCGAGGATGTCGCCCTCGGTCGGAACGAGGATTTCTCGTTTGCCGGCGTGGTTGGCCGGCCCGATGATGCCTTCCTTCTCCATGCGCTCGATCAGCGACGCAGCGCGGTTGTAGCCGATACCAAGCCGGCGTTGAACGTAAGAAGTCGAAGCCTTGCCGTCGCGCAGCACGATGGCGACGGCCTGATCGTAGGGATCTTCCGAATCCGAAAGGTTCGACGTGCCGGCCGGACCGCCGCCGCCGTAATCGCCGTCCTCTTCGTCATCGGCGGTGATCGCATCGAGATATTGCGGCGAGCCCTGCGTCTTCAGGTAGGAGACGATCTCTTCCACCTCGACATCCGAAACGAACGGGCCGTGGACGCGCTGGATGCGCCCTCCGCCCGCCATATAGAGCATGTCGCCCATGCCGAGCAGCTGTTCGGCACCCTGTTCGCCAAGAATTGTGCGGCTGTCGATCTTCGAGGTGACCTGGAATGAGATGCGGGTCGGAAAGTTCGCCTTGATCGTGCCGGTAATGACGTCGACCGATGGACGCTGGGTCGCCATGATCACGTGGATGCCGGCCGCACGCGCCATCTGCGCCAGGCGCTGGACCGCCCCTTCGATGTCCTTGCCGGCGACCATCATCAGATCGGCCATCTCGTCGATGATGACCACGATATAGGGCATCGGCTTGAGGTCGAATTCCTCGGTCTCGTACATGGCCTCGCCGGTATGGCGGTCGAAGCCGGTCTGCACCGTGCGGGAGATAACCTCGCCCTTCGACAGCGCCTGTTCGACGCGCGTGTTGAAGCCGTCGATGTTGCGCACGCCGATCTTCGACATCTTCTTGTAGCGTTCTTCCATCTCGCGCACGGTCCATTTGAGCGCGACGACGGCCTTCTTCGGATCGGTGACAACAGGCGAAAGCAGATGCGGAATGCCGTCATAGACGGAGAGTTCGAGCATCTTCGGGTCGATCATGATCAGCCGGCACTGTTCCGGCGTCATGCGGTAGAGCAGCGACAGGATCATCGTGTTGATGGCGACCGATTTGCCCGAACCGGTGGTGCCGGCGACGAGCAGATGCGGCATCTTGGCGAGGTCGGCGATGACGGCTTCTCCGCCGATCGTCTTGCCGAGCGCCATGGCGAGCTTGGCCTTGCTGCCGTCGAAATCGCGGGAGGCGATCAATTCGCGGAGATAGACGGTCTCGCGCGTCTGGTTCGGCAATTCGATACCGATCGCATTGCGGCCCGGCACGACGGCGACGCGGGCGGCAATGGCGCTCATCGAGCGGGCGATGTCGTCGGCGAGGCCGATGACGCGCGACGATTTGATGCCGGGCGCCGGCTCCAGTTCGTACAGCGTGACGACCGGGCCTGGGCGGACGTGAATGATCTCGCCCTTGACGCCGAAATCCTCCAGCACACCCTCGAGCATGCGGGCATTCTGCTCCAGCGCATCGGCCGACAGTGTCGAATCGCGCACCACGTTCCTGGGCTCGGCGAGCAAATGCATCGAGGGAAGCTGGAAACCCTCGGGACGAATGAACGAACCCTGCGCTTCCCGTTCGACCCGGGCACCGGGCTTCGGACGCGTGATCGCCGGGACGACGCGTGGTTCCGGCTTGGCGGCGGCTTTTGCCGGCGCGCGGATCGTCCAGTCGTCATCATCGTCGTCGGGCAGAATGTCGGCCGGACGCGGCGGCATGTCGGTATCGAAGGGCGGATCGTCGTCCTCATCCTCGTCGTCGATGGAAAGCGACGGCGCGGCGACGACGCGGCGGGGCGAAGCCGAGCGCGGCTCCATCGATGGCTCCAGGCGCTCGCCGCGGACGGCCGGCGCTTTGGGGCGGACCGGTTCGTTCAGTGTGCCGAATTCATCGTCGTTGAAATCATAAGGCGACTCGAAATCGCCCTGGCGCCGCTGGCGCGGTCCCATGCCGAAGAGCCGGCGCAGTCGGCCCTGGCTCATGAACCATGCATGCGTCATGGCGCCGCTGAACGCAACCCAGCGCGATTCGTCCTCTTCCTCGTCCTCGTCTCCGACCACCCGCGCCTTGCTTGTTGTCTCGACGTAATCGTCCTCGGTTTCGTCATCGGCGCTGCGGCCGACGAGGCCTGATGCGAAGAGCATCATCCAGGCCGTCGGTACAGCAAAAATGCAGCCGACGACCATGGCGAAGGTGCCGGTTGGATAAGCGCCGACGAAGAGTGCGGGAAAGCGCAGGATCATATCGCCGATGACGCCGCCGATGCCGTTCGGGATCGGCCAGGTGAGCGGCGGCGGAAAACAGCCGATGACGGCGGACGAAAGCACCGAGCCGGCAAGCCAGGCGCCGATGCGGACGGGAATGCGGTCGAAGCGACGACCGGAGATCATCGTCAGCGCCCAGGCAACGATCGGCAGCATCGCCACGACACTGGCAAGCCCCAGAAACTGCATGACGATATCGGCAAAGGCGGCACCGCTGTAGCCGAGAACATTCGTCGGCAGGTTGGCGGTGGCGTAGGAATAGCTCGGATCGGCGACATTCCATGTCGCCAGCGCCGCAACTGAGAAAGCCAGCAGCACAAAGATCGCAAAGCCGATGAGTGCCTGGATCTGCCGCAGCATGAATGCCGAGAAGGAGAACCGATCCGGACGGCCATCCATTGCCGGCGACGTGCTTCTTGCCATGTGTCTAACCCGTCCAATGCCTGAGGGCAGGCGAATCGCCGAAGCCTCGCCATGCCAAATGCGTCCGCTCTACCTAACCAGAGCGGGGTTAAAGTGATGTTAACCATGCAAGTACCGGCACGCATTCCGGCCGATAAAAAAAAGCCCGAACCTTTGAAGGTCCGGGCCAAATGCGGTCTACGAGCTTTTCCGGGTCTAACCCGGAAAAGCTCGACGTAGGCCGCGACGGGCCGTGTGGGGCGCCCTCATGCGGGGCGCCCGAAGCCGATGTTACGAGTGATAGGCGGCTTCGCCGTGGGTCGAGAGGTCGAGACCTTCGCGCTCGGCTTCGACGGAGACCCGCAGGCCGATGACGACGTCGACGATCTTGTAGAGGATCGCCGAACCGATGCCCGACCACAGAAGCGTGGTGAGAACACCCTTCGCCTGGTTCAGGACCTGGGTTGCCGTGCCGGCATAGGTGGCGGCGAAATCAGCCGTCGAATAGTCGACGATGCCTGCACCGCCCAGCGCCGGATTGACGAGGATGCCGGTGCCGAGAGCGCCGATGATGCCGCCGACGCAATGGACGCCGAAGACGTCGAGGCTGTCGTCATAGTTGAACTTGTTCTTCACGACGTCGACGAAGAAGTAGCAGATCGGCGAGACGACGAGACCGAGAACGATCGAGCCCATCGGGCCGGCAAAACCTGCCGCCGGCGTGATGGCGACGAGACCGGCGACGGCACCCGAAGCGCCGCCGAGCATCGAGGCCTTGCCGCGGGCGAGGCTTTCGACGATGCACCAGGACACGGCGGCGGCGGCCGTCGCGACGAAGGTGTTGATCATGGCAAGCGATGCGTAGCCATTGGCTTCGAGGTTGGAGCCGGCGTTGAAGCCGAACCAGCCGACCCAGAGCAGCGAGGCACCGACCATGGTCAGCGTCATCGAATGCGGGGCCATGATTTCCTTCTTATAGCCGGTGCGCTTGCCGAGCATGATGGCGCCGATAAGGCCGGCGATACCGGCATTGATGTGAACGACCGTGCCGCCGGCGAAGTCGATTGCGCCGTAAGAGAAGATCAGGCCGGCCGGTGCGCTGTAGGAGCTCGGGCCGCCCCAGAACCAGACCATGTGCGCCATCGGGAAGTAGATGAAGGTGACCCAAAGCACGACGAAGAGCATGACCGCCGAGAACTTGACGCGTTCGGCGAAGGCGCCGACGATCAGACCGGGCGTGATGCAGGCGAAGGTCATCTGGAAGACGATGAAGGTGTATTCGGGAATGGCGACGCCCTTCGAGAAGGTTTCGGCGAGCGACGAGGTGTTGACGCCGGCGAGGAAGGCCTTGGAGAAGCCGCCGATGAAGCTGTTCAGCGAACCGCCGTCGGTGAAGGCGAGCGAATAGCCGTAGGTCACCCAGATCAGCGACACGACAGCCGTGATCATGAAGACCTGCATCAGCACGGAGAGCATGTTTTTGGCGCGCACGAGACCGCCGTAGAAAAGCGCAAGGCCGGGGATGGTCATCAGAAGGACGAGCGCCGAGGAGACGAGCATCCAGGTATTGTCACCCTTGTCCATGGTGAAGGCAGGAGCAGCGGCGGCAGCGGCTGGCGCGGCAGTCTCCTGCGCAAAAGCAACGGCCGGCGCAAGAAGCGCGGCCGATGCTGCGCCGACCCGCGCAAAGGTGGAAGAAAACTTCGAGATTGACATTGGAAAAGGCTCCTTGATCTGCCGTTTACAGCGCTTCTGAATCGGTTTCGCCCGTACGGATGCGCACGGCATGGTCGATCGAATAGACGAAAATCTTGCCGTCACCGATCTGGCCGGTCTTGGCCGATGCCGCGATGGCTTCGACCGCCCTGTCGACAAGTTCCGATGCAACCGCGATTTCGATCTTGAGCTTCGGCAGGAAGCTGACCGCATATTCGGTGCCGCGATAAATTTCGGTATGTCCCTTTTGACGTCCGTAACCCTTCACTTCGGTTACGGTCAGGCCCTGAATGCCGATCGCCGTAAGCGCTTCGCGGACCTCATCGAGCTTGAACGGCTTGATAATAGCCATCACAATTTTCATCTGGTTTCCCATCCTTCGTTATCCTCGGCGCGGAGCCGACTCTCCTTGCCGCTGACGTTCCTGAACAGCGACCGGCGATATACATTCAAAGGACGTGCCAGATTCGAAGCCGAAGTTAACTTATTGAAAAATAAATGTTATAATTGGCAATACCAATAAACAGGCAATTGATCGAGCAATAAGCGCACAAATAATGCGCAAATTTGCAAATATGCCCGTTATTTATTCATTTGCCTTTTTCCGAATCAATCCTTCTTGCGCGACGGATGCGATCAACACACCTGTTCGCGTGAACAGGCTGCCGCGAGTCAATCCCCTGGCGCCCGAAGCCGAGGGGCTGTCCTGCATATAAAGCAGCCAGTCGTCGAGCTTGCACGGCCGGTGGAACCACATGGAGTGATCGAGACTTGCGACCTGCAGGCTCTGATCGAAGATAGACGTTCCGTGCGCATAAAGCGACGTATCGAGCAGCGTCATGTCAGAGAGATAGGCCAGCACCGCAGCCTGATAGAGCCGGTCATCGGGAATCGGACCGGTGGCGCGCACCCAGACATCCTGCCGGGGGTCGAGTTTCCTGTCGGAAAAATAATGGGTCAGCGAGACGGGGCGGATCTCGATCGGCCGCTCGCGCTCCCAGTATTTCCGGATCGCTTCCGGCGCATGCGCAAGAAATTGCTCCTTGATCTGCTGTTCGCCGAGCACCTCTTCGGGCATTGCCACGTCGGGCATGGCGACCTGATGGTCGAAGCCCGCTTCCTCCAACTGGAAAGAAGCCGACAGCGCGAAGATCGCTTTGCCGTGCTGGATCGCGACGACCCGCCGGGTATTGAAGCTCGATCCGTCGCGGATGCGTTCCACCTGGTAGATGATCGGCACCGAGGGATCGCCGGGGCGCATGAAGTAAGCGTGCAGCGAATGGACGAAGCGCTCGGACCCGATGGTACGCTGTGCCGCCATCAGCGCCTGGCCGATCACTTGGCCGCCGAAGACCCGCTGCCAGCCGACCTGCGGACTGCGGCCGCGGAAGATATCGACCTCGATCGGCTCGAGATCGAGCGTCGCAAGCAGCCTCTCCATCGCCGAGGGCTCGGTCGTCTCGCGCGTCATTTTGTATGCCTCCCGGCGGTAGGAAGTGAAGTTGCGATGATCTATATAGATCACATCTGAGGCACAAGGTACGGGAGCGGCGCGATGCTGGATATGCTGGTTGTGGGCGCGGGGTATGTCGGCCTTTCCGCGGCGGTCGCGGTCAAGCAGGCAGCGCCCCATCTGAACGTCACGGTCGTGGAGGCCGCCCCAGAGCATGTCTGGAAAAACGATACGCGCGCCTCAGCCATCATCGCGGCGGCCTCAAAGATGCTCGACGTCTTCGGCATCTGGAACGAGATAGAGCCGGAAGCGCAGCCGATCACCAAGATGATCGTCACCGATTCCAGGACCTCCGATCCGGTCCGTCCCGTATTCCTGACGTTCGACGGCGAAGTGGAGGAAGGCCGGCCCTTCGCACACATGATCCCGAACGTTGCCATGGTGGCAGCACTGCGCGGCCTCTGCGAGCGGCTCGGCATCGACATCCGCCACGGGCTTGGGGCGACCGAATTCAAAACCCACGACAGCCATGCCGACGTCACGCTTTCGGACGGCAGCACGCTGGAATCCCGGCTGGTGGTTGCCTGCGACGGCGTGCGCTCGAGGCTGCGCGATCTCGCCGGCATCAGGACCGTCACCTGGGACTACGGCCAGTCCGGCATTGTCGCGACCGTCGAACATGAGCGGCCGCATGACGGCTGTGCCGAGGAGCATTTTTTGCCGGCCGGCCCCTTCGCCATCCTGCCCCTCAGGAACAACCGCTCCTCGCTCGTCTGGACGGAACGCACGCATGATGCCGACAGGCTGGTTGCCGCCGACGATCTGATCTTCGAGGAGGAACTGGAACGCCGCTTCGGCCACAAACTCGGGGCGCTGAAGGTCATCGGCGACAAACGCGCCTTTCCGCTCGGCCTGACGCTTGCCCGCTCCTTCGTTGCTCCGCGTCTGGCGCTGGCCGGTGACGCCGCGCATGGCATCCATCCGATCTCAGGGCAAGGGCTCAATCTCGGCTTCAAGGACGTGGCAGCGCTCGCCGAAACGATTGTCGAGGCCGACCGCCTCGGTCTCGATATCGGCTCGATCAACATCCTCGAGCGTTACCAGACCTGGCGGCGCTTCGACACCTTCCGTATGGGAGTGACGACCGACGTGCTGAACCGGCTCTTCTCCAACGACGCAATGCCGATCCGTATCGCCCGCGACGTTGGTCTCGGCATCGTCGACCGGCTGCCGCGTCTCAAATCCTTCTTCATCAGCCAGGCGGCCGGAACAGCGGCAAAGGATAATCCGCGGCTGCTGGCCGGTCAGACGATTTAGCCGAATTCGGAGAGGCTATTCGTCGAGGCGGCGGGCCTCGGACACCAGCATGATCGGAATGCCGTCACGGATCGGATAGGCAAGCTGCGCCTTTTCCGAGACAAGCTCATTATGTTCGCGATCATAGGAAAGCCGGCCCTTGGAGAGCGGACAGACCAGGAGTTCCAGCAGTTTCGGATCGACGCGGCTCAGTTTTTCGTCCATGGCCGCAGTCTACTGCAGAACCGTATCGGAGTCACCGAAGACCCGCGCCAGCACGATTTCGGTAATGGCGATCAGCGTCTCGGCCCGTGTCTTCAGGTCCGGCGCCTCCAGGAGCGCCTGCTTTTCAGCCGGCCCGAACGGCGACATCATGGCAAGTGAATTGACGAGCGTCAGGTTGCTGGCCCGCTCGACGCTCTCCCAGTCGGCCTCCAGCTTATTGGCATCGAGATATGCCTTGAAGGCGGTCAGCAGCGCCGTACGGTCGACCGCCTCCTCCTCGTTTTCAGCCGAGAGATCGGCAATGAAGGGCGCGATGCGGAAGGTGCGGAAGGGATCGCTGGTCACCTTCTCCTCCAGGAGCCGGAAGCGGCAGACGCCGGTCAGCGACACGATATAGCGCCCGTCGCCGGTCTCGGCAAATGAGGTGATGCGACCGAGGCAGCCGACGGCGGCAAGATTGTGCTCGCCGCCCTTGTCCTCATGTTCGCCGAGTGCCGGCTGGACCATGCCGATCAGCCGGTTTCCGGCAAGTGCTGCATCCAGCATCGCCAGATAACGCGGCTCGAAGATGTTGAGGGGAAGCTGCCCGGCGGGCAGGAGGAGGGCCCCGGTCAGGGGGAAGACGGCGATCGCATCAGGCAGATCGCCCGGCTTCAGGTATCTGGCATTACCGACTTGCATGAAACCGTCCCGCATTCTGGTAGACGGGCGTGCCCGTCCTGACGAGAATGTGGTGCCCCCGCCCGAAAACGCAAGGGCGGATATTCATCTTAAGAGAACAGCATTGCCGAAAGCTTGCGCCGGGCGGCAACCGTCGCCGGATCCTTGAAACCCCAGACCTCGAAGAACTGCAGCAGTTGACGGCGGGCGCCGTCATCGTCGAAGGCGCGATCCTTGCGCATGATGAGAAGCAGATGTTCGGCGGCTTCCTCGCGCCGGCCTTCGACATTGCGGATCTTGGCGAGCTTCAGCCGCGCCTCGTGATGATCGGGATTGATGGCCAGTTCATGCTCGAGTGCCACGGGATCGCCGAGCTTGCGCGCCTCCTCGATCTGATCGAGCTTCTTCAGCACCGCCTGGATGCCGGCGTCCTTCGCCAGCTCTTCCGGCAGATCAGTCAGCGTTTCGCGCGCCCGCTGATGCTGGTTTGCGGCGATCATGCATTCGGCCATCCCGGCAAGCGCCTTGGCATTCTCGGGATCGGCCTGGATGACCGCGCCGTAAAGCTGCGCCGCCTCGTTGATGTTGCCGGCAGTGAGCAGCTCCGCCGCCTCCGTCAGCACGGCTTCGATCTCGGCCGCCTCATCAGCACCGGCAGGCCCGGCGATACGGTCGATGAACTGAGTGATCTGACTTTCCGGCACCGCGCCCATGAAGCCATCGGCCGGACGGCCGTTGACGAAGGCGATGACGGCCGGAATCGACTGGATGCCGAGCTGGCCGGCAATCGAGGGATGGTCGTCGATATTCATCTTGACCAGACGAACGCGGCCCTTGGCCTCATTGACCACCTTCTCCAGGACTGGCGTCAGCTGCTTGCACGGACCGCACCAGGGCGCCCAGAAATCGACCAGCACCGGCTGTTTGCGTGACGCCTCGATGACATCCTTGCCGAAATTCGCAGTCGTCGTGTCGGTGATGTAGCTGCCGGCCGCAGCCGCCGCTTCCGGCTGAGCGCCGAAGCTTGCCGTTGCCGACATCTGATTTCCGAAGGAACCGTTATAGGGGTTGTTGCTGCCGCTCATAGGTATCTCCCGCCGCGCCGATCCTGCCGGCATCATTGTAGCGCTAAAATCGTATGTCAGGACGTCACTTTCAAGACAAGCGGCTTATGTCCGGTCGCTTCCATAAAACGAACGAGGTCACCGCTCGCAATCGATGTCGTCGCATCGTTGGAGAGCGGATGGCAGTTGACGATCTCCTCTTCCATCAGATCGGCATCGAGCACGAAGGTGACGTTTCCTGCGGTATCGTTGATCGCGCCGAAGGCGGTGACCGCGCCCGGAATGACTCCCAGATACTCCATGAGCTTCTCCGCCCTGCCGAAGGAGACCCTGCCGGACCCGCCGATGATGGTGTGAACCTGCTTGAGGTCGACCTCGGCATTCTCCTCCACCGTCAGCAGAAAATACCGGTCCTTCTTGTCCCTGATGAACAGATTCTTGGTGTGGCCGCCGGGGATTTCATCGCGCAGCGCAACCGATTCGGCCACGGTAAAGACCGGCGCATGATCGACCGTCTTGTAAGCGATCCCTAGTCCGTCGAGGAAGGCGAACAATTCTTCTCTTGTCTTGGGGGTATTTTCGGACATCGGGCGATCCGTCGAATGAGGATAAGGAAAGTCGAGGCGTCCTGATTAAGTCCGTCCACAATGTTTGGCAATCTTCGCAACCGACGCTCTGCCCCCAGTTTTGCGGCCTTTCCCCGCCGCCTGGCCGGGCGCCAAAATTTTTCTTCGACTCTGCGTCATTTCCCTGTTGCATTTGAAAATCCGTTAGGCCATATAGCGCCCGTCGCCACGAGGCGGCGCCCACGGTCCAACGACTACCCCGGACCGATGCGGGTTGAGCGGGTGTAGCTCAGGGGTAGAGCACAACCTTGCCAAGGTTGGGGTCGAGGGTTCGAATCCCTTCGCCCGCTCCAGTTTCTCCGAAATAGCAGTGCTTATCGTTTTCCGGGCGTCAGCATAGCCGGCGTCATCGGCTCAGTACCTTCTTCACCCAGGTATCGACCTCATCGCCACTGCTCACGTCCGCCTGCACCAGCCCGTTGATCATGAAGGTCGGCGAGACGTGGACGCCGTTTTGCCGGGCATATCTGCACTGCCATTTGATCTCCCGGTCGAGATCCGGGATTGCGAAGGCGTCCTTCAGCTCCACGCCGCTATAGCCCTCCAGACGCTCGATGATCTGATTTGGCGTGACGTCCATGTTCGGGCCGCCGGCGTGATGATCGAATTCGAATTCCTCCCGATGCGCGGCGACGGCGGCCATGACCTTCTTCGCCGTCTCCTTGCCGCCTTCCAGGGTCGAGGCTGCGATAATGCAGCGGACGATCACGCCGGAATACATATGCCAAGGCTGCGACTGTAGGCGAATTTTCACCGTGATCCTGTTTTCGCCCGCCTGATCGAGAAGGGTGTCCAGCTTGTTGAATGCCCTGGCGGAATAAGGGTCCGTCGGTTCGAGGAAGGCTTCGAATATGCGTGGGCCATTGCCCCAACTCAGGGGATCTGCGTGCCACGAAGTATCGGTCATGACGATGTCCTTTCCGTTCGTGAATCGGGTATGCAACTAACGGATCAAGCTCCAGAAACCATGCTTTTTTCCATGTTGACGCTTCAATTCGGCGACGTAGGTGTCATGAGGTCGGGCGTTGCCGAAATCGTCGATATGAGGCGCGAGCGACGCGCATACCGCCAGATGGCGCGCGGCATGCCTGTAGCGGCTGGATCGGCCTTCATCGAGGGCGAAGCCGATCATCGACCGTAGCACCACGGTTGCTGCGAGCGGGAATTTCTCCTGCAGCATCTCGGCCGCTGGTGTCATCAGCTCGTAGAGGTCGCCGTTCAATTCGGCCTGGCGCCCGGATATCAGTTTTGCTGCCTCGGCAGGTGCGGGCCAGGTGAGAAAAAAGGCAAGGGCTCGATGAACGTCCGGAAAGCGGTGTGCAAAGGCGAATGCCTTCTCCTCGGCCTCGATATCGTCGAAGTCGGCGAGCCTTCGCAGGAAAGCGCGAAGGTGCTCGCCATTCAGCGACTGCTCGAAGCATTGCCATTGATAGGACCGCGCTTCTTCCCCCCGCCCCAGGACGTCGAGGGCTTTGACGCGGGCGTGCTGCCATTCAAAAGGCAGTTCGAACCGCTCCCTGTGATCGGCGGCGTCCAAAATCTCCAATGCTTCCTCCGCGCGTCCAGCTAAAAGCAAACGGTCGGCAATCTCGGCTGCGACCATCGGCGCCCTTAACGTCTCTTCCGGCTGCTGGGCGATGAAGGCATCGACATCATTCTGTGCATCGGCAATTTCCTGCAGAGCGATGCGTGCCCTCCGTTGCCGATGATTGGTGTAGATCTCGTCCTTGTAAATCGGCCCCTTGCCGCCCCAGCCGAAAATCTCCCGGTCTGCGTCGGCAGGCTTCTCCTCCGGTTCGTTCGACCATCGCACCAGGAGGCTCTTCAAACGTTCAAGGCCGTCCTTGCCCAGCGCCGGAACCATCTCGGCGATCAGCGGATCATATTGGCCGTAGTCGTTATCCTGCAGCGCAGTAAAGATCCTGTCGGCAAGGACATCGATACCGATACAAGCGGAGCTGGCGATGACGCCGGCATCGGCGCATGCCTGATGGAACGTCTCGATGAACGCGCTGTCGCCGCTGTTGGACCGCGCTAATATCGTGTCGGCGACAGCAAGGAATTGCCAGATAAGATCGAACGCTTCCTTCGGATCGTCGGCAGCGACGACAGTGACGATCGCGGACCGCTGCGTTTCGAGGTCGGCGTTAACAGCCTTCACCTTATGCCATTCGATGACGGTGCGGGCTCGCGCAATGCTGGCGAGACGTTTCCGCACCTCACGGGCCACTTCCGCACCACCATGATTGCCGGCAAGCTCCATTCGAAGCCGCCGTTTGTGGGCGGCGCTGCCGGTGCTGATTTCGATCAGCAGTTCGGCGAGACGCTGCGCACCGAGGGCCTCCAGATTCTTTGCGTTGAGTGTCGTCTTTGCTGCCATGGATCAACTCTATCGTTTCAGCCCGACAGTATCTCAGCGTTCACATCAGTCCAAGGCGCCGAGCGGGGAGGCGTTGCGGTAATCCCGATGCGGTTTCCGTACATCTTCGAATTTCAGTTCAAAGCGCGCCAGATATTTGGCAAGGCGATCGGCGTCGTTGCTGCTCTTCTTTTCCAGGCGCGAATTTGCAAACAGCGCCCGGCCCGCGGCGCTGGCACTGGCATGCTCCCGGCAGGTGCTAAGGACGGCGGCGAGTTGAACGGCGTCGAAACGATCGAGGCGGGCAGTGGCGTCTTCGCCGAGCAGATCGATCAGGATGTCGTCGGAGGATTGGCGTCCCGATGAGCCGCGCCAGGCGGCCTTCAGGCGTCGGATCTCGTCGTCGGCGACCTCCACCGTGATTCGGCCTTGAGGCGCAAGCGTCGCCATGCGCGTGACGGAAGCGGACAAGTCGCGGAAATTCGCGCTCCAGAGGGCCTCCGCGCCGGTTGCAAACGTGAGATAGCGGCTTCGCGCTTCCTTGTTGAAGGTGACGTTCTGCCCTTCACGCTCAAGGAAACGCCGAAGTTCGAAATCAAGATTGGGCTCGATATCCTCCCTGCGCTCGCGCAAGGCCGGCAGCTGGAAAGTCCATAGATTGAGCCGGGCAAAGAGATCCTCGCGGAATCGGCCGCGACGGACGGCGTCGCCGAGATCGCGATTGGTGCCCGCCAGAAGCTGGAAGTCGGCGGAAACTTCGCGGTCCGCACCGACTGGCAGAAAGCGCTTTTCCTCAATCGCCCGCAAGCACATGGCCTGTTCATCGAGGCCCAGTTCACCGATCTCGTCGAGAAAGAGCACGCCCTTGTCCGCCGACTTCATGAGGCCAGGCCGTTCGCCTGCGGCGCCGGTGAAGGCGCCTTTGACATGGCCGAAAAGCGCCGACATGGCGTGATCCCCGCGCAGCGTTGCGCAGTTAACCTCGACGAAGGGACCGCTGACTTTTCGCTCGGCCTTCTTGAGTTCGTAGATCCGCTTGGCAAGCTGGGATTTTCCTGCGCCGGTCGGGCCGGTCAGCAGGACCGGGGCAGTAGAGCGAATGACAACGCGCTCGATCTCGTCGATCATGCGATTGAAGGCGGGATTTCGCGTCGAAATGCCGGATTTCAGAAACGAGGCGGCGTCGGCCTGTTCGGATGCGAAGCGCTTGGCGATTTCGTCATAGCGCGAGAGATCAAGATCGATGATGCGATGGGTTCCCGCGAAATCCTGTCCCGGCTCGCGCTCGCGCGGCGGAGAAAGCTGCAGCAACCTGCCGGGGATGATGCGCGCTTCGGTCAGGAGGAACCAGCAGATCTGGGCGACATGGGTGCCGGTGGTGATGTTGACGAGATAGTCTTCGGCCTCGGGATCGAAACTGTAGTCCCGGGCAAAATCCCTGAGGCTCGTATAGACTTCGGAAAAGTCCCAGGGGTCGCGCAGATTGATGATGCGCTGGCGAACCTCCGTCGCGGGCGAAATCGTCTCGATATCCCTGATTACGGTCTTGGCCAGCCAGTCTGAATGGTTGTCGTGGATCAGTTCCAGCCGATCGATGAAAAGACCGGCCTGTTGGCAAAGGCCGACGTTCGGCCGCCAGCGCGTCCATCGGTCTTCACGCCGGCCCACGTCGAGGGTCGTTCCAAGAATGCTGATGGCGACCCGGCGCTTCATGATTTATCCAAAATTATAAAGCCGTAGATAATCAGATAGATTATTCCGCTTTCTCGAACTTGGCAATTTGCAGGGCAGAAATTCTCTGCTAATTTTTTACTATTAAAAATCAAATCTTTATGAACGAATTCGCGGAGGCTTGTCGCGGATTTTAGAAACTGGCACGCCACTTGAATTGTATTCGGCAGAACCAAATCAAAGAGGTGCTGCCATGGTGAACAAGGCAATCTTCAAACCCTATTTCGGAAAGCTGCTCGCCGGCACGACGACGACCAACCACGAAGGCGCAGCAGCCTATGCCCTGTCGCCGCGCGAAGCCCTGGCGCAATATGCCGTTACCGGAACGTTCAGCGACATTTTCTATGCAGATGCAGGAGAGCAGCTCGATGCCGTGAGGCAGCTTGCGGCGGAGGTCGAGCCAGAATTCCTGGCAAAGCTTGCGATCCATGCGGCGGAGAAAGGCCATATGAAGGACATGCCGGTCATGCTGCTGGCTATGCTTTCGAGCCTCGAAAGCGATGCCTTTGCGCGGGCTTTTCCGCGTGTCGTGAAGAGCGGCAAGATGCTGCGCGGCTTCGTGCAGGTCATGCGGTCGGGTGTGACGGGCCGGAAATCGCTCGGGACGCGGCCGAAGAAGATGGTGCAGGCCTGGTTCGACCGGGTAACTACGGAACAGTTCCTGCATGCGATGGTCGGCAATGATCCGTCGCTGCCTGATGTGATCCGGATGGTACATCCAAAGCCGCGAGACGCGGAGCGTCAGGCGCTCTACGCCTGGGCAGTCGGCAAGCCGTATGATGTCGCAGCATTGCCGGCTGAGGTAAAAGCGTTCGAAGCGTTCAAGCGGGATAGCAGCTTGCCGCTGCCGCCCGTGCCGTTCCAGATGCTGACCTCGCTGGGTCTCAGCAAGGAGCAGTGGTCGGAAATCGCCTTGAAGGGCTCGTGGCAGATGGTGCGCCAGAACCTCAACACCTTTGCCCGAAACGGGGTGTTCGAGGTGGATGGCATGGCCGAACGGCTTGTTGCGCGGATCGCCGATCCGGAAGCGGTGCGGAAGGCGCGCGTCTTCCCCTACCAGTTGATGGTCGCGTGGCATATGGCGAACCAGTCCGTTCCGGCTGTCGTTGCGGATGCTCTGCAGGATGCGATGGAGGTGGCAATCTCCAGCGTACCGACGATCGGCGGCAATGTCGTGGTCTGCCCGGATGTCTCCGGCTCCATGTCGTCCCCCGTCACCGGTTACCGGAAGGGCGCGACATCAGCCGTCCGCTGCATCGATGTCGCAGCACTCGTGGCTGCGTCGTTCCTGCGCCGCAACCGGCGGACGCGTATCATCCCCTTCGAACAGGACGTCGTGAACGTCCAGCTGAACGGGCGCGACAGCGTGATGACCAACGCGGCGAAGCTCGCGGCGGTGGGCGGCGGCGGAACGAACTGTTCTGCACCGCTGCGGCTGCTCGCAAAGGAGAAGGCGGCGGTGGACCTCGTGCTCTTCGTCTCGGACAACCAGTCCTGGATGGATGCGCGGGGACACGGCCAGGCGACAGGGATGATGGTCGAATGGGCGCGGCTCAAGAGGCTGAACCCGGCTGCAAAGCTGGTCTGCCTCGACATCCAGCCTTACGTCCAGACTCCGGCCAAGGCAGAGGACGTGCTGAACATCGGCGGCTTCTCGGATGGCGTCTGCGGAGCCATCACCAGTTTCGCAGCCGGCAAGTCCGGTCCGGGCGATTGGGTTCGCAGGATCGAGGCGACTGATCTTTGAAAAAGCTTCGCGCCGCCAGTGAACGGCGCGAGGCACCGTGACGAATGCCGGATGGAACTACAGACTGTCACTCTCCAGGTCGCGGGTTCGAATCCCGTCGGGTCCCCCAAAAACAAGGACTCGTAGCTCAGCGGATAGAGCGGGTGTTCCACCATATCTCGTCGTCACGGACCAATGGAATGACGTACAAAACATATGGCGAATGCCGGGGAAACTACATCGGTAACCCGAAAGGGCGCGGGTTCAAGGCCCGCCTTGCCGCCCGAATCCGCGAGGGAGGAGGATGCGCAAGATGTTTCCTCAAGACTTGTCGCCATGACCGAAATCGCAGCGGCGAATGCCGGACGGAACTACAGCCTCCGTGTTGAGGTGGCCCGACCGGTTCGACTCCGGTCCTTGGCGGCGCTCTCTGGCACGAGCGGGGCCACGCAGGTTTCGTCCACCTTTGTCGCCGCTGCAAAAATGTCCGGTGAACGCCGGCACGACGACAGGAAAGAAGGTCTCCGGGAAATCGTCGCCCAGGCGAGACCCGAAACGCAACGAAGAAGAAGGACTGCAGACGCAGAAAAGAAGATGACCGAGATCATGAGCGGACAGGATCTGATCGACGCAGGCATGAGCCAGGGCAAGTGGTTTCGCCCGGCTCTCGACGCGGCCAACAGGATTTTGAGCCAAGGCGGTTCGGCCGCAGAGGCCCTCGAAGCGGCAAGGGCCTTTCAACCGGCGCCGACGCTCGCCTTGAGGGCGGATAACGATATCGAGATCTATTCCAATATCCGCGCCGATAACCCCTTCGAGCAGGACAATGTCGAGAAGGTCAACGCGACGATGCGGGCGCTTGCGCGCACGCCGGTCATCCGGGCTGCGGCAATCATGCCGGATGCTTGCCCGGCCGGGCCGATCGGCACCATTCCGGTTGGCGGCGTCGTGGCATCGGAGGCGATCCATCCGGGCATGCACTCGGCTGACATCTGCTGCTCCATGGCGATCTCGATCTTCCCGGACGTCGATCCGAAATCGCTTCTCGATGCGGTGCATGCAGTGACGCATTTCGGTCCCGGGGGCCGCCCGCGCGGTGCGCAGATCAAGCCTTCCGAAGCGACGCTATCTGCCTTCCAGCAGAACCCGTTTCTGCGCGACGGAGCGCTGAGCGCCGGCATCGAACATTTCGGCACGCAGGGCGACGGCAACCACTTCGCCTATGTCGGGACGATGAGATCGACCGGCGAGACCGCACTCGTCACCCATCATGGGTCGCGTGCGCCGGGTGCCCGGCTCTACGACAAGGGCATGAAGGCCGCGAACCGCTTCCGCGAGCAGATCTCGCCGGAAACCCTGCGGGACAATGCATGGATTCCCGCCGACACCGAAGAGGGCGACCTCTACTGGTCGGCTCTGCAGACCATCCGGCAGTGGACGAGGGAAAACCACTATATCGTCCATGACATGGCGGCAGAGGCACTCTCGGCGAAGGTGGCCGATCGTTTCTGGAACGAGCACAATTTCGTTTTCCGGAAATCGGACGGCCTCTTCTATCACGGCAAGGGAGCGACGCCGGCCTTCGACAAATGGGCCGAGGATGCGACCGATCTGACGATCATTCCGCTCAACATGGCGGAACCGATCCTGATCGTCCGCGGCTCCAACGCCGCCCATGGCCTCGGATTCTCGCCGCATGGCGCCGGCCGTAATTTTTCGCGCAGCGCCCATATGCGGCGCCTGGCGGAAGAATATGGCGCCGATGCCCGCGGCCTGAGCCCGAACAATCTGGCGGAGATCCTGGAAAAGGAGACCGCGGGCCTGGACGTTCGCTTCTTCTCGGGCTTTGCCGACGCCTCGGAACTGCCGAGTGCCTACAAGTCCGCCGCCAACGTGCGTGCCCAGATCGAGCATTACGGTCTGGCCGAGGTGGTCGACGAGGTCATTCCGTATGGAAGCATCATGGCCGGCGACTGGCAGAAGGATGCACCCTGGCGTCGCAAACGGGAACGTCGCTGATTGCCTCCGACAATGCTGCGGCCTTTGCCGTATCGGCAAGGGCCGCAGCAATATGTGGGGGCGATTCCGTCGTCGATTCATATTACTTTATCAGGACCTAAGTATTGGCATTTCCTCGTATTATCTAAAAAATAACGCTGCGTCGTAACGACTCCTAAAGCCGGGTTTGGCACCTTGTCGACTATCGTTATTTGCTTCCAATTTTTCGGCTGGGGTTTGTTATGAGTCACAATAGGGACGTCTGGGTCAGCCAGCGCGCTTATTCGCTGTGGGAATCGGAAGGCAGGCCGGATGGGCGTGGGGAAAGCCACTGGGCGCAAGCGCTCAAGGAATTCGAGCAACTGGAATTGACGAAGGCATCGCCCGATGGGAACGATCTCATCGAGAAGCTGAAGGCGGCCGGGCGGCTGATGCGGGTCTGTGATGGGGCGGTCGCCGCGGTCGAGAACGACCTGCAGCTGAAAGCGGCGCGTTAAAATCTTTTCCTGTCAAATTGAAGCACTCACCCCGCCCGAGTGCAGCGATGTGTCGTCCTGATACTATTGGCGGGCAGCCCAGCCGAGGCCGCGCCGCAGGATGAGCGGCATATAGGGATGGTCGAACTCGGCGGCGACATGGCCGAGAGCGGAATAGAAGATGCGGCCGGCGCCGAAATGGCGTTTGAAGACGACGGGCATCACCACATTGCGCGCCGCCGGATCGTAGGCGCCGGTGAAAGTGGTGGTCGCAAGGATTTCGACCGTCGGATCATAATGCAGATAATATTGCTCCGAACGGTAGTCGAAGTCAGGAATGCCCTCCATGACAGGATCGTCCTGGCGGGTGACGGCGACACGGAAATCGATGATGTTGCCGGGATGGGCGACCCAGGTGACGCCGGAGACGTAGCGGAAAGGCGCGCTTTCCTTGAAGGAGGTGGCGAGCGAGCCGTGATGGCCGGCGAGTCCGAGACCTCCACGTACGGCCTCGACCAGGGCGCTAGCATGGGGCTTTTCCAGCGTTCCGCCGGTGATGATGGGCACCAGCAGATCCGCCTTGGCCAGGGTCGGAGACCCGAATATCCCGAGATCGCCGGTCACCTCCACGGCAAAATCGTCCTCGCGCAGGAGATCGGCGACGATATGGGCGCATTGTTCCGGCTCGTGGCCCGGCCAGCCGCCCCAGACGATCAATGCCTTCCTCATTCCCGTTCTCCCTGGCTGATTGCTGCGGATCGGTGATCATCGCCCGATGATACAAGCCGCTTAAATCGGGCGGTCGTGCAAATCACGCGAATAATTGATCGACTTCGCCGTTTCGGCCAAATCGCAAACCGCCAGTTTCGGCATTTGACGTATTGTCAGCTCCTGCTAATCGCAGTTCCTTCTTTTTATTGACGTCTATCTCGTCTAGGTTTCTTCCATCTCTCACTGATCATTAAGGGTGGTGCATGGCAGGTGAAACGGTTCTTGTGGTCGGCGGCGCCGGTTATATCGGCTCGCATACGTGCCTCGACCTGGCGAACAAGGGCTATAGGCCTGTCGTCTTCGATAATTTTTCAAACGGCCATCGCGAGTTCGTCAAATGGGGGCCGGCGGAAGAGGGCGACATTCGCGATCGTGCCCGGCTGGACGAGGTGATGGCCAAGCACAAGCCGGCGGCCATCCTCCACTTCGCGGCGCTGATCGAGGTCGGGGAATCGGTCAAGGATCCTGTTTCCTTCTATGAAAACAACGTCATTGGCACTTTGACGCTGCTTTCGGCGGCGCAGGCGGCCGGCATCAATGCCTTCGTCTTCTCCTCCACCTGCGCCACCTATGGACTGCCGCAGAGCGTGCCGCTCGACGAGACGCACCGGCAGGTGCCGATCAATCCCTATGGTCGTACCAAATATATCGTCGAACAGGCGCTTGCCGATTACGACCAGTACAAGGGCCTGCGCTCAGTGGTGCTTCGTTATTTCAATGCGGCCGGTGCTGATTTCGAAGGTCGGATCGGCGAATGGCACCAGCCGGAAACCCATGCGATTCCCTTGGCGATCGACGCCGCACTCGGTCGTCGCCAGGGTTTCAAGGTGTTCGGCAGCGACTACGAGACGCGCGATGGCACCTGCGTGCGCGACTACATCCATGTGCTGGATCTTGCCGATGCGCATGTGCGCGCCGTCGAATATCTGCTGAAGGGCGGCGATTCCGTCTCACTCAACCTCGGCACCGGCACGGGCACGACGGTCAGGGAATTGCTGGGCGCGATCGAGGACGTGTCGAACCGGCCCTTCCCGGTCGAATATATCGGCCGGCGCGAAGGGGATTCGCATACGCTGGTCGCCAACAACGACAAGGCGCGCGACGTGCTCGGCTGGGTGCCGCAGTATGATCTGTCCGAGATCATCCGTTCCGCCTGGAATTGGCATGCAAAATCCAACCAGCATTGAGCCAAAAAGCCTTGAGAAGCTCCGCCGGCCCAATGTTCTGCTGATCACCGCGGACCAATGGCGTGGCGACTGCCTGTCGGCGGTCGGTCATGCTTGTGTGAAAACACCTCACATCGATGCACTGGCGCGCGAAGGCACGCTCTTCCGGCAGCATTATGCCGGGGCAGCCCCCTGCTCGCCGGCCCGGGCCACGGTCTATACCGGCCTTTATCAGATGAACCATCGGGTCTGCCGCAATGGTTCGCCGCTCGACGCTCGCTTCGACAATCTGGCGCTGGCGGCCCGGCGGGCGGGATACGACCCGACGCTGTTCGGTTATACCGACACGGCGCCCGATCCACGCGGCATGGATGCGGCTGACCCGCATCTGACCACCTATGAAGGCGTGTTGCCGGGTTTTACCGCTCGCCAACTCCTGCCCGAACATGAGCGGCAATGGCTCTCATGGCTCAGGTCCCGTGGCCATTTGAATGCCGTCAGCCGCGACATCCATATCCCCGTCGGTGCTGATGCCGGCGAAATTTCCGATGCGGCGCCAGCCTATTCCAGCGATGAGACCCAGACCGCCTTCCTGGCCGACGAGTTCATTCGCTGGATGGGCGAACAGGACCGGCCGTGGTTTGCGCATGTCTCTTTCCTGCGCCCGCACCCGCCATTTTCCGTGCCGGCGCCGTTCAACCGGATGTACAAGCCGGATGACGGACCGGCCTTTGCGCGAGCGGAAAATCGCGAAGCAGAACAGCGGGCTCATCCCTATCTCGCCTATGCCATGCAGCTCTCCGACAAGGGCAGCTTCATTCACGGGGCGCAGGGGCCGCTCAGCGCCTGGAGCGGCGAGGACTTGGCGGCGATCCGGGCGATTTATTACGGGATGATCTCAGAGGTCGATGCGCAGCTCGGCAGGGTCTGGCAAGCGCTGAAGGATGCAGGCGCCTGGGACGATACACTGATCATCTTCACCTCGGACCATGCGGAGATGGCGGGAGATCATTGGACGCTCGGCAAGGGCGGCTTCTTCGATGGCAGCTATCATATCCCGCTGATAATCCGCGATCCCGCAAACGTTGCGGCCGGCAGGATCGTTGACGATTTCACCGGCGCTGCGGATATTTTTCCCACGCTTTGCGAAAGGCTCGGCATCGAGGCAAAGAACGGGCTCGACGGCCGGTCGCTGATGCCGTTCATCATGGGCGGGCGCTCGGAAGGCTGGCGCGATGCGATATTCTGGGAATTCGATTTCCGCGACATTGCCAAAGGTGAGGCAGAACGGCATTTCGGGCTGAGGCCGAACCAATGCAATCTCGCCGTGATCCGCGACGATCGGTTCAAATATGTGCATTTTGCCGCACTGCCGCCGCTGCTCTTCAATCTCAGCGATGATCCGATGGAACTCGACGACGTCGCGGCGGATCCGGCCTATGCGGCGATCCGGCTTCAATATGCCGAGAAGTTGCTCTCGCTGAGAGCGCGGCATCTCGACCAGACGCTTGCCTATACCGAGCTGACGGAAAAGGGGCCGGTGACGCATCGACCCCGGTAGGGCATTTCCGTCTTCTTCGAATGACCGCAACGCCCGCTTATTTTTACGCAATCCCAGCAAGATCCGCTGTGCGCCTTTGCTGGAATTTGCCTTGAATCAACCGAGATAGTCGCGCTTGCCGATCGGTGCGCCCTGGTTGCGCAGGATGGCGTGGGCGGTGGCGACGTGAAAGTAGAAGTTCGGCAGGGCGAAGGTGGTGATATATTCGTCACCCGGCAGCACGATGCCGCTCTTGCCCGGCAGCGTGATCTGGCGGCTTTCCGCGCCCTCCAGCGCTTGCGCCGAAAAGGTGGCGAGATAGGTCTCGGTCTTTGCCAGGCGCTCGCGCAACTGCTCGATCGTCGTCTCGTTATCTTCGAACTTCGGCGCTTCGGTTGCGGTCAGGCGAGCGAGCGTGAACTTGGCGCTGTCGCTGGCCCGCTGATATTGGCCGGCGAGCGACAGCATGTCGGGCGCAAGCCGAGCGGAGACGAGTATGGCGGGATCGATATTCTTTTCCTTCGCATAGGCTTCAGCCTTGTCGAGATAGGTCTTCAGGCTGGCGAGGCCGCGCTGGAACATCGGAACGGTAAGGCGATAGATCGAAATGGACATCAGTCCTGTCTCCAAAATCTTCAATGGGCGGCCGCGGCGGATGTCGAAGGGCCTGCAGCTGTGAGCCTGTCTTCGACTTCCCATAGATGGAGGCTGCCCACTTCGTGCGCAATGCCGCCGAACGCGTGTGCCGCGCAATTCCCATGCATTGCCCCATCAATATCCCGAGTGCCGCTAAAGAGAGGCTTGACGTGGTTCCCAGAAAATGGAATGAATATTCCGCATAACAAATTTTACGGTTTGTTTGTTCCGTTTTCGGAACGCCGCGGGAGAGGCGGCGCAGCAAATTGCGGCTTCAGGGCAGATGCCCGGAGCTCCGGCGTGAGGAGGGTGTAGCCGGGCACCGCTTTGTGGAGGAAGTAAAAATGAAAAAGTTTATCCTGGGCACTGCGATGGCGCTCATCATGTCGACGGCCGCCCACGCGGAGACGGTTGGCGTGTCGATGGCGAAGTTCGACGACAACTTCCTGACCGTTCTGCGCAACGGTATGACCGATTATGCCAAAACGCTTGATGGCGTCACGCTGCAGGTCGAAGACGCGCAGAACGACGTTTCCAAGCAGCAGAGCCAGATCCAGAATTTCATCGCCTCCAAGGTCGATGCAATCATCGTCAACCCTGTCGATACCGATGCGACGACGGCGATGTCGAAGCTTGCGGCTGATGCCGGCATTCCGCTGGTTTACGTCAACCGCCAGCCGGTCAACGTCGACACGCTTCCGGAAAAGCAGGCCTTCGTCGCTTCCAACGAGCAGGAATCCGGCACGCTGGAAACCAAGGAAATCTGCCGCATTCTCGGTGGTAAGGGCAAGGCCGTCGTCATCATGGGCGAGCTTTCCAACCAAGCTGCCCGCATGCGCACCCAGGATGTCCACGACGTCATCAAGACCGATGAATGCAAGGGCCTTGAGATCGTCGAAGAGCAGACGGCCAATTGGGACCGTACCCAGGGCGCCGACCTGATGACCAACTGGCTCTCGAGCGGCATCGAGTTCGACGCGGTGATCTCCAACAACGACGAAATGGCGATCGGCGCCATCCAGGCGCTGAAGGCAGCCGGCAAGGATATGAGCAAGGTCGTTATCGGCGGTGTCGACGCCACCCAGGACGCGCTTGCCGCCATGCAGGCAGGTGACCTCGATGTGACCGTGTTCCAGGACGCGGCCGGCCAGGGCAAGGGCGCGCTCGATACGGCGCTCAAGATTGCCAAGGGCGAAAAGACCGAGAAGAAGGTCTACATTCCCTTCCAGCTCGTCACGCCCGAAAACGTCAAGGACTTCGTCACCAAGAACTGAGGTAAGTGCCAAGCGGGATGCGGGCTCTGCCCGCATCCTTTCAGCCTGTCCGTATCCGGAGGAGATGATATGGCCGTCAGTCCGACAACCATGGCAGCCGTGCGTGCGAGCGGCGTCATTCCGAATGCGGAGTTTCTCTTGAGCGCCGAGGGCGTTCGCAAGGAGTTTCCCGGCGTCGTCGCACTCGATGACGTGCAGTTCCGGCTAAAGCGCGCCTCCGTGCATGCGCTGATGGGCGAAAACGGCGCCGGCAAATCGACATTGATGAAGATTCTCGCCGGCATCTATACACCCGATAAAGGCGATATTCGCCTCAAAGGGGTCGAGATCCAGCTGAAATCTCCGCTCGATGCGCTGGAGAACGGTATCGCCATGATCCATCAGGAGCTGAACCTGATGCCGTTCATGACCGTCGCTGAAAATATCTGGATCCGCCGCGAACCGAAGAACCGCTTCGGTTTCATTGACCATGGCGTGATGCACAGCATGACCGAGGAGCTGTTTGCCCGGCTCAATATTGATATCGATCCCGATATCGAAGTCCGCCATCTCTCGGTCGCCAACCGGCAGATGGTCGAGATCGCCAAGGCGGTCTCCTATAATTCCGACGTCCTCATCATGGACGAGCCCACTTCGGCGCTGACCGAGCGTGAGGTCGAGCATCTTTTCCGCATCATCCGCGATCTCAGGTCCCAGGGCATCGGCATCGTCTACATCACCCACAAGATGAACGAGCTTTTCGAGATCGCCGACGAGTTTTCCGTCTTCCGCGATGGGCGATATATCGGCACGCATGCCTCGACCGACGTCACCCGCGACGACATCATCCGCATGATGGTCGGGCGCGAGATCACTCAGATGTTTCCGAAGGAAGAGGTGCCGATCGGCGAGGTCGTGCTCTCCGTCAAGGACCTCTGTCTCAAGGGCGTCTTCCGCAATGTTTCCTTCGAGGTCAGGGCCGGCGAGATTCTCGGTGTGGCCGGCCTCGTCGGCTCCGGACGGTCGAATGTCGCCGAAACGCTGTTCGGCGTGACGCCGGCAAGCTCCGGCACGATCGAACTGTTCGGCAAGCCGGTGACGATTTCCTCACCGACCGAGGCCATCCGTCACCAGATGGCATTCCTGACGGAGGATCGCAAAGACACCGGCTGCCTGTTGATCCTGGATATTCTGGAAAACATGCAGATCGCCGTCCTGCAGGACAAATTTGTCAAGGGTGGTTTCGTGCAGCAGGGAGCACTCGAGGCGACCTGCGAAGACATGGCGAAAAGGCTGCGCGTGAAAACCCCCAATCTTTACGAGCGGGTGGAAAACCTTTCGGGCGGCAATCAGCAGAAAGTGCTGATCGGGCGCTGGCTGCTCACCCATCCGAAGATCCTGATTCTCGATGAGCCGACGCGCGGCATCGATGTCGGCGCCAAGGCGGAAATTCATCGGCTGGTCACGGAAATGGCGCGAAACGGCGTGGCGGTTATCATGATCTCATCCGAAATGCCCGAGGTTCTCGGCATGAGCGACCGCATCATGGTCATGCATGAGGGCCTGGTGACCGGTTTCCTCAATCGCGATGAAGCAACGCAGATCAAGGTGATGGAGCTGGCTGCGCGGTAATGCGCAGCTTGAGATCGCCTAAGGGAGGTTTGATATGAGTACCAAGGCAGCAGAGGGTACGGCCCCGCTCGCAACCCGGCAGAGACGGCGGCGTATGCCGCCGGAACTCAGCATCTTCCTGGTGCTTGTCGGCATCGCGCTGATCTATGAAGCGCTCGGCTGGATGTTCATCGGCCAAAGCTTCCTGATGAATTCGCAGCGCCTGACAATCATGATCCTGCAGGTCTCCGTCATCGGCATTATCGCCGTCGGCGTCACGCAGGTCATCATAACAGGCGGTATCGATCTGTCATCGGGCTCCGTCGTCGGCATGACGGCGATGATCGCAACCAGTTTCGCCCAGTCCTCCACCTGGGGGCGGGCCGTCTTCCCTTCGCTGACCGATCTTCCGGCGCTCGTGCCCATCATGATCGGCCTGCTGATCGGAGCGGCGGCGGGTCTGGCGAACGGCGCGCTCATCGCCTATACGAAGATCCCGCCGTTCATTGCAACGCTTGGCATGTTCGTTTCCGCCAGAGGTGTTGCCAAGTGGTATACGAAGGGGCAGCCGGTTTCCGGTATCACCGAGCAGTTTCATTTTATTGGAACGAAGGCGTGGCCGGTTGTCGTCTTCCTCGTCGTTGCACTGATCTTCCATATCGCGCTGCGCTACACCCGCTATGGAAAGTTCACCTACGCCATCGGCGCGAACCCTCAGGCGGCCCGCGTTTCCGGTATCAACATCGAAGCGCACCTCGTCAAAGTCTATGTGATCGCTGGATTGCTCGCTGGTCTCGCCGGCATCGTCACGGCGGCACGCGCGGAAACCGCGCAGGCAAGCATGGGCGTCGGATATGAGTTGGACGCGATCGCTGCGACCGTCATCGGCGGCACATCGCTCACCGGCGGCGTCGGGCGCATCACCGGCACCGTCATCGGAACCATTATTCTCGGCGTCATGACCTCGGGCTTCACCTTCCTCAGGATCGACGCTTATTATCAGGAGATCGTCAAGGGCTTCATCATCGTCGCGGCCGTCGTCATCGACGTCTACAGGCAGAAGAAGCGCCGCAAGCATTGAGCTCCGCCAGTACGATCCGAGTTTTGACGGGGGCTTCGGCCCCCGTTTCGTTCTGGTGATGCTCCACGATGCCGATGACCAAAAAAAGAGGTGGCGAATCCCGCCAGCTTTTCTATTCTGCCACGTCATACGCCCGCCTCGGGCAGCGCAGGAAGACAGATGCAATTCGTATTTGACGGCCACAACGACGTTCTCCTTCGACTCTGGACACATTCAAAAGACGGCAGTGACCCGATCGCGGAGTTCGCAGATGGCACGACGACCGGCCATATCGATGCGCGCCGGGCGAAAGAGGGCGGTCTTTCCGGCGGCCTCTGCGCCATCTACATTCCTTCGGGCGATCTTGTGTTCGCCGATCCGGATGCCGATGGCCGCTACATCACGCCGATGGCGGCCCCTCTCGATCCGCTGCCGTCCCTCGCCATCGCCACCGAAATGGCGGCGATTGCGCTGCGGCTCGATCAGGCAGGCGCCTGGCGGCTCTGCCGGACGGTGAAGGACATCCGCAGCGCCATGGAGGACGGTATCTTTGCCGCCGTCATGCATATGGAGGGCTGCGAGGCGATCGGCGCCGATCTTTCGGCGCTCGAAGTGTTCTATGCGGCGGGTCTGCGGTCGCTCGGGCCGGTCTGGAGCCGGCACAATGTCTTCGGCTACGGCGTGCCCTTCGCCTTCCCGATGTCGCCGGACACAGCCCCCGGCCTGACCGATGCCGGCTTCGCGCTGGTCCGGGAATGCAATCGCCTCGGCATCCTGATCGACCTTGCCCATATCACCGAGAAGGGTTTCTGGGACGTGGCCAAAACGACGGAACAGCCGCTGGTCGCCAGCCATTCCAACGCCCATGCACTGACGCCGGTCGCGCGCAACCTGACGGATAGGCAGCTCGATGCGATCCGCGAAAGCCGCGGGCTCGTCGGCATCAACTATGCCACCGCCATGCTGCGTCCCGACGGCCGCTCGGACAGCGACACACCGCTTGCCGATATGATCCGCCACATCGACTATCTGGTGAACCGCATCGGCATCGATTGCGTTGGCCTCGGATCGGACTTCGACGGCGCAACCATTCCGGAAGAAATCGGCGACGCGGCCGGCAATCAGAAGCTGATTGCCGCTCTCCGGGAGGTTGGATATGGTGAGGCCGATCTGACGAAACTTGCCCGTGAAAATTGGCTTCGTATTCTGGCGCAAGCTTGGCGGGAGGACGACGCCTAAAGCGCTGCGCGGCTCTGGACGCACTGAAAACGGACAATAGTTTTAATGGGATATGACCGACAAAACGCTTCGTAGTCAATCAAGAACAGGGGAACAGACCATGATGATCACCAAGCTCAGCCGCAATTTTCGCCTGCTTTCCGCAGGAGCCGCCCTTTCGCTTTTGATGATGACGGCACCCGTCGCCTTTGCCGAAACGCCCAAGGACACGCTGGTCGAGGGTTTTGCCATCGACGACATCATCACCATGGATCCCGGCGAGGCTTTCGAGCTTTCGACGGCGGAGATCACCAGCAACAGCTACAGTCTGCTCGTCCGCCTCGATCTCGCCGACACCTCCAAGGTGAAGGGTGATCTTGCCGAGAGCTGGAGCGTCTCGGATGACGGCCTCACCTATACGTTCAAGCTGAAGCCAGGTCTCAAATTCGCCTCCGGAAATCCGATTACCGCCGAAGACGTCGCCTGGTCGTTCGAGCGCGCCGTCAAGCTCGACAAGAGCCCGGCCTTCATCCTCACCCAGTTCGGCCTGACCGGCGACAATGTCACCGAAAAGGCCAAGGCCGCTGACACCAATACCTTCGTCTTCACGGTCGACAAGGCCTATGCGCCGAGCTTCGTGCTCAACTGCCTGACGGCGACGGTCGCCTCCGTCGTCGACAAGAAGCTGGTGCTGGAACATGTGAAGGCGGTGACGCCGGATGCCGAGCACAAATACGACAACGATTTCGGCAATGAATGGTTGAAGACCGGCTATGCCGGCTCCGGCGCCTTCAAGCTGCGCGAATGGCGCGCCAATGAAGTCGTCGTGCTGGAGCGCAACGACAACTATTACGGCGATAAGCCGAAGCTCAACCGCGTCATCTACCGCTATATGAAGGAAAGTTCGGCCCAGCGGCTGGCACTCGAAGCCGGTGATATCGATATCGCCCGCAATCTCGAGCCGGGCGACATCGACGCCGTTTCCAAGAATGCCGATCTCGCAACGACCAGTGCACCGAAAGGCACAATCTACTACGTCAGCCTGAACAACAAGAACGAGAATCTGAAGAAACCCGAGGTTCAGGAGGCTTTTAAGTATCTGGTCGACTATGATGCAATCGGCGCAACCCTGATCAAGGGGATCGGCGAAATCCATCAGACCTTCCTGCCGAAAGGCCAACTCGGCGCGCTCGACGAGAACCCCTACAAGCTTGACGTCGCCAAGGCCAAGGAGCTGCTTGCCAAGGCTGGCGTTCCGGACGGCTTCTCGGTGACGATGGACGTGCGCAATACGCAGCCGGTGACAGGTATTGCCGAATCCATGCAGCAGACTCTGGCGCAGGCCGGCGTCAAGCTGGAAATCATCCCCGGCGACGGCAAGCAGACGCTGACCAAATATCGCGCCCGCACCCATGACATCTATATCGGCAACTGGGGCTCGGATTACTTCGATCCGAACTCCAATGCCGACACCTTCACCAGCAATCCGGACAACTCCGATGCCGGCACAGTCAAGACGCTCGCCTGGCGCAACACCTGGGAGGCGCCGGAACTCGACAAGCAGACAAAGGCAGCTCTCCTTGAACGCGACGGCGCCAAGCGCGCGGCAATGTATCAGGACGTCCAGAAGAAGTTCCTTGCCAACAGCCCCTTCGTCATCATTTTCCAGCAGACCGAGGTCGCCGGCTACCGGAAGAATCTGAAGGACTTCAAGTTGGGTCCGAGCTTCGACACCAACTTCGTCGGTCCGATCGCCAAGGAATAATCCGGCGGGATTAGCGGCGTGAGCACCATCGAAACCACACGAGAGGCGCGGCCCCGAAAGGGCCGTGCCGGGGCCTTCGCCAAGGCTTTGGGACGGTTCCTGTTCGCCGCCGTCACCACCTATCTCGGCCTACTGGCCGTCACCTTCTTCATCGGCCGCGTCGTGCCGATCGATCCCGTGCTCGCCATCCTCGGCGACCGCGCTCCCACCCATGTCGTCGAGCGGGTGCGCCAGGAGATGGGTTTCAACCTGCCGCTCTATCAGCAGTTCTACATCTACATCAAAGGCATCCTGTCCGGCGATTTCGGCAATTCGGTGCTGACGACCAATCCTGTCATGGTCGACATCCGCCGCGTCATGCCGGCGACGATCGAGCTCGCGACGTTGGGAACGCTGATCGGCGCCTGCGTCGGCGTGCCGCTCGGTGTTCTCGCTGCCGTGCGCCGCGGCAGCATCGCCGACCAGGTCGTGCGCGTCATCGGCCTCGTCGGCTACTCCGTGCCGATTTTCTGGCTGGCGCTGATCTCGCTCGTCATCTTCTATGCCCAGCTGCGTTGGGTGGCCTTCCCCGGCCGCATCGACATCGTCTTCGAATATACGTTCGCGCCGATCACCGGCTTCTATCTTCTGGACAGCGCCTGGCAGGGGCAATGGGACGTCTTCTATGACGTCTTCCGCCACATCATCCTGCCCGCTTCGCTGCTCGGCTATTTCTCGCTCGCCTATATCAGCCGCATGACCCGCAGCTTCATGCTGAACGAGCTTTCGCAGGAATATATCGTTGCTGCGCGCGCAAAGGGGCTTTCCGAACCACGGGTGATCTGGGGCCATGCGCTGCGCAACGCCGCCGTGCCGCTCGTCACCGTCATCGCGCTTTCCTATGCCGGCCTGCTCGAAGGATCGGTGCTGACCGAGACCGTCTTTTCCTGGCCGGGCATCGGGCTCTACATCACCAATTCGCTGCAGAACGCCGATATGAACGCCGTCCTTGGCGGCACGATCGTCATCGGGACGATCTTCATCGGCATCAATCTTCTGTCCGATCTTCTCTACCGGACACTCGATCCGAGGACGCGAAACCGATGACGGCTCCTGCCAGCCCCTCTCCTGCGATGAGCCGCCGCGAATGGTTGCTTTCCGACCGGCCGCAATCGCGCAGGCAGGCCCGTCTCGGCCGCGCTTACGTCACCTGGCGGCAGTTCACGGCCAACAGGCTCGCCGTCGTCGGCCTGCTGATCATCATCGCCCTGCTCCTCGTCGCCGCTTTCGCGGATTTGCTCGCCACACACAACCCCGTCGTCGGCGATCTCCGCAATGCCCGCCTGCTGCCGCCGGGAACGGCCGGCTATCTGCTCGGCACAGACGATCAGGGCCGCGACATCTATTCACGGCTGATCTATGGATCGCGATTGACTTTGTTCGTCGTCGCGCTCGTCGCGATCATCTCCGCGCCGATCGGGCTGATCGTCGGCACGGTCTCGGGCTATGCCGGCGGCTGGGTGGATGCGACGCTGATGCGCATCACCGATATCTTTCTTGCCTTTCCGAAACTGGTATTGGCGCTCGCCTTCGTCGCCGCTCTCGGCCCGGGCATCCAGAACGCGGTCATCGCCATCGCCATCACCTCCTGGCCCCCTTATGCTCGCATCGCTCGGGCCGAGACGCTGACGGTCCGGCGTTCCGACTATATCTCGGCAGTGAAGCTGATGGGCGCCTCGCCGTTCCGCATCATCGTGCGTCATGTCATGCCGCTCTGCATTTCCTCGCTGATCGTGCGCGTGACCCTCGATATGGCCGGCATCATTCTGACGGCGGCCGGTCTTGGTTTTCTGGGTCTCGGCGCACAGCCGCCGCTGCCGGAATGGGGCGCGATGATCGCCTCTGGCCGGCGCTTCATTCTGGATCAGTGGTGGGTCGCGGCCATGCCCGGCATCGCCATCCTCATTGTCAGCCTCGGCTTCAACCTCTTGGGCGACGGCCTGCGCGACGCGCTCGATCCGAAGGAGAGCGGCCAATGACGACGCTTCTGACGGTCGACAGGCTCAAGGTCAGTTATCCCACCCGCACCAGCCTGATCGAAGCGGTGCGCGGCGTCTCCTTCACGCTCGGCAGGGAAAGGCTCGGCATCGTCGGCGAATCCGGCTCCGGCAAGTCGCAGACCGGCCGGGCGATCATGGGGCTGACGCCGAAACACGGCATCGTCACAGCCGACAGGCTCGATTTCAGCGGCATCGATCTCCTCAAGGCGTCCGCCAGCGAAAGGCGCAGGTTGCGCGGCAAGCGCATCGCCATGATCCTGCAGGATCCGAAATATTCGCTCGACCCTGTCATGACGATCGGACGGCAGATCTGCGAAACGCTCCGCACTCATGAGAAGATCGGCAAGGCGGAGGCGCGCGAACGGGCGCTCGCCATGCTTGAAGCGGTGCAGATCCGCGATCCTCAACGCGTCTTCGACCTGCACCCACACGAGGTTTCGGGCGGCATGGGACAGCGCGCCATGATCGCCATGATGCTGATCGCCGGACCCGAACTGCTGATTGCCGATGAGCCGACTTCGGCGCTCGACGTGACGGTGCAGCTCGATGTGCTCCGGATCATGGACAGACTGGTCTCCGAGCGCGGCATGGGGCTGATCTTCGTCTCCCATGATCTGAGACTGGTGTCTTCCTTCTGCGACCGGGTCATCGTCATGTATGCCGGCAAGATCGTCGAAGAGCTCGCGGCCGCCGATCTCAAACATGCGCAGCATCCCTATACCAGGGGACTGCTGAACTGCATGCCGGAGATCGGCGCGAACCGCCATCCGCTGCCGGTGCTCGACCGCAAGCCGGAGTGGGCGGTATGA
This sequence comes from Rhizobium sp. NLR22b, assembly GCF_019685295.1. NCBI lineage: Bacteria > Pseudomonadati > Pseudomonadota > Alphaproteobacteria > Hyphomicrobiales > Rhizobiaceae > Rhizobium > Rhizobium sp. NLR22b. The sequence goes on from NZ_JABDWM010000004.1 coordinate 141,964, forward strand.
GCGCAGCCCTCCATGTCGACAATCTCAGTGTCGTCTACGACGATTTTCATGCGCTGAAGGATGTCAGCATCAGCGTCGAACGCGGTGAATCCTTCGGCCTCGTCGGTGAATCCGGGTCGGGAAAATCGACCTTGCTGCGCGCCGTTGCCGGACTCGCGCCGATCAGCGGCGGCGCGATCCACATCGACGGCGAAGAGCTGAAAGGTTCAAAGCGCAGCAAGGCCTTCTATCGGCGCGTGCAGATGGTCTTTCAGGATCCCTACGGCTCGCTGCATCCGCGCCAGACGATCGACCGGCTGCTGCTCGAACCGCTTGCGATCCACGCCGTTACCGACAGCGACAAGCGCATTGCCCGCGCGCTCGACGAAGTCGGCCTCGGCAATGGTTTCCGATTCCGCTATCCGCATCAGCTTTCCGGCGGTCAGCGACAGCGTGTGGCGATCGCCAGAGCGCTGATCGTGCAACCGTCGATCCTGCTGCTCGACGAGCCGACGTCGGCGCTCGACGCCTCGGTGCAGGCGGAGGTACTGAACCTGCTCGAACAGATCCGCCGCGACCGCAAGCTCACCTTCGTCATGGTGAGCCATGACCTCGGCGTCATCACCCATATGTGCGAAAGGCTCGCGGTGATGCGCAACGGCGCCGTCGTCGAACGATTGAGCTCGGAAGAGCTGGCGCGGGGCTCGGTCCAGGAGGATTACACGAAAAATTTGATGATCGCGAGCAGGGGCTTCGTCAAAGCCTGAAGGGCAATCATTTCAAGCCATTGAAAAGAAAAGGCTGGTGGCGGCGTTAAGGATAAGGTTCCCTTAAAAGACGACCATTCGACTAGACTATTGACAGCAGCCCGGCTTCTGTCATGATCCTTAACGATTGTTAGCTTTCGTGATCATGGAGGTCGAAGCATGTTCTTTCTCGGTGGGATGACCATGGGCTACCTCGATCCTCCGGTGAGAGCCGATCGCAAGGAACAGACCACGGTCTCCATGCCGGCGGAACAGGACCGGCGCCTGATCGGGACAGAGACCTCCGATCTGCAGCAGAACGAGAACGCCATCGAGCGCTCCTTGATCTGGGCATGGCGCACGCTCTGCTGAAGAGCGGTTGAATTTTCTCTTCCGCTCGCTCTGGACGGAAATTTATCTCTACCTACCTGATAGGGAATAAGAAATATAACAGCGAGCCGCACAACCGGCCGCACGAGAACAACGGAGGCGACACATGGCAGAGCTGGGTATTTCGCATACTCACGTAAACCACTATGGTTCGGTAGCCACCAAGAAGCCGCACACGACGCGCCACAGGCTTCAGACGGTGCTCCATGGGACGATCTTCACCGCGGCATTCCTGTTCGTGGTGGCAATGGTCTGCGGCGTCCTCGGATAGTCGGCGGATAATAGGCCTCGGCACGATGCCGGGGCTGCGTGCGCCCATCCATGCGGCGCGTTCCGCGCTCGCGGCAAGCCCGAACAAAGCGCGGCCAGACGATGATCTGGCGAACCTTCCTCTTATCGAAAAGCTCCTGCCAGTCCTCAAGGTGGCGACATGCTCGGCGCTCAGCCTTGCGCCGCAAGCCCGCGGGCTCGTTCGGCTCACGATTCTTGACTTGAATTATCGCGAGAATGTCCAACTTTTCGCCATGGTTTTGCGGAGAGGGTATTGATCGACCTTCGCGCTGGACCAAGGCTACGCCCGGTTACATCGCTTGGCCCAGACGTCATTCACCCCGGCTTCATCGATCTTCGAAGAATCGGGCCCCGTTCATGTAGCAGTCATGATAAGCAGTGCAAAAGGCTGAGCAAAACAGCCATAACTTTGTTTGGATCCAGAACCGAACCCATGTCTATTGCCAATCTTTCTCCGAGCCTTCCACGCGACTCCGATACGAAGCAGATCGATCACAATGATTCGATCCGCTCGACCTATCTCTCCATCGAGGACATCAAGGCGATGGGCGAAGCGGTCGCCGTCAACGGCGTCGACAAGCTGCCGGCTTTCGCCGCCTTTGATTTCTTCGCGCGCCACAAGGAAAACGAGAAGGAAATCCTGCGCGTCTACCGCACCACGGCAACCGACGTCGAGGCCGGAGAGACGATCACGCCGGCGGCGGAATGGCTGCTGGACAATCACTACATCGTCGAAGAGGCGATCCAGGAGGTACGGCGCGACTTTCCCCGCCGCTTCTACCGCGAACTGCCGACCATGCGTGTCGGCGGCGTCGACATTCCGCGCACGCTGGTGCTTGCCTGGCTCTACGTCGCCCATACCCACAGCACGATCTCGCAGGAAAGCCTGACGGCGCTGGTCGACGGCTTCCAGACCAGCGAGACGCTGAGGATCGGTGAACTCTGGGCCCTGCCCTCGCTGGTGCGCTATGTGCTGGTGGAAAACCTTCGACGCATTTCGAGCCGTGTCGAAGCGAGCCGCCGCCTGCGCCGCCGCGCCAACGAGGCGGCCGACGAATTGGTGCGCCTGACCGATCCGGTCAAGGCTGCCGCCTATCTGAAAACGCTGGAACCGCTTGCCGAAGACAATACCTTCTCGACGCAGTTCCTCTATCGCCTGCGTGACGGCTCGCAAACTTCGAGCCTGGCAATCACCTGGCTCGATGAACGCCTGGAAGAGCTCGGTCGCAATACCGAAGAGGCGACGACCGCCGAACACAGCCGTCTGTCTTCCGGCAACGTGACGATGGGCAACATCATCCGCAGCCTGCGCGAGATCGACGATACCGAATGGTCGGTCTGGGTCGAGCAGGTCAGCCATGTCGACAAGCTGCTCTGGGAGCATTCGGATTACGGCATCCTCGATTCCGGCTCGCGCAACAAATACCGCAAGCAGATCGAGAAACTGGCCAAGCGCTCGCCGCTGACCGAAATGCAAATCGCCCAGCTGGCGCTCGACATGACCGAGGCCGCCAAGGCCTCCGACGAGCCGCGGCCGCATGAGCCGAATGTCGGCGGCTTCCTGTCAGGGGCGCAACGGCCGAAGCTCGAGGCGCGGGCGAATTATCGCCCGACGATCACCCAGCACTTCGTGCGCGCCGTGCGCCGGTTCAACTGGCTGTCGATCGCGCTGCCCGTCATGCTGCTGACGATCATCGCCATGGCGATCGTCGGCAGGTTCATGGCAAGTGCCGGGATGGGCGCAATCGAGATCGCAATCCTGCTGATCATGTTCTCATTGCCGGCCTCGGAGGGCGCAACCGGTCTCTTTAATACCCTGCTGTCCTTCTTCGTGACGCCTGCCCGCCTCGTCGGCTACGAGTTCAAGGAAGGCATTCCGGAGGATGCGCGCACGCTGCTCGTCGTGCCCTGCCTGATCTCGAACCGCGACAGCGTCGACGATCAGGTGCGCAATCTCGAGGTTCATTATCTCGCCAATCCGCGTGGAGAGATCTATTTCGCGATGCTCAGCGATTGGCCCGACAGCGATGTCGAGGAGACGCCTGCCGATCTTGAGGTTCTCGATTACGCAAGACGCGAGATCGCCAATCTTTCCGCCCGCTATGCCTACGACGGCAAAACCCGTTTCTACCTGCTGCATCGCCGTCGCCTCTACAATCCCTCGGAAGGCGTATGGATGGGCTGGGAGCGCAAGCGCGGCAAGCTGCACGAGCTGAACATGCTGCTGCGCGGCGACCGGGACACGACCTATCTGCCCGGCGCCAACGCCGTGCCGGCCAATGTGCAATATGTCATGACGCTCGATGCCGACACGCGCCTGATGCGCGATGCCGTCACCAAGCTCGTCGGCAAGCTCTATCACCCGATCAACCGCCCGGTCATCAATCCGAAGACCGGCCGCGTCGAGAGTGGCTACGGCGTGCTGCAGCCGCGTGTCACGCCGTCGCTGACGACGGGCAAGGATGCCTCGGTCTTCCAGCGTGTCTTCTCGATCAATCGCGGTCTCGACCCCTATGTCTTCACCGTGTCGGACGTCTATCAGGATCTTGCCGGCGAAGGCACGTTCACCGGCAAGGGTCTCTATCATGTCGATGCTTTCGAAGCCTCGCTGAAGGGCCGGATCGAGGAGAACTCGGTGCTCAGCCACGACCTTCTCGAAGGCTCGATGGCGCGCTGTGCGCTCGTCACCGATCTTGAATTGGTCGAGGATTTCCCGATCCGCTACGAGGTGGAGACCTCGCGCCAGCATCGCTGGGCGCGCGGCGACTGGCAGCTCCTGCCCTATATGTTCAATCCGAAATACGGCGTTACGGCCCTCGGCCGCTGGAAGATGTTCGACAATCTGCGCCGTTCGCTGACGCCGATCGCCTGGTTCTTCGCCTCCGTTCTCGGCTGGTATTTCATGGGTCCGCTCGGCGCGCTCGTCTGGCAGATTCTCTTGATCTTCTGCCTGTTCGTGGCGCCGACGCTTTCGCTCATCAACGGCATCATCCCGCGCACCAGCGATATCGTCGCACGCGCCCATCTCTATACGGTCTGGTCGGATATCACCGCCGCCAATGCGCAGGTCGCATTGCGGATCGTCTTCATCGCCGATTCGGCGGCGATGATGGCGGATGCGATCGGCCGTTCGCTCTACCGGCTGCTCGTCAGCCGCAAGCTGATGCTGCAGTGGCGGACCGCCGCCAGCGTCCAGGCCGGCGGGCAGGGCACCCTCGCCTCTTATTACAAGCAGATGTGGCATGCGCCGGTACTGGCGCTGCTGGCGCTCGGATTTGCGGCGCTCCCCGGCGACAACGCCTTCCTCGTCGGGATCCCCTTCGCGCTCTTATGGATCCTTTCGCCTGTCGTCGCCTGGTATGTCAGCCAGTCGGCCGAGACCGAGGATCGGCTCGAGGTCGCCGATTCCGTGTCGAGCGAACTGCGCAAGATCGCCAGGCGCACCTGGCGTTATTTCGAGACCTTCACCACCCCCGAGCAGAATTATCTGCCGCCGGACAATATCCAGGAAACGCCGCACGTCATCGTCGCGGCGCGCACCTCGCCAACCAATATTGGCGTCTACCTGCTCTCCGTCGTTTCCGGCCGGCATTTCGGCTGGTTCTCTTTCGAGGAGACGCTCGAACGGCTGGAGCAGACGATCGCTACGATCGACAAAATGGAGAAATTCCGCGGCCATCTGTTCAACTGGTATCACACCGATACGCTGCAGACGCTCGGGCCGCGTTACGTCTCTGCCGTCGACAGCGGCAATCTCGCCGGCCATCTGATCGCCATTTCTTCGGCCTGCCGCAACTGGGCCGAGGCGCCATCGGCCCACATGCAGGGCAATCTCGACGGCGTCGGCGACACGGCCGGCATCCTCGGCGAAGTGCTGGCGGACCTGCCGGACGACCGCAAGACCGTGCGCCCGCTGCGCCGACGCCTGGAAGAACGCATCGTCGGCTTCCAGAATGCGCTTGCCGCCGTCAAGCGCGAGCACGAATTCGCCTCGATCCGCATCATCAACCTTGCCGTTCTCGCACGCGACATAGAGAAGCTCGCCGCCAATCTCGATCATGAGGTCAAGTCGAAGCAGAGCGAGGAAGTCACCCAATGGGCGGCATCGCTGGTGAAGGTCTGCGAGGCGCATATATCGGACAGCACCTTCGACCTTTCCAAAGTCGATGCGCTCAGGCCGCGCCTGGTGGCGCTACGCGACAAGGCCCGCGATCTCGCCTTTTCAATGGATTTCGGCTTCCTGTTCCGGCCGGAGCGACGCCTGCTGTCGATCGGCTATCGCGTCGAAAGCGGCGAGCTCGACCAGGCCTGCTATGACCTTCTCGCCTCGGAATGCCGCCTGACCAGCCTCTTCGGCATCGCCAAGGGCGATCTGCCGACGGAACACTGGTACCGTCTCGGCCGCCAGGTCGTGCCTGTGGGATCACGCGGCGCGCTGGTCTCCTGGTCCGGATCGATGTTCGAATATCTGATGCCGCCGCTCGTCATGCAGGAGCGTGGCGGGGGTATTCTCAACCAGACGAACAATCTGGTTGTCGTCGAGCAGATGAATTATGCCCGCAAGCTCGGTATCCCGTGGGGCATTTCGGAAGCGGCCTTCAATGCCCGCGACCATAACCTCAATTACCAGTACACGAATTTCGGCGTGCCGACGCTCGGCCTCAAGCGAGGCCTCGGCCACAATGCCGTCATCGCCCCCTATGCTTCGCTGCTGGCCAGCCAGTACGACCCGCCCGGCGCACTCGAAAACCTGCAGAGACTGCGCAAGGTCGGCGCGCTCGGCAAGTTCGGCTTCCACGACGCGGTCGATTTCACGCCGACGCGCGTGCCGGAAGGCAAGAAATGCGCGGTGGTCTACAATTATTATGCCCACCATCACGGCATGTCGATCGCGGCCGTCGCCAACGTCGCCTTCAACGGCCATCTGCGCGAACTCTTCCACTCCGATCCGGTGATCGAGGCGGCGGAGCTTCTGCTGCAGGAAAAGGCGCCGCGCGACATTCCCGTCATGAGCGGCAAGCATGAATCCGATACGCCGGCCAGCATCCAGGACGATCTCATGCGGCCGGAAATCCGGAAGATCAGCGATCCCCTTTCGCGCGACCGCGAACTCGTGTTTCTGTCGAACGGCCATTATTCCATGATGCTGACGGCGACGGGCGCCGGTTATTCCCGCTGGAATGGTCTTTCCGTTTCCCGCTGGAAGGCCGATCCCACCGAAGACCGCTGGGGCACCTTCATCTTCCTGCGCGACACCGCCACCAACGAATGGTGGTCGGCGACAGCGGAGCCGAAGGGTGTCGAGGGCGAAAAGATCAAGGTCGAATTCGCCGACGAGAAGGCACAGTTCACCAAGACGGTCGGCGATCTGACGAGCGAGGTGGAGTGCATCATCGCGACCGAGCACGATGCTGAAGCCCGTCGCGTCACCCTGCTCAACATGGGTGGGGAAGATCGTTTCATCGAAGTCACGTCCTATCTCGAACCGGTGATCACCTCTGATGATACCGACAACGCACATCCGGCATTCGCCCGCATGTTCGTCAAGACCGAGATCGGCAAGCGCGGCGACGTCATCCGCGCCGAACGCAACAAGCGTGATCCGAACGAGCCGAATATCAGCCTCGCACATCTGATCGTCGACAATGCCGGCGACACCCGTCACACCGAATTCGAAACCGACCGGCGCAAGTTCATCGGTCGCGGCCGCAGCCTCGCCGATGCGGCGGCCTTCGATCCGGGCGCCACACTTTCCGGCAGCGACGGTTTCACGCTCGATGCGGTGATGTCGCTGCGCCGCACCGTGCGGGTGCCGGCCGGCAAGAAGGTCAGCGTCTTCTTCTGGACGATCGCCGCGCCAAGCCGCGACGAGGTCGACAAGGCGGTCAATCGCTACCGTCATCCCGACGCCTTCAACCACGAGCTCGTCCAGGCCTGGACGCGCACGCAAGTGCAGATGCGCCATGTCGGCGTCACCTCGCAGCAGGCGGCCGCCTTCCAGCATCTCGGGCGCTACCTCGTCTATCCCGACATGCAGCTGCGCAAGGATGAGGCGACGGTCGAGGCCGGCCTGCAATCGCAATCGGCGCTCTGGCCGCTGGCGATCTCCGGCGACTTTCCGATCTTCACGCTGCGTGTCAACGACGACATGGATCTCGATATCGCCCGCGAGGCACTGCTGGCGCAGGAATATCTGCGCTCGCGCGGCGTCACCGCCGATCTCGTCATCATGAACGAACGCGCCTCTTCCTATGCGCAGGACATGCAACACGCGCTCGACGCCATGTGCGAGAACGTACGCCGCATGGGCCAGGCCGACGGCTTGCGCCAGCATATTTTCGCGGTTCGCAAGGACCTGATGGAGGAGAACACTTACAAGGCATTGATCGCGGCTTCCCGCGTCACCCTGCATGCGAAGAACGGCAAGGTGGTCGACCAGATCAACCGCGCCGTCGCCCTGTTTGCACCGTCGAAGGACGAACTGCAGGAGATGGAGCGCGCCGAGCGCAACAGGGCGCCGGTCAAGCGCATCGCACCGGTGCCGCCGCCCGTGATGCCGGCCGTTGCCATCGAGGAGGAAGGCGACCTCGACTTCTGGAACGGATTTGGCGGCTTTGCCCGCGATGGCCGCGAATATGTCGTTCGCTTGCCCGGAGGTCATGCGACGCCCCAGCCCTGGATCAACGTCATCTCCAACGACAGGTTCGGTTTCCACGTGTCGGCCGAAGGCGCAGGTTTCACCTGGAGCGTCAATTCGCGCGATTATCAGCTGACGTCCTGGTCGAACGATGCGGTGGTCAACCGATCGGGCGAGGCCTTCTATCTCGCCGATCTCGAAAGCGGCGCCGTCATGACTCCGTTCGCAGCGCTTTCGCGCCGGCCGGATATCCGCTTCGAAGCCCGCCACGGGCTCGGCTATTCGGTCTTCTCCACCGTTCAGCACGAGATCGCGCTCGAGCTGACACAGACGATCGACCGCGAGAAGCCGGTGAAACTGCAGCGCCTGCGCCTGCGCAACACCGGTTCGACCGGCCGTAAGCTGCGTCTCTATGGCTACGTCGAATGGGTTCTCGGCAGCAATCCCGGACGCACCGCACCCTTCATCCTGTCGAAGCATGACGAGGAGACGGGGGCGCTGTTTGCCACCAATCCCTACAGCATCGATTTTTCCAACCGAACCGCCTTCTTCGCGGCGAGCGAGACGCTTTCAAGCTTCTCGGCAAGCCGGCGCGAATTTATCGGCAAGGCTGGCACGATCCAGATGCCTCAGGCCGTCACCTCCGCAGCCCCGCTTTCGGGCGTCACCGAACTGGATGGCGATCCGGCTGCGGCTCTGGCGATCGATATCGAACTCGGGGCCGGCGAGGAGCGCGACGTCACCTTCTTCCTCGGCGATACGCCGACGGAAGAAGAAGCGCGCGCCCTGATCGCCGATATAAGCAAGTCTTCGTTCGACGATGCGGTCGAGGCAAACCGCGCCTTCTGGCGAGATTTCACCGGCAGGCTGCAGATCTCGACGCCGGATCGCGGGATGAACAATCTCGTCAACACCTGGCTGCCGTATCAGAGCCTCGGCTGCCGCATCATGGCCCGCACCGCCTTCTACCAGGCAAGCGGCGCCTTCGGTTTCCGCGACCAGTTGCAAGATACGCTGGCCTTCCTGATGCACGAACCCTCGATCGCCCGGCGTCAGATTCTGAATGCCGCCTCACGGCAGTTCCGCGAAGGTGATGTTCAGCATTGGTGGCTGCCGGGAACGGGTGCGGGCGTTCGCACCTTGATTTCGGACGACGTCGTCTGGCTGAGCTACGCGATCCACCATTATTGCACCGTCACCGGCGACAAGACCGTGCTCGACGAGGAGCTTGCCTTTCTGGAAGGACCCGCTCTTCTCGAAGGTCAGCACGACTCCTTCTACAAGCCGGAAATTTCCGAGGACAAGGCGAGCGTCTACGAACATGCGGCCCTGGCGCTCGATCTCGCCATCGCCCGCAAGGGCGCGAACGGTCTGCCGCTGTTCCTCGGCGGCGACTGGAACGACGGCATGAATCGCGTCGGCATCGGCGGGCGCGGCACCAGCGTCTGGCTCGGCTGGTTCCTGGCCGGTGCACTGCGCGCCTTCATTCCCTATGCCGAGGAGCGCGGCGATACGGCCCGGGTGGAGCGCTGGTCGGCCCATCTCGCCGAATTGAAGAAGGCGCTCGAAACTGCGGCCTGGGACGGCAGCTACTATCGCCGCGGCACATTCGACGACGGTGCGCTGCTCGGCTCCAAGGAGAGCCCGGAATGCCGGATCGACTCGATCGCCCAATCCTGGAGCGTTCTGTCCGGCGAAGGCGACCTGGCCCGTGCCGGAAAGGCGATGGATGCCGTGCTCGACCAACTGGTCGATGAGGAGGCGCGCATCATCCGGCTGTTCACGCCGCCTTTCGTCAATTCCGCCAGGGATCCCGGTTACATCAAGGCCTATCCGCCGGGCGTGCGCGAAAACGGCGGGCAATATACCCATGCCGCGACCTGGGTGGTGATGGCGCTCGCGGAGCTGAAGCGGGGCGACGACGCGCTGCGCTGCTTCCAGATCCTCAATCCGATCACGCATGCGCTCGACAAGGCTTCGGCCGAACAATACCGGGTCGAACCCTATGTCGTGGCAGCCGACGTCTATGGGCATGAGCCTTATACGTCGCGCGGCGGCTGGACCTGGTATACCGGATCGGCCGGCTGGCTCTACCGCGCCGCCGTCGAGGGCATTCTCGGTATCCGGTTGAAGGACGGCCGGCTCCATGTGCGTCCGTCGCTCCCGTCGGAATGGGACGGTTTTGCGGCGGAGGTGGAGCGGGGCGGCGTCAAATACCGCATTTCGGTCTCAAAAGTGTCCAATGCCAGCGGCTACACTCTGTCGATCAACGGCAGCGAAGTCACCGATCCCGAAGAGGGATATCCGCTCGGATAACAGCGTTCTCCACGCTGAGGAACACGGCGATTCGCGGCGGCCAAAAGGGAACCCTTTTGGCCGCCGTCGCGTTTGCAAAATCGGATAACAGGAGAAACCCATATGGCAAGCACGCCGACCGAAGCCATCGGCACCGAGCGCAGTTCCTCATCCGCAGCTGCGACGACGCGCGATACAAGGCTTGACGTGCTGCGTGGCCTGGCCCTGATCATGATTTTCATCAATCATGTTCCCGGACAGATCTTCGAATATGTGACGACGAAGAATTTCGGTTTCTCCGATGCCGCCGAGGCCTTCGTCCTGATCTCCGGCATCGCCGTCGGCCTCGCCTATGGTTCCCGCTTCAAGCCGGGCGACCGCATCAAGACGGCGATCAAGGCGGCGCGGCGCGCCTTCACGCTCTACCTCGCGCATATGATCACCACCTTCATGACGCTGGCGCTCTTCATCTGTGGTGCCTGGCTGTTCCACCGGCCGGGGCTGCTGGTCGAGATCAACATCCTGGCGGTTCTGATGAACCTGAAGGAAGGCATCCCGGCGCTTCTGCTGCTCGGTCACCAAATCGGCTACAACAATATCCTGCCGATGTATGGCGCATTGTTGCTGATGGTGCCGATCATCCTGCTCCTCAACGAGCGAAGCCCGCTTCTGGCGCTCGCCGTTTCCGGCACGGTCTGGCTGCTGGCCGGCATTTACGAGGTGGCGCCGCATAATTTGCTGATAGAGGGCTACTGGTTCCTCAATCCGCTCTCCTGGCAGTTCCTGTTTTCGATTGGAATTGTTTCGATCCTGCATATCAAGCGCGGCGGCACGATCCCGCGGCATCCGCTGCTGCTTGCGGCTGCCGCCGGCTATGTCCTGCTGTCCTTCATCTGGGTAACCGGCCATCTGTGGATTTTCGGCAATTCGCTGGCGGCGCTCGGCCTGCCCACCGTCGTCACCGGTTTCGACAAGACCTTCCTGTCGCTGCCGCGGCTGCTGCATGTGCTGGCGCTGACCTATCTCATCATCAGCATCCCGGCGTTCTCGCGCATCCTGCGGCGCCCAGCCGAACACCCGCTGACGATCCTCGGCCGGCATTCGCTGAACATCTTCGTCGCCGGCACGATCCTCGCCATGATCGGCCAGGTCGTGCTCTATATCACCAACAAGGATCCGCTGGTCGGCCCGCTCTTCGTGATCGTGGGCATCGCGACGCAATTCGCCTATGCCCACTACCTCGAGCACAAGCGCCAGCTGGGCAAGATCAAGGACAAGCTCGTGACGGAGATTGCCGCGGTCCCTGTGCCTGTGCGAGTTGGCGGAGCGGCGAATACCTATCACCGGACCAATCGGAAATAGGAATCCCCATCTGATTGAAGAGCGGCGGGCTTAGCGGGGGCCCAAAATCGGCATCGAAAAGCACCACGGCATTGCAGCGCCTTTCGCGCGTTGAAAAGACGCGCGGCGCTGTAATGCCGCCGGCTCAACTTTTGTGAACTAGAATATTCACCAGCCGGTCGAAAGGATCGCGCACGTAGAAGCGCCTGACGCCCCAGGGCTCGTCGGCCGGACCGTATTCGATCGGAACGCCGGCGGCAGACATCGCCTCGAAAGCAGCATCGAGATCATCCACCTCGATGGAGAGATCGGGCACCGGAGTCCCGGAGCCGCCTTGGCTGGCGACACTGAGCTGAACTTTCATGGAAGTATTCGCGCCGAACGTGACGATCCAGCCGAGATCCATCATCAGATCAAGGCCGAGAATATCCTGATAGAAGCGTTTGGCGGCCATGATGTCGGGCGCCTGGATATTGGCGACGATGCGCAGGACTTTCATGCCGCTCTCCTGAGTATCGGCTAGCGACAACAGCTTAGAGGGGATCGGCGATGCGATCAATCAGCCCGGCCGCCAGACATGTCGTGCCTTGTGACGACCTCCTCTGCACGGCCGAGACCTCCGTCTCGATCTCGCTTGGCAGGGAGATGGCCGCCGGGACAAAGGGGGCCACGCGGGTGTCTGCTATCCCAGAAAGCTACCCAAGAAAAACAAAAGGCCGGAAGAGCGTCTGCCCTTCCGGCCTTATCCTTTAACTCGAAGCGCTCAGGCGGCTTCTGTGGTGTGCGCCTTGCGGACTTCTTCGTCCGTCAGGATGCCGCTGGCGCGCAGCAGGGCGGCGAAGCGGCCGTTGCTGTGGCTGAGCTCGTCGAAGCTGCCCTGTTCGGCGACGCGGCCATCGTCAAGGAAGAGCACCATATCCGCTTCGCGGACCGTCGAGAGGCGGTGGGCGATGATGAAGGTGGTGCGGTTCTGCCGCAGATTGTCGATCGCGGCCTTGACGCGGGCTTCGGTCTCGACGTCGAGCGCCGAGGTCGCCTCATCGAGCACCAGGATCGGCGCATCCTTGAGGATGGCGCGGGCAATCGCGATGCGCTGACGTTCACCACCGGAAAGCTTGTTGCCACGCTCGCCGACATGGGTGTCGTAACGATCCTCACGGGTCTCGATGAAATCGGCGGCGGCGGCGGCTTCGGCCGCACGGCGCATGTCCTCCTCGCTCGCACCTTCGCGGCCGAGGCGGATATTGTCGCTGATCGAACGATTCAGCAGGCCCGCATCCTGGAAGACGGTAGCGATATGGCGACGCAGTGACTTCCGGGTCACCTTGGTGATATCGGTGCCGTCGACGAGAATCTGGCCGCCCTGCGGGTCGTAGACGCGCTGCAGCAGGTTGACCAGCGTCGTCTTGCCGGCGCCGGTCGGGCCGACGATGGCGACCGTCTGGCCTGCCTTTACCGAGAAGGAGACGTTGTGCAGGCCCTGCGAGCTGTTGCCGAAGCCGAAGGAGACGTCGCGGAATTCGACCGCACCCTTGACGTTCTTGATCTCGCTATTGCCGGCCGGCTCTTCACGGTCGCGCACCGAGTCTTCGAGCGTGTAGAAGTCCTCGAGCTTGGAGCGGGCCTCGAAGATCTGCGTCGCGAATTGGCGCATCAGGTCGAGACGGGCGATCAGCAGGTTGGCAAAGCCGATGAAGGCAATGACATCACCGATGCGCAACTCGCCGGACTGGACGAGCATCGTGCCGATGATCAGAACCACCATCATCGCGATGGTCGAAGCCATGCGGTTCAGCGCGCTGGCGAGCGCCCACCAGTCGAGCACCGGATACTGCGCTTCGAGCAGCCGGTCGGCGAAGGATTTCAACGCCTTGGTTTCCGCTTCGATACGGTTGTAGCTATGCAGAACGGAGACGTTGCTGATCGAATCGCTGACATGCGAGAAGACGGTATGGTAGTGGTTTTCGACCGAAGCCTGGCCATCCTTGGTGCGGCTCATGACCACGCGGCCGATCAGCCAATAGGCGATGCCAAGCACGATCAGCACGGCGGAAAGGCGCAAATCCATCGACATTGCCGTCGGCACCAGCAGGGACAGCGCAATGACCGTCGATAGGTGGTTGCGCATGAATTCCAGCCAGAGGCCAAACAGCGTCTCGCAGGCACGCAGCAGTGTATGCAGCGCGTTGGAGGTGCCGCGCTGATGGTGCCAGGCAAGCGGCATGGAAATAATGCGGCCGAAGGCTTCCGTCAGCAGCGTCGCCCGCCGGCCATGGGCAAGCCGGTCGGCCTCGCGGGAGACTAGAACGAAGGCGACGGTATTGAACACGGCGAAACCAGCCCACATGAAGAGGATGGGTTTGACTTCGCCCTTCCCCGATATCGCATCGATGATGCGACCGAACAGGATCGGTTCCGCAATGGTGATGGTCGCCAGAACAATGTTGGCAATAACGACCAGGGATACGCGGAGCTTGTAGGCGCCAAGATAGCGCAGAGCTCTTGCATAGACCTTGAATAGCGACACGTCTAACCTCTTGTGCATCTGCGAAAACGGGAATGATGGGATGCTACAAAAGGCTACCTGAACCGGCGATTAACGGAGTATTCGGGATTCAGCCCGCCGGGTGGTTAACTTGATCACACGATCGAAGCTGCGACGAATTTGAAGCTGCCTCAATAGGACAGAACAGAGGGGTATTCCGGGCTCCTCAGATTTTTCGGCAGCGGGGTCTGGCGCCGGAATTCCACCATGATTATATCTCCCGACAATTTGCGCTTGCATTTTAATCAATGTTTAGCGCAGCATTAAATTAGAGACTGCATTTTTTTGAAGAAGACCGTTACGCGACCAATCTGAACAGCCGCCAACGGCCTCGATGCGGTTCAGGTCCGGGCAAAGGGCGCTATTTGTGAATATTAATTCTTTAATTCAATTGCTTGTCATTCTGGAAGAGTGCCCAAATCAGGACGCCGTCGTCACCGAACTCGAGCAGGTCCTCCACGGTTGCGGTTTCGAGTATTACGGTCTGCTGCGACATTTGCAGCAAAACCCGGCGCAGCGGAATATCGAACTGCGCGCCGCGCCGCTTGCCGGCCGCTGGCCGGAACAATGGCTACAGATATATGCCGCAAAAAAATATGTCCGGATCGATCCGATGGTGCGTTATCTCGTGCATGCGCAACGGCCTTTCCGCTGGCGGGAGAGCGTGGCCGCCTTCGACGGTGATGCGCATCAGCGCCGCATGGAGCAGATGATGGTCGATGCCTTCGGTCACGGATTGGAGGACGGCTATCTCTTTCCGATTCATGGGCGCAACGGCATTCTCGGCAGCCTCAGCCTCGGCGGCAAGCCGATCGACTTGTCGCCGGTGGAAATCGCGCTGCTCGAGGCCGTGGCGCGCAAGAGCTTCTGGCGATTGCTCGACCTCTCAGGCGAGGCCGCGGCGCTGGAAACGGTGCTGCCGACCGAGACGCCGCTGACGCGCCGCGAGATGGAAATCCTCCACTATCTTGCCGAAGGCATGACCTCGATGGAGATCAGCAAAATGCTGAAGATCTCAAACCATACGGTCGACTGGTACATGAACGGTCTGCAGGATAAGCTGAAGGCAAAGAACAGGCAGCAGGCAGTGGCGCTCGCCTTCCGTCACGGTCTGATAAGCTAGGCTTTTTCCATCCATCTCGCTGAAATCGCCGCCTACTGCGGGCCGACAGCTCTGGCATGGCGAGAAAGTGCGTTTCGCAGTCGCAAGAGAAATTGAACTTCCCGTGACAAGAAGTTAAGAATTTTCTTCGCGGGTGCAGCATGCCCGTGTCTGAACGACGGAGGAGACCGTTTTGCCCATATCCAAGATACTCGTTGCCAACCGCTCCGAAATAGCCATTCGCGTGTTCCGCGCGGCCAACGAGCTTGGAATAAAAACGGTGGCGATCTGGGCGGAGGAGGACAAGCTGGCACTGCACCGCTTCAAGGCGGACGAGAGCTATCAGGTCGGCCGCGGTCCGCATCTGGCCCGCGATCTCGGACCGATCGAAAGTTATCTGTCGATCGACGAGGTGATCCGCGTCGCCAAGCTTTCGGGCGCCGATGCTATCCATCCGGGCTACGGCCTCTTGTCGGAAAGCCCGGAATTCGTCGATGCCTGCAACAAGGCCGGCATCATCTTCATCGGACCGAAGGCCGATACGATGCGCCAGCTCGGCAACAAGGTCGCAGCGCGCAACCTGGCGATCTCCGTCGGCGTGCCGGTCGTGCCGGCGACCGCACCGCTGCCGGACGATATGAAGGAAGTCGCCAGGATGGCGGCCGAGATCGGTTATCCCGTCATGCTGAAGGCCTCCTGGGGCGGCGGCGGTCGCGGCATGCGCGTCATCCGTTCCGAGGCCGATCTTGCCAAGGAAGTGACGGAAGCCAAGCGCGAAGCGATGGCCGCCTTCGGCAAGGATGAGGTCTATCTGGAAAAGCTCGTCGAGCGCGCCCGCCACGTCGAAAGCCAGATCCTCGGCGACACCCACGGCAATGTCGTGCATCTCTTCGAGCGCGACTGTTCCGTTCAGCGCCGCAATCAGAAGGTCGTCGAGCGCGCGCCCGCACCCTATCTCACCGAAGCGCAGCGCCAGGAACTCGCCGCCTATTCGCTGAAGATCGCAGAGGCGACGAACTATATCGGCGCCGGCACCGTCGAATATCTGATGGACGCCGATACCGGCAAATTCTACTTCATCGAAGTCAATCCGCGCATCCAGGTCGAGCATACAGTGACCGAAGTCGTCACCGGCATCGATATCGTCAAGGCGCAGATCCACATCCTCGACGGCTTTGCGATCGGCACGCCGCAATCCGGCGTGCCGAAGCAGGAAGACATCCGTCTCAACGGTCACGCCCTGCAGTGCCGCGTGACGACGGAAGATCCGGAACATAACTTCATTCCGGATTACGGCCGCATCACCGCCTATCGCTCGGCCTCCGGCTTCGGCATTCGCCTCGACGGCGGCACCTCCTATTCCGGCGCCATCATCACCCGCTATTACGATCCGCTGCTCGTCAAGGTCACGGCCTGGGCGCCGAACCCGCTGGAAGCCATTTCCCGCATGGATCGGGCGCTGCGCGAATTCCGCATCCGAGGCGTGGCCACCAACCTGACCTTCCTCGAAGCGATCATCGGCCACCCGAAATTCCGCGACAACAGCTACACCACCCGCTTCATCGACACGACGCCGGAGCTCTTCCAGCAGGTCAAGCGCCAGGACCGCGCAACGAAACTCCTGACCTATCTCGCCGACGTGACCGTCAACGGCCATCCCGAGGCCAAGGACAGGCCGAAGCCGCTGGAAAATGCCGCCCGGCCGGTGGTGCCCTATGCCAATGGCAACGGCGTGAAGGACGGCACGAAGCAGCTTCTCGACACGCTTGGTCCGAAGAAATTCGGCGAGTGGATGCGCAACGAGAAGCGGGTGCTTCTGACCGACACGACGATGCGCGACGGCCACCAGTCGCTGCTTGCCACGCGCATGCGCACCTATGACATCGCCCGCATCGCCGGCACTTATGCACATGCGCTGCCGAACCTGCTCTCGCTCGAATGCTGGGGCGGCGCCACCTTCGACGTCTCGATGCGATTCCTCACGGAAGATCCGTGGGAGCGCCTGGCGCTGATCCGCGAAGGCGCCCCCAACCTGCTCCTGCAGATGCTGCTGCGCGGCGCCAATGGTGTCGGCTACACCAACTATCCCGACAATGTCGTCAAATACTTCGTCCGCCAGGCTGCCAAGGGCGGCATCGATCTCTTCCGCGTCTTCGACTGCCTGAATTGGGTCGAGAATATGCGGGTATCGATGGATGCGGTTGCCGAAGAGAACAAGCTCTGCGAGGCGGCGATCTGCTATACCGGCGACATCCTGAACTCGGCGCGGCCGAAGTACGACTTGAAGTACTATACCGATCTTGCCGTCGAGCTCGAAAAGGCCGGGGCTCACATCATCGCGCTCAAGGACATGGCGGGCCTGTTGAAGCCTGCGGCGGCGAAGGTTCTGTTCAAGGCGCTGCGCGAGGCGACCGGTCTGCCGATCCACTTCCACACGCATGACACTTCGGGCATTGCGGCGGCGACCGTCCTTGCCGCGGTCGAAGCCGGGGTCGATGCCGTCGATGCGGCAATGGATGCGCTCTCCGGCAATACCTCGCAGCCCTGTCTCGGCTCGATCGTCGAGGCGCTCTCCGGCTCCGAGCGCGATCCCGGCCTCGATCCGGAATGGATCCGCCGCATCTCCTTCTATTGGGAAGCGGTGCGCAACCAGTATGCCGCCTTCGAAAGCGATCTCAAGGGGCCGGCATCGGAGGTCTATCTCCATGAAATGCCGGGTGGCCAGTTCACCAACCTCAAGGAGCAGGCCCGCTCGCTGGGGCTGGAAACCCGCTGGCATCAGGTGGCGCAGGCCTATGCCGACGCCAACCAGATGTTCGGCGACATCGTCAAGGTGACGCCGTCCTCCAAGGTCGTTGGCGACATGGCGCTGATGATGGTCTCCCAGGACCTGACCGTCGCCGATGTCGTCAGCCCCGACCGCGAAGTCTCGTTCCCCGAATCGGTGGTGTCGATGCTGAAGGGTGATCTCGGCCAGCCGCCGTCGGGATGGCCGGAAGCGCTGCAGAAGAAGGCATTGAAGGGCGAAAAACCCTATACGGTGCGGCCGGGCTCACTGCTCAAGGAAGCCGATCTCGATGCGGAACGCAAGGTCATCGAAAAGAAGCTGGAGCGCGAGGTCAGCGACTTCGAATTCGCTTCCTATCTGATGTATCCGAAGGTCTTCACCGATTTTGCGCTTGCCTCGGATACCTACGGTCCGGTCTCCGTGCTGCCGACGCCAGCCTATTTCTACGGGTTGGCGGACGGCGAGGAGCTGTTCGCCGACATCGAGAAGGGCAAGACGCTCGTCATCGTCAACCAGGCGATGAGCGCAACCGACAGCCAGGGCATGGTCACCGTCTTCTTCGAGCTCAACGGCCAGCCGCGCCGCATCAAGGTGCCCGACCGGGCCCATGGGGCGACCGGGGCGGCCGTGCGCCGCAAGGCCGAGATCGGCAACGCCGCCCATGTCGGCGCACCGATGCCTGGCGTCATCAGCCGCGTCTTCGCCTCGCCGGGCCAGGCCGTCAGTGCCGGTGACGTGCTCGTCTCCATCGAGGCGATGAAGATGGAAACCGCGATCCACGCGGAAAAGGACGGCACCATTGCCGAAGTGCTGGTCAAGGCCGGCGACCAGATCGATGCGAAGGATCTGCTGGTGGTTTACGGCGGATGAGCGACCGACACGAAAGTTTCGTCCGCCCATCCCTGCCAGGCCGGGCTGATCACCCGATTGTGTAGAGCTAGTCTGTTAAAAGGTCGATCTTTTTGAAAGGCTAGCGGCCTCCTCGCCTTGCCCGGCGGGGAGGCTTTTTCGTAGACTTACGTGCCTGCCCCTCCCAAAATCAATCAGGAAACAATTTCATGAGCAAATTGAAGATCGCCGTCATCGTCGGCAGCACTCGTATTGGCCGTTTCGCCGAACATCCGGCAAAATGGATCGCCGAGCTCGTCGGCCAACGCTCCGATCTCGAAGTCGAGGTTCTCGATCTTCTCGACTATCCCATGCATTTCTTTGGCGAAGAGCGCGCCACCACGGTGGAAAGCGACACCGCCGAGCGCTGGAAGAAGAAGCTGCGCGAATTCGACGGCTACATATTCACCGTCGCCGAGTACAATCATGCACCGACGGCGGTTCTGAAGAACGCTATCGATCTCGGCGAGTTCCTCCAGAAGCCGGTCGCCTTCGTCGGCTACGGCGGCGTCGGCGGTGCGCGGGCCGTCGAGCATCTGAGGCTGATCTTCGTGGAAATGGGCGCTGCCTCGGTGAAAACGGGCGTGCACATCGCTTTCAGCGAATATTTGAGCGTGCTCAAGGAAGGCAAGAGCCTTGGCGATTACCCGCACCTCAACGAGGCGGCGAAGAACCAGCTCGATCAGCTCATCTGGTGGGGCAATGCGTTGAAGGCGGCGCGTTCGGTCGTCACCTCAGCCTGAGGCAGGTGGCTTAAAATCAAAGCGTCTCACGTGAATCACGATTCACGTGAGACAAGAGCAATTCCAGCAAAAGTGTGCAGCGGTTTTGCATTCGGAATTGCGTGAAAACATAGAGATAGAGCAATTCCTTGATTCGAAGAGAAACGGAATTGCACTAGATGTCATATGTGTGGGCAGCGTTGATCGTCGATATGAAGCGCTTGGTGCGTTCGCGCTTGGGCGCGCTGAAAATGGCTTTCGCGCTGCCCGTTTCCACCACGCTCCCGGCCTCCAGGAAGACGACGTCATTCGCGATTTTCGAGGCGAGCCGGAGATCGTGGGTGGCCATGACCATCGTCGTGCCTTCGCGGGCAAGCTGGCCCAGCACGTCGACCACTTCCGCCGAGAGTTCCGGATCGAGCGCCGAGGTCGGCTCGTCGCAGAGAAGCACCCGTGGCGACGGCGCAAGGGCCCGGGCGATTGCCACGCGTTGCTGCTGGCCACCCGATAAGGTCGAAGGCCAGGCATCGGTCTTGTGCGCCATGCCGACCTTGGTCAGCAGTTCCATGGCGTGTTCGCGCGCTTTCTCCTTCGGCCACTTCAGCACCGTGACCAGACCTTCCATAACGTTTTCAATCGCGGTCTGATGCGGAAAGAGCTGGAAATTCTGGAAGACCATGCCGGTCTGACGGCGGATTTTCTGGATCGCCTGCCGGCCCAAGCGTTTGCCGGGCGCGAAGGAAAGCTCTTCCTCGCCGAGGCGGATCGCGCCTGATGTCGGGATCTCGAGCAGGTTGATGCAGCGCAGTAGCGTGCTCTTGCCACCGCCGGACGGCCCGACGAGCGCGGTGACGCTGCCCTCGGGAATGCGGAGGCTGATATCCTTCAGAATGACGGCATCGCCGAAGCGCTTCTCGATGTTGGAAAGCTCGATCATGCGTTTGCCTCCAGCATGCCGCCATAACGTGCGAAACGACGTTCCAGCCGCACCTGCAGCTGCGAGAGGACGGAGCTCAGGGCGAGATAGATCAGCGCCGCCTCGATATAGAGGATCAGCGGCTCGTAGGTGGTGGCGACGATGCGTTGTGCCGCCTGGAAGAGCTCCGGCACGGTGATGGCGGCGGCAAGCGAGGTATCCTTGACCAGCGAGATGAAGGTGTTCGACAGAGGCGGCACGGCGACGCGGCCGGCCTGTGGCAGGATCGTCCGGCTCATCGCCTGGCGCCAGCTCATGCCGATCGAATAGGCCGCTTCCCACTGGCCCTTCGGCACGGAGGAGATGACCGCGCGGATGATCTCTGAGCTGTAGGCGCCGATATTCAGGGTGAAGCCGATCAGCGCGGCAGGAAAGGCGTCGAGCAGGATGCCGATGCTCGGCAGCCCATAAAAGATCACGAAGAGCTGGACGAGCAGCGGCGTGCCGCGAATGACCCAAACATAGAAACGGGCAAGCGCCGCGACGGGCGTCGGGCCGAAAAGGCGGGCGATCGCCGTGATCAGGCCGAGGATCAGACCAAAGACGAAGGAGAGCAGCGTCAGCGGAATGGTGAAGATCAATCCCGCCCAGAGGAGCGAGGGAAGCGATTCCGCCATCAGTTGGAGCCAGTGCGGCAAGGGATATTCCCTCTCGTCGGTTGACCAGTGATACTTCGAAATACCCCTCCCCAACCCCTTCCCACAAGGGGCAGGGACTTAATCTGCCTCCCGCGCCGCATGAAATGATCACCGAGCTGCAAGTCGGGACCTCTATTTTGAGGTGAGGCGGTTCCCGGCCAAAGCCCCTCCCCCTTGTGGGGAGGGAGGGGAGTTTTTTAGACGAAGCTTACTTCGAGACGTCCTGGCCGAAATATTTGTCGGCGATCTTCTTGTAAGTGCCGTCGGCCTTGATATCGGCGAGCGCCTTATTAATCGCTTCCAGCAGTTCCGGCTCGTTCTTGCGGATGATGACGCCGGAGTAATCGGCATTTTCCTGCTGGGCGGCGATCTTTACCGGCGCGTCCGGCTTGTGCTTCTTGAAGTCGAGGAAGGAGAGGCTGTCGTTGATCGTCGCATCGGCGCGTTTGGTCAGCACAAGCTGGATCGACTGGTCGAAACCGTCCGTGCCCACGAGCTCGGCCCCGGATTCGGTGGCGATCTTGCCGAAGTTGCTGGTCAGCGACTGGGCTGATTTCTTGCCCTTCAGGTCGGCGAAGGCCTTGATGCTGTCATCGCCGTCGCGGACGATCAGCACGGCCTTGGAAGCGATATAGGGCTCGGAGAAATCGTATTTCTGCTTGCGGGCTTCGGTGATGCCGACCTGATTGATGACAGTGTCGTAACGCTTTGCGTCGAGGCCGGCGATCAGGCCGTCCCACTTGCCTTCGACGAACTCGGCCTTGACACCGAGCTTGGCGGCGATGGCTTCGCCGATCTCGACGTCGAAGCCGACCAGCTTGCCGCTTTCGTCATGATAGGTGAAGGGCGCATAGGTGCCCTCGGTGCCGATCTTGAAGACGCCGGCCGATTTGATGGCGGCGAGGTTTTCGCCGGCATGGGCGGGCAGGAGGGCCGCGACGTGAATAAGGGTAGCGGCGGCGACGGTTTTCAACCAGTTCATTGTTCTGTCCATCCTTGGGAGGTTGCGATCGGATGAGCGATACTTTGCAGAAAACTAGGGCGCCGGAAGCGTAGAAAACTGCGAATAAAAGCAGCAACTGCAAATATTTTTCTCAAGAGTCGCCCTCCACGCACGAATTCCATGAAAGTGGCGTCGCCGCGGTCACGCTCCAACCTTTCTCTCAGCGACCAATCGAAGACGCGCTTTGATGATTCAATTTTGTTTCACTGCGTCAGGAAACGTGTAACCGCGCATATTGCCTGCACGATCATAAGCGTTTATGCACGTTTATGTCAGTTCAGCGATTGATCCGGTAGGAACATGCAGGATTTTTTATTGCGAGAGCGCCAAGGCGTCATTTCCGAGCGGCTGCGGCTGAATGGCCGCGTGCTGGCGGCGGAACTTGCGCTCGAATTCGGCGTCTCCGAGGATACGGTGCGGCGCGACCTGCGTGAGATGGCGGCGGCGGGCCTCTGCGAGCGGGTCTATGGCGGCGCCTTGCCCGTGTCGCCGGCGCATGGAAGCCTGACGCAGCGCACGGGATTTGCTGCCGACCGCAAGCAGGCCTTGGCGCGGGCTGCGGCAATGCAGATCGCTGCCGGTTCCTGCGTGTTTTTCGATGCCGGGAGCACCAATCTGGCGATTGCCAATGCTCTACCTGCCGAACTCGAACTGACGGCTGCGACGAATGCGCCGGTGATCGCCGCGGCGCTCATCGACAAGCCTGCGGTCAACGTCATCGTGATCGGCGGCATGGTGGACCGGCAGACGGGTGGAGCGCTCGGCGCCAAGGCCTTGCGGGATATGGAGCAGATTTCGCCCGATCTCTGCATTCTCGGCGCCTGCGGCATCGATCTCGAGGCCGGCATCACGACCTTCGGTTTCGAGGATGCGGAGTTCAAGCGGTTTGCGGCATCGAGAAGCAAAAAGGTGATGGCGGCAGTAACCTCGGAGAAATTCGGCACGGCTGCGCCCCACAGCATCCTTCCGGTTGCGCATTGCGAATGCCTGGTCGTCGAGCACGATGCCGATCCCGGCGTTCTTGCGGGTTATCGCGAGCGCGGCTGCCGGACCGTTATCGCCGAAAAAACGAACTGAGCCGTCGTCACGGAGTTTAGAAAAACGGGGGCTCCCAAGCCCGATAGCGAGGAAAGACCGAAAATGGACAGTCATGTGAATGCGCCGTCGGGGGTCCGCAGCGGCTTCATCACCAGAAGCAGGGCAGCGGTTTCCCTGCTCTTTCTCATGAACGGCTTTGTCGTCGGCTGCTGGGCGCCGAAGATCCCGGATTTTGCCGAGCGTCTCGGGCTGAGCAAGTTCGAGCTCGGGCTGATGATCATCGTCTTCGGCGTTGGCTCGCTGGTCATGATGCCGATCGCCGGCGCGCAGATCGCCAGGCATGGCTCGCGGATCGTTGTTCGGGCAACCGCCGTCTGCGTGCTGCCGCTGCTCCTGGCTCTGACGCTCGCGCCAAACGTGATTACCGCGGCAATCTCGCTCTTCCTGTTCGGCGGCTTCATCGGCGCCATGGATGTGGCGATGAACGCCAATGCGGTGTCCGTCGAAAAATCCATGCGCCGCGCCATCATGTCGTCCTGCCATGCTTTCTGGAGCCTTGGCGGCCTCATCGGTTCGGGACTCGGCGGCATCGTGATCACCAAGCTCGGCATTCTCGGCCATGCGCAGCTGGCGACGGTGTTGGCGGCGATCTTCCTTGCTCTGGCATGGCCGATGATCCTTGCGGATCCGCCGCATCCGGATGCCAAGAAAGAAAAGACGAAGCTGCCGATGGTGCCGCTGCCGTGGCTCCTTGGATTGATGGCGCTGTTCTCGATGGTGCCGGAAGGTGCCGTCCTGGATTGGGGCGCGCTCTATCTCCGGCAGGACATGGGGGCGTCGGTCGCGCTTTCAGGACTTGGTTTCGCAGCCTTTTCGGCGACCATGGCGACCATGCGCTTTGCCGGCGATCTCGTGCGCGACCGCCTCGGGAGCGTCAAGACCCTGCGCATCTGCACGCTCTTTGCCATCGCCGGCATGCTGCTTGCCGGCCTGGCGCCCAATGCCGAGCTTGCCATTTTGGGCTTTGCCTTTTGCGGCATCGGCATATCAAACATGGTGCCGATCGCCTTCTCGGCCGCAGGCAACATTCCCGGCCTCAAGCCCGGCATCGGCATCTCCGTGGTGACGACCATGGGTTATTCCGGCATGCTGGTAGCGCCGTCGTTGATCGGCTTCGTCGCCGAGCATATCGGTTTTGCCGTTGTCTTCATGGCGCTGCCGGTGCTGCTGTTGTTCGTTCTCCTATTCTCCAAACTGGCCCATTATGCCGATGGGGTCTCTGGAGGCGGCCACTGAGCCACCTCCAGACAAAAGTGATATAGTGGGCGGTTGACAATAAAGCGGTCATGATCCACCTGAAAGGCACTGTTTTTAGGGGTGCAAGAACTCTTCATGTCCTCAGCCGCCGATTTTGATCCAAAACCGCGCCGCGCTTCCGTCGCCGTCGATGTCGGCGGCGTCATCGTTGGTGGCGGCGCGCCGATCGTCGTGCAATCGATGACGAATACGGATACCGCCGATATCGATTCGACCGTTGCGCAGGTCGCCGCCCTGCACCGGGCGGGCTCGGAACTGGTGCGCATCACCGTCGATCGCGACGAAAGTGCGGCTGCCGTGCCGAAAATCCGCGAAAGGCTGCTGCGGCTCGGCATGGACGTGCCGCTGATCGGCGACTTCCACTATATTGGCCACAAGCTGCTTGCCGATCATCCAGCCTGCGCCGAGGCGCTGGCGAAATACCGCATCAATCCCGGTAATGTCGGCTTCAAGGACAAGAAGGACAAGCAGTTCGCCGAGATCATCGAGATGGCGATCCGCTACGACAAGCCGGTGCGCATCGGCGTCAACTGGGGCTCGCTCGATCAGGATCTCCTGACGGCGCTGATGGATCGAAATGCCGAGGCCGGGTCGCCGCTGTCGGCACGGCAGGTGACGCGCGAGGCGATCGTACAGTCGGCGTTGCTTTCGGCCGCCCTTGCCGAGGAAATCGGCCTGCCACGCAACCGCATCATCCTGTCGGCCAAGGTCAGCCAGGTGCAGGACCTGATCGCGGTCAATTC
This sequence comes from Rhizobium sp. NLR22b, assembly GCF_019685295.1. Lineage (NCBI taxonomy): Bacteria > Pseudomonadati > Pseudomonadota > Alphaproteobacteria > Hyphomicrobiales > Rhizobiaceae > Rhizobium > Rhizobium sp. NLR22b. Next base: position 167,403 of record NZ_JABDWM010000004.1, read on the forward strand.
CATGCTCGCCGAACGTTCCGATCACGCGCTGCATCTCGGGCTGACCGAGGCCGGCATGGGCAGCAAGGGCATCGTCGCTTCGTCGGCTGCCATGGGCTTCGTGCTGCAGCACGGCATCGGCGATACGATCCGCGTCTCACTGACACCCGAGCCGAACGGCGACCGCACCCGCGAAGTCCAGGTGGCGCAGGAAATCCTGCAGGTCATGGGTTTCCGGCAGTTCGTGCCCGTCGTGGCCGCCTGTCCCGGCTGCGGACGCACGACCTCGACGGTCTTCCAGGAACTCGCCCAGAACATTCAGAACGACATCCGCAAGAACATGCCAGTCTGGCGCGAGAAATATCCAGGCGTCGAGGCGCTGAACGTCGCCGTGATGGGCTGCATCGTCAACGGACCGGGCGAAAGCAAACATGCCGATATCGGCATCTCGCTGCCCGGTACCGGCGAGACGCCGGCCGCTCCCGTTTTTATCGACGGCAAGAAGGCGCTGACACTGCGCGGTCCCAATATCGCCTCCGACTTCGAGGCGCTTGTCGTCGATTATATCGAAAAGCGTTTCGGCCAGCGGACGGCAGCGGAATGAAGGTCCGCGCGTTCGAATGAGCCGGTATTGGTCTGATATCGTCAGCAAGCTCCGGCCGTATGTCGCGGGCGAGCAGCCGCGTATTCCCGGCCTGGTCAAGCTCAATACCAATGAGAATCCCTACGGACCGTCCCCAAAGGCGATCGAAGCGATCAGGCAGGCGGCGGACGATCGTCTGCGGCTCTATCCCGATCCCTCCGCCACGGAATTGCGCGAAGCGATCGCCGCCCGTTTCAACCTGACAGCGGAAGAAGTATTCGTCGGCAACGGCTCCGATGAGGTTCTCGCCCATACGTTTCAGGCGCTGCTGAAACACGAGCTGCCGCTTCTCTATCCCGACATAACCTATAGCTTCTATCCAACCTATAGCCTGCTATATGGTGTGGAGGCGATCGAGATGCCGCTCGACGATCAGTTCCGGATTCGGCTTGCTGATTACGACAGACCGTGCGGCGCAATCATCATTCCCAATCCGAATGCGCCGACTGGTATCGGCCTGCCGCTGGCCGGGATCGAGGCGCTTCTTACTGCTCATCCGGATGCGGTCGTCGTGATAGACGAGGCCTATGTCGATTTCGGCGGCGAGAGCGCCGTGCCGCTCATTTCTTGTTATCCCAACCTTCTGATCATCCAGACCTTGTCGAAATCTCGTTCGTTCGCAGGTCTGCGCGTCGGCTTCGCGCTGGGGCACCGGGACCTGATCGAGGCGCTGGTGCGCGTCAAGGACAGCTTCAATTCCTATCCGCTCGACCGCCTGGCCCAGGTCGCGGCGACGGCGGCGATCAAGGACGAGGCGTGGTTCGAAACAAGCCGGCGGAAAATCATCGCCAGCCGGGAAACCCTTGTCCGGCAACTGGAAGCGTTGAGTTTCCAGGTGCTGCCATCCCAGGCGAATTTCCTCTTCGCGATGCACGAGAGCCGATCGGGCGGTGCACTTCTGGCCGAACTGCGGGAGCGTGGCGTGCTCGTCCGGCGTTTCGCCGAGCCGCGCATTTCGGAGTTCCTGCGCATCAGCATCGGCACCGACGAGGAATGCGCGCGGCTGGTTGCCGCTCTCAAGGAGATATTGGCCGCCTGACCTTCGGCTCAGCTCTTACGGTCGGCGATGAAATGCGCAGCGGCGGTGAGGATCGAGGCGCGTGCCCCATAGGGGGCGAGCAGGTCTTCGGCATCGCTGACGTGCTGGCGGAGCTCGGTCTCGGCCCACTCCATGCCATGAAGCCCCACGAGCGTTCCCTTGCCGCGGGCCGCATCCTTGCCGGTCGCCTTGCCCATGGTCTCAGCATCAGAGGTCAGGTCGAGAATGTCGTCGGCGAGCTGGAAGGCAAGGCCGATCTTTTCGCCGAAGGCGCGCAGGCGGCGGCGATCTTCGGGCGGGCTTCCTGCGATGATGGCGCCCGCCTCGCAGGCGAAGCGGATCAGCGCCCCTGTTTTCATCGCCTGCAGGCGTATGATGCCGGCCTCGTCGGGGGCCTGTTTCTCGGCCGCGAGGTCGAGCGCCTGGCCGCCGGCCATGCCGCCGAGACCGGCTGCGCGGGCAAGGGCCAGCACCAGCGCTGCTTTGCTCGTATCGGGAAGGGCGGTCTCCGGCGCTGCGACGATGTCGAAGGCGTAGGTCAGCAGGCTGTCGCCGGCAAGGATCGCGGTGGCTTCATCGAACTTGATATGGACTGTCGGCTTGCCGCGGCGCAGGTCGTCGTCGTCCATGGCCGGCAGATCGTCATGCACGAGGGAATAGCAGTGAATGCATTCGAGCGCCGCGCCGACACGAAGTGCGGCCTTCCCATTGCCGCCGAGCAGGGCGGCACTTTCGGCAACGAGGAATGGGCGCAGCCGCTTGCCGCCGTTCAGCACGGCATAATGCATGGCGCTGCGCAGGGTCTCGGGCCTGGCGATTTCATCGGAAAGAGGGACCGGTGACGACAGCAATGCGTCGAGCAGCGCCTCGATTTCGCGGGCGTTGTTCCTAAGCCTCGTCTCGAAAGTGTCCCGGTTCGCGTCCATGGGCGCTGTTTGGCATGGGGCACCGGGGCTTGCAACGGAATTGTCGATGACTGCAGCAAGATTTCCCATGTGCTCTGGCATAAGCGCCTCACAGGCGTTATGAGAACGAGAGGGAGCGAAATGGGCTTGGGACATTGGATATAGCGCCGGAGAGAGAGGATATTGCCGACATGCCGGCCCGTCGGCGATGGTTCGAAGATCGGCCCGTGCTGAGACGCGTCGGTCTTGCCGTTCTGGCCATAGTGATCCTTCCTTACGCCCTGATCTTCCTCTACCTGCTGCCCTTCATCCATCCCGTCTCGACGCTGATGCTGCGCGATCTGGTGCTGCTGCGCGGCTATGACCGCAGATGGGTATCGTTGGACGAGGTCGCTCCGGTCCTGGTGCAATCGGTGATGATGTCCGAAGACGGTCAATATTGTTTCCACGGCGGCGTCGACTGGGCGGAGATGCGCATGCTGGTCGAGGATACGCTGAAGGGCCAGGCAACGCGCGGCGGCAGCACCATCCCGATGCAGACCGCCAAGAACCTCTTTCTCTGGAACAGCCGCTCCTTCGTGCGCAAGGCGATGGAGCTTCCGCTCGCCGTCTCCACCGATTTCGTCCTGTCGAAGCGGCGGCTGATGGAAATCTATCTCAACATCGCCGAATGGGGTCCCGGCATCTACGGCGTCGAGGCGGCGGCCCAGCATCATTTCAAGGTTCCGGCCTCGAAGCTGACGCGGCGGCAGGCGTCGCTGCTGGCTGTCTCGCTCCCGAACCCGATCGACCGCAAAGCAGGCAAGCCCGGACGAGGCCTTCGCCGGCTTGCCGGCGTCATCGAGAGGCGTGCGCAGGGCTCAGGCGACTACATCAAGTGCATCTATGAATAAGATCAGAACTTGTCATTAGAAGCAGTGAACGTCATCTGACATTCTTGGTTCTGCCATATGGGCGAATGCAGTCCAATCAGAGCCCCCGAGTCGCCCATGACCGCCCCAACCTTTTCTCCCGAACTTCTCTTTTACTCGAAGACGCACAATCAAAACCCGCCCGCCCATCTCGGCAGCCGCTATGGCAAGATCGGCGGTTTCCTGCCGGAAGCCGGCAACACCATCGTCTGCCACATCGAGAAGGGGTCAAGGACCCGGGCGGTACTGATAGAGGCGCGCGAGAAATATCTAACGATGCCCGAGGCGCCGCAATTTCTCTTCACGCCGATCTCGAGCCTTCACATGACGCTTTTCGAAGGCGTCATCGAGACCAGGCGCCTGCAGGACTGCTGGCCTGCAGACCTCCCTCTCGAGACGCCGATCGACGATATGACCGATCTCATGGCGGCGCGGCTCGAATGTTTCTCGATGGCGGAGCCTTTCAAAGTCGCCGTCGTCGAAGCTCGGCCGTCGGGCCTGCTCGTCGACGGAGCGACGGAGAAGGACCGCAAGGTCATGCGCGCCTGGCGTAACGCGCTTGCCGATCTTCTCGGCTATCGCCAGCCCAACCATATGGATTACAAATTCCATGTGACCTTCGCCTATGTGATCGAGCGGCTGGAGGATGAAGCCTTGCCGCGCTGGCAGGCAATGCTCGACGAGGTGGCCGAGGATATCCGCCGCAAGGCCCCTGTTTTCGAGCTTGCGCCGCCGGCGTTCTGCGTGTTCGAGGACATGAACCATTTCCACGAACTGCTGATCTTCGATTTCGATGCCTGAATGGGAGAGGCCTATGGACAGACCGACGCTCTACATCGCCAACAAGAATTATTCTTCCTGGTCGTTCCGGCCGTGGATGGCGCTGACGAGCGCCGGCGTCGACTTCGAAGAAATCCTGATCCCTTTCGACGATGCGGGCGGCAATCCCAATATCAAGGCGATATCGCCGAGCGGCCGGGTGCCAGTCCTGCAGCACGGCGGTTTGAAGATCTGGGAATCGCTGGCGATCATCGAATATGCCGCCGAGCTTTATCCGGACGCCGGCCTTTGGCCGCGCGACCGTGCCGAACGGGCGCTCGCCCGCTCTGTTTCGATGGAAATGCTTTCAGGCTTCCGAGCCCTGCGCAATGCCTGCCCGATGAATATTCGCCGACCGAGGGGCGGGATCACATTGCCTGACGGCGTCGACGCCGACGTCAGCCGTATCGAGACGATCTGGCGAAACCTTCTGCAGAAATCCGGCGGCCCGTTTCTCTTTGGTGCGTTCAGCGGCGTGGATGCGATGTTTGCGCCCGTCGTCAACCGGTTCGACATCTATGACCTCGTCAGCCGGGAGGAGACGCTCGCCTATATGGAGACGATGAAGGCGCATCCGGCCTGGCGGAAATGGGAAGAGGCGGCCCGCGCCGAGCCCTGGATCGTGCCGGAAGACGAGGTCTGAGGCTCGAATCATCGGCTTCGCAAAAAATATGCATGGGGACTGGTCAAGGCCGCCCCTTGCATGTATAAGCGCGCAAAATTTCCGAAATCGCGACATGTCCGTTTCGGCCGCCAGTCTGGCCGTGGGAATGTTTTGCCCGCAAGTGGAGTAAGAAAAATGGCTGTACCGAAGAGAAAAACGAGCCCGTCCAAGCGCGGCATGCGCCGTTCGGCTGACGCGCTGAAGGCACCGACCTACGTCGAAGACAAGAATTCCGGCGAACTGCGCCGCCCGCATCATATCGACCTGAAGACCGGTATGTATCGCGGCCGCCAGGTTCTGACTCCGAAGGAAAGCGCATAATTTCCGATCCGGCTCGTCCGATCGCGAGTCTCAAGGCCGGCTTCACGCCGGCCTTTTGCATTTCGGCAAGATAATATTTGCAATCACTTGCGGTGAGACAACGGTTTGCGGCAGTATTCTTTCTCCGCTGGGAGATTGCCGATGGTAGCCGCAATGCCGCTGATGATTATTCCGTTTATTCTTTACAATCTGGCGATGCTCGGCCTGATGGGCGACGGCGGCATCGCAGCCTTGCAGCATAACATCATCGTGCTGTCGATGCTCTCGGGTGCGACCTGGAGCATGGCGCTCGGCGATCTCTTCATCGTCGTTGCGCTCATCGTGCTGTTCTTCGAAATCCTGAAAGCAACGCGAACCGGGCCCGGCAACCTCTTGAACCATATCTTGTCGATGCTGGTCTTCATCGCCTTCCTGGTCGAGTTTCTTCTCGTCCAGGGCGCCGCGACCCAGGTGTTCTTCATTTTGATGACGATCGCTCTGATCGATGTGATCGGGGGTTTTGCCGTTTCGATCCGAAGCGCCGGGCGAGATGTCTCTATCGGACTATAGGTTGTCGAGCTTGTTCTGAAGGGCGCGGAGCTGTTCCTTCAGTTCGTCGATATCCTTGGCTTCGGCCTTGCGGCTTTCCTTGGCCGCCGGCGGTGTCATGAAAGGCGAGAACATCTGCATTGCCTGCTGAAACAGCTCGGTATTGCGGCGAACCTGGTCCTCGACCATCTGCATCGGCAATTGCAGGTTCTTGCCGAGCGGCGTCTCGCCGAAGGCACGGTTTACCTGTTCGCGCATCTGTGCCTGCTGTTCGCTGAAGGCGCGCATCGAATGTTCGAGGAAGCTCGGCACGACCATCTGCATCTGGTCACCATAATAGGTGATCAGCTGGCGCAGGAAGGAGATCGGGAGCAGCGTGTTGCCGGTTTTCGATTCCTGCTCGAAGATGATCTGCGTCAGCACCGAATGGGTGATATCGTCCCCGCTTTTTGCGTCCTGGACGGTAAAGTCTTCGCCCCTCTTTACCATCTCCGCCAGATCTTCCAGCGTCACATAGGTGCTGGTGCCTGTATTGTACAGGCGGCGATTGGCGTATTTCTTGATGACAATCTGACCCTCATGCTTCGCCATATCAGTCTCCTGAACCCCCGTCTGATTTATGGATCTTCCTCCACTTCAGACTGTAAACGCAAAAGAAGGCTGGTGACAATCTCTTTGTGCGTTGCGGCAAACCTTTAGCAGATCAAACGAATCGGCGTTGACTGCTGCCGCGAAAATGGCGGCGGCCGGTCTTCCCGTTTGACTTGTGCTCAAAGCTTTGCCAGTTTCCCCTTATGTAAGTGGGACGAAAAACGAGGAGCCTCCCCATGAGCAATTCATCCGTCGTCATCGCCAGCGCAGGTCGGACAGCCGTCGGCTCGTTCAACGGCGCTTTTGCAACGGTCCCCGCGCATGAACTCGGCGCGGCCGTCATCAAGGGGGCGCTCGCGCGCGCCGGCGTCGATGCCGGCGAGGTGGATGAGGTGATCCTCGGCCAGGTGCTGGCCGCGGGCGAAGGCCAGAACCCGGCCCGCCAGGCGGCGATCAAGGCCGGCCTTCCGAAGGAAACGACGGCCTGGGGCGTCAACCAGCTCTGCGGCTCGGGCCTGCGCGCAGTCGCGCTCGGCATGCAGCAGATTGCCACCGGCGACGCCAGGATCATCGTTGCCGGCGGCCAGGAATCCATGTCGATGGCGCCGCATGCCGCGCATTTGCGCAGCGGCACGAAGATGGGCGACATGAAGATGGTCGACACGATGATCAAGGACGGCCTCACCGACGCTTTTCACGGCTACCATATGGGCATCACCGCCGAGAACGTCGCACGGCAGTGGCAGCTGTCGCGCGACGACCAGGATCAGTTCGCCGTCGCCTCGCAGAATAAGGCAGAGGCGGCTCAGAAGGCCGGCCGCTTCACCGACGAGATCATTCCCTACATCATCCAGACACGGAAGGGCGACGTGACCGTCGATTCCGACGAATATATCCGCCACGGCGCGACGCTCGAGGCGATGGGCAAGCTTCGCCCCGCCTTCGACAAGGAAGGCACGGTTACCGCCGCCAATGCCTCCGGCCTCAACGACGGCGCTGCCGCCGCCGTGCTGATGAGTGAGGCGGAAGCGACCCGGCGCGGCATTCAGCCGCTTGCCCGCATCGTTTCCTGGGCAACGGCCGGCGTCGATCCGTCGATCATGGGCACCGGCCCGATCCCCGCGTCGCGCAAGGCGCTCGAAAAGGCCGGCTGGTCTGTGAACGATCTCGATCTTGTGGAGGCCAACGAGGCCTTCGCGGCACAGGCTTGCGCTGTCAGCAAGGATCTCGGCTGGGATCCGTCGATCGTCAACGTCAATGGCGGGGCGATTGCGATCGGCCATCCGATCGGCGCCTCCGGGGCGCGCATTCTCAACACGCTGCTGTTCGAGATGAAGCGCCGCGGCGCGAAGAAGGGCCTCGCCACGCTTTGCATCGGCGGCGGCATGGGCGTCGCCATGTGCTTTGAAGCACTTTAAATAGCATGCAATCCGTCATTGATTGAAATGCCGCCACGAGCGGGCGAAAACACAGAGGGGGAGCGGAACATGAGCAGAGTGGCTCTGGTCACCGGAGGTACACGCGGCATCGGCGCGGCGATATCCATGGCGCTGAAAAATGCCGGCTACAGGGTTGCGGCCACTTACGCCGGCAATGACGAGAAGGCTCATGCCTTCCACGACGTCACCGGCGTTGCGGTATTCAAATGGGATGTTTCGGACTACGCTGCCTGCGGTGAAGGGATCACCAAGGTCGAACGCGAGATCGGGCCGGTCGAGATCCTCGTCAACAATGCCGGCATTACCCGCGACGCAATGTTCCACAAGATGACGCCGCAGCAGTGGCACGAGGTGATCAACACCAACCTGACCGGTCTGTTCAACATGACGCATCAGGTCTGGAGCGGCATGCGCGACCGCGGCTTCGGCCGCATCGTCAATATCTCGTCGATCAACGGCCAGAAGGGCCAGATGGGCCAGGCGAACTATTCGGCGGCCAAGGCCGGCGATCTCGGCTTTACCAAGGCGCTTGCCCAGGAAGGGGCTGCGAAAAACATCACCGTCAATGCCATCTGCCCCGGTTATATCGGAACGGAAATGGTGCTTGCCGTGCCGGAGAAGGTACTGAATGAACGCATCATTCCGCAGATCCCGGTCGGCCGTCTCGGCGAGCCCGAAGAGATTGCCCGCTGCGTTACCTTCCTCGTCTCCGACGATGCTGGTTTCATCACCGGTTCGACGCTGACGGCCAATGGCGGGCAATTCTTCGTTTAAGATAGGACGAACGTGTGTCGATTTGCAAAGGCGCGTTGCAGAACGCGCCTTTGCTTTTGTTCGGGAGGGCAGAAGCGGTTGCCGGTGTTCCGGTCTCGATCAACCCGAATCATGGCCGGCATTCGCTGCCGCGAGCGATCTCCGCTACCAAGACAAGAGATGAGACCGCGGTTGTCAGGAAAGCCGCGGCGACGAGAATGACGACGGTGGAATTGTCGGGCGATGGCGCCTGCCCTGCGCGTACGAGGTAAATATGCGGCTAGCTAATGGGCGTTGGTGGATTTGACTTTCATGACCGATCGTCAACGTCACGTTGACGGACGTGTCGGCAAAGAAAAACGGGCGCAGAAGCGCCCGTTGGGAGTCCGATATGTGATGCGATCAGTAACGGCAACGCGCCTCGTAGCGGCGGCCGTAGCGATCGCGATAGATGCAGTAGCCGCGGCGTTCGACCGACTGGCCGATGAGAGCGCCGGTCAGGCCGCCGGCAACGGCGCCGACTGCGGCACCGCCCCAGCTGTTGGTGACGGCACCGCCGATGACTGCACCGGTGCCGGCGCCGATCGCCGTGCCCTGCTCGGTCGCGGTGCAGGATGCGAGAGCGCCCACGAGCGCGCCGATAAGAACAATCTTCTTCATCATGTCGTAACTCCCCAGGTTAGTCGGGCTTTAGATGCGGCCCATTAGTACAAGGATAATGATAATGACCAGAACTAGCCCCAAACCGCCGGAAGGTCCATAGCCCCAGCCACGGCTATAACCCCAGTTCGGTAGGGCTCCGATCAGGAGCAGAATGAGGATAACGAGAAGTATCGTGCCAAGCATGGTGTTTTTCCTTCATTTCATCTGCAATCTGAATGGACAAGAAACACGCATTGGCGATTTTTGTTCCCGGTTGGGCGCGCGAATTAGGATGCGACGCGATTCATGGTTTGTGATCCGTCACCCCTGACAAATGGCCCGTATGGTTAAAAAGACATTGAAATACAACATGTTGCGGCGAACAAAGCAGGAAGATCACGATGTCTCCGATTCGTCGGTGATTCGTTCCGTTTTTGATCGGTCCGACGGGCAAGCGGGTCAGGCTTAAGGCTGTGTGAATTTGCTCGCCGGAAGATTAACACCGACGTGACGAGATCTTGCCGCCTGCCCCGCATCTAGCGGGCGGAACATGACGACGCCACCAGATATGGCCGTGAACGAAAGGGGAAAGCAGAGCAGTCGGCGATTCGTCGCCGATTCGTTCCGGATTTGATCGAGACGTTAATTTCGGCGGATTTTTCCCTTGGCAAAAAGCGAATGACAGACCTCCGGCAGGGTCACAAAATGCGAACCGGAGAGAGCCCCGCGATTCAGCATTTAGTAGGAAAAAGTGATTCAAAATCAATACTTAGCCGTGAACAAAAGCTGAATCAGCAGGAGTCAGCGATTCGTCTCTGATTCGTTCTCACGCTGTTCCGAATCGGAAAGGCGGACCGTCCGGACGACTCGCAAAAGTCGCAATCCCCCGACGCATTTTGAAATCTGCCCTTGCGTTTGCGGCAGTAGCTGTCCATGTGTTCTGTGCCTCCATCGAGATGGCAAAACTTTTCCCGGGGCGCGCCTGCCTCACTTGCATGGACCATGACTCTGACTTCGCAGCCGATGATTCTCAGCGGGCGCGGTGTGACCGCGGTGCTTGGACCAACCAATACCGGCAAGACCCATTATGCCATCGAGCGCATGGTCGCACATGGGACCGGCGTGATTGGCCTGCCACTCAGGCTTTTGGCCCGCGAGGTCTATACGCGGGTGGTGGAGAAGGTCGGCTTGCAGAACGTGGCTCTGGTCACGGGCGAAGAAAAGATTTCGCCGCCCAATGCGCGTTTTTCCGTTTGCACGGTCGAGGCGATGCCGCGGGAGACCAAAGCCGCCTTTGTCGCGATCGACGAGGTCCAGCTCGCCGGCGATCTCGAGCGTGGCCATATCTTCACCGACCGTATCCTGCACCTTCGCGGCCGGGATGAGACGCTGCTTCTGGGCGCGGGGACAATGCGGCCGATCCTGCAGCAGATCCTGCCCGGCGTCACGATCGTCGAGCGGCCACGGCTTTCGCATCTCCTTTACGCCGGGCAGAAGAAGATCACCCGGCTGCCGCAGCGCTCGGCCATCGTCGCCTTTTCCGCCGATGAGGTCTATGCCATCGCCGAGCTCATCCGCCGGCAGCGCGGCGGCGCGGCGGTCGTGCTGGGGGCGCTGAGCCCGCGCACCCGCAATGCGCAGGTCGCGCTCTATCAGGCGGGCGACGTCGAATATCTGGTGGCGACCGATGCGATCGGCATGGGCCTCAACCTCGACGTCGATCACGTCGCCTTCGCCCAGGACCGGAAATTCGACGGCTACCAGTTCCGCAACCTCAATCCGGCCGAGCTCGGCCAGATCGCCGGCCGCGCCGGGCGGCACGTGCGGGACGGCACCTTCGGTGTCACCGGCCAAGTCTCGCCCTTCGACGAGGAAGTGGTGCAGCGCATCGAGGGACATGAATTCGACAACGTCAAGGTTCTGCAGTGGCGCACGACGGAGATGGATTTCTCCTCAATTCAGTCGCTGCGCGCCAGCCTGGAGGCCGGGCCGCGCGTGCCCGGGCTGACGCGGGCGCTGCCGGCGGTCGATCAGCAGGCGCTCGAGCAGCTTTCGCGCTATCCCGAAGTGATCGACCTCGCCGACAGGCCGGCCCGCGTCGAAAAACTCTGGGAGGCTTGCGCGCTGCCCGACTACCGGCGTATCACTCCGGCCCAACATGCCGATCTTATTTCGACCCTCTTTTCCGATCTCGTGCGCTATGGCACGGTGAACGAGCAGTTTCTTGCGGAGCAGGTTCATCGCTCGGATCGAACTGATGGGGAAATTGACACGCTTTCGGCGCGAATCGCGCAGATAAGGACCTGGACCTACGTTTCGAATCGGCCCGGCTGGCTTGCCGATCCGACACATTGGCAGGAAAAGACGCGGGAAATCGAAGATCGATTGTCCGATGCGTTACATGAAAGGTTGACGAAACGCTTTGTTGATCGCAGGACATCTGTGCTCATGAAGCGCCTGAGAGAGAATGCGATGCTGGAAGCTGAAATCAGTGTGAATGGCGATGTCTTCGTTGAAGGACATCATGTAGGGCAGTTGAGCGGATTCCGTTTCACCCCGGTGGGGGGAACGGATGGACCGGATGCCAAGGCGGTTCAGGCTGCGTCGCAGAAGGCGCTCGCGCTCGAGTTCGAGGCCCGTGCGGCCCGGCTGCATGCCGCGGGCAATAGCGATCTGGCGATCGGTTCGGATGGCTTGATCCGTTGGCTCGGCGATCCCGTGGCGCGGCTTTCCGGCAGCGATCACGTCATGCGGCCGCGCGTGATCCTGCTCGCCGACGAGCAGTTGACGGGCAATGCCCGCGATCACGTCGCCGCCCGTATCGAACGTTTCGTCAATCATCACATCAGCACGGTATTGAAACCGCTCGATGATCTGTCGCGCGCCGAGGATCTGCAGGGCCTCGCCAAGGGACTTGCCTTCCAGCTGGTCGAAAATCTCGGCGTGCTCTTCCGCCGCGACGTCACCGAAGAGGTGAAGTCGCTGGATCAGGAGGCTCGCGCCTCCATGCGCCGCTACGGCGTGCGTTTCGGTGCCTATCATATCTTTGTTCCGGCCCTTCTGAAGCCGGCACCTGCCGAACTGATCACGCTGCTCTGGGCGTTGAAGAACGACGGTCTCGACAAGCCGGGCTACGGCGATCTCATCCCCGTGCTTGCCGCCGGCCGCACCTCGGTCGTCACCGATCCGAGCTTCGAGCGGATGTTCTACAAGCTCGCCGGCTTCCGCTTCCTCGGCAAGCGCGCCGTGCGCATCGACATTCTGGAGCGGCTTGCCGATATCATCCGTCCGCTGCTGCAATGGAAGCCCGGTCAGAGCAATCGTCCGGAGGGCGCCTATGACGGTCGCCGTTTCACGACGACGACGGCGATGCTGTCGATTCTCGGGGCGACGCTCGAGGACATGGAAGAGATCCTCAAGGGCCTCGGCTATCGCGCCGATGCCGTGAAGGCGGAAGAGGCGTCGGCCCATCTTGCGGCGCAGGACGCGGCTTCAGCCCCTGCCGCCTCCGCGGAAACATCCGCGGAAGAAGCGGCAGAAAAAGCCGATCACGATGATGCCGACGGAGCGACGGAAGAGGCTGTTTCCGAGCCGACCCAAGCCGAGCCGGCTTCGACGGCGGCCGACGTCCCCGCCACAGAAGCGAACGACAGCAACACTGCGGCCGAAGTGACCGAGGCAACCGCTTCGGCAGAGACTGCCGCCTCCGGGGAAGCTGGCGAGCCGGCGGAACCGAAGCCGGTTCTTTTGTGGCGTCTCGGCGGCCGCAATGACAACCATCGCCAAGCACGCGGCGGCCATGGCGAACGCCGGGGCGGCCAGAACCAGGAGCGCGGCGAACGCAATCGCCGTCCGAACGGCGGTGAAGGCGGCGAAGGCAATCGCGGCGGCGACGGGCGCGACAACCGCCACGGCCGCGGCAAGGACGGTGGCGGCCGTGACGGTGGCAGACCGCAGCAAGCAAGGGGCGAGCGCAAGGACCAGCCGCGCGGTGATCGTCAGGACCGTGGCGATCGGAAGGACCGCGGCGAGCGGAACGATCGCAATGACCGTAACGACCGCAACAACAATCGCGGCGCCCAGCCGCTGCGCTTCGAGGCCAAGCCGCCGCGCAAGGAGAAGCCGATCGATCCGGATTCTCCCTTCGCCAAGCTCGCAGCTCTCAAGGAACAGATGAAGAAGTAATCATGGGCGGGGAGACACAGCCGGCAAGCGGTTCGCGCCAGCGCATCGACAAGTGGCTGTTTTTCACGCGCATGGTGAAGTCGCGCTCGCTGGCCCAGAGTCACGTCCAGTCGGGGCACGTGCGCATCAACGGCGAGCGCTGCAGTCACCCGAGCCAGATGGTCAAGCCGGGTGACCGCGTCGAACTGACGCTGGAGCGGCGCGATGTCATTCTCATCGTGCGTCTCGCCGGGGAGCGGCGGGGTCCCTACGAGGAGGCCCGCCTGCTCTACGACGACCAATCCCCGCCGCCGGATGAGACAAAACGTCTCACGCCGTATGAGCAAGCGACCCGGGCGACGGGTACCGGCCGTCCGACCAAAAAGGAAAGACGTGCAATCGACAGGCTGATGTCGGACGAGGATTAGAAAACTCTGTCTGTGGCGGCGGCTTTGCAGATCGTTTACCCTTGAAATCCGGCGCTAAAGCCGATAGGTCACTGACAACCTGCCGGAAGCGTGCTTGCCTGCCAAGCCTGTCCACGCTTCGCCCGGCACGGGGATAGGCGCGACGTTCCAGGTTGCCCGGCCCCATCCGCTTGAAATCCTGGAGTTCTTCATGACCTATGTCGTGACCGACAATTGCATCAAGTGCAAATACACCGATTGCGTGGAAGTTTGCCCTGTCGACTGCTTTTATGAAGGCGAGAATTTCCTCGTCATCCATCCGGACGAATGCATCGATTGCGGCGTCTGCGAACCGGAATGTCCCGCCGAGGCGATCAAGCCGGATACCGAGCCGGGCCTCGACAAGTGGCTGAAGATCAATACCGAATATGCCAGCATCTGGCCGAATATCACGGTCAAGAAGGATCCGTTGCCGGAGGCCAAGGAAATGGACGGCCAGACCGGAAAATTCGAGAAATATTTCTCCCAAAAGCCGGGTTCCGGCGATTAAGACGGCTGTCCGATTTCGTCGCCGGATGCGGGCCGTTGAGCGGTGAAACGTTTTAAATCCTGCGTCTGGCATATGGGTGATCTGTGTTGCCCGCATGACTCAGACGAAGCAAATTATTGATTTCCTCATATTTTTGTGATAGGTTTCGCCTACTGTTCCATTTGTGGCATGACGCATGCCCAAAACCATCACGAAAGCAAAACCAATCCGTACGCGGTTTCCGTGACATATCAACGCTTTGAGCGCCGGGTCCCCAGATCGCGCGCAAGAAGCCCTTGCTTTTGCCTGATGGGACCAGAGTGAAGTCACCCGACGGATGCAACCGTCTCAACCGGGCCTGACTGACCCGGCTCCGGCCGCCGCCGGAAGCGTAACAGGGAGTTTTTGAATAGAATGACGACTCAGCAGAAAAAGCCTTCTACAGCACGTCACGGCTTCAAGACCGGTGAATCGATCGTCTACCCCGCTCATGGCGTCGGTACCATCACCGCTATCGAAGAGCAAGAAGTTGCCGGCATGAAGCTCGAACTTTTCGTTATCGATTTCGAAAAGGACAAGATGCGCCTTAAAGTTCCGGTCGCGAAGGCGATGAGCATCGGAATGCGCAAGCTTTCGGAAACGGATTTCGTCGATCGTGCGTTGAAGGTTGTGCAGGGCAAGGCGCGCGTCAAGCGCACCATGTGGTCCCGCCGCGCCCAGGAATATGATGCCAAGATCAATTCCGGTGATCTGATTTCCATCGCTGAAGTCGTGCGTGATCTCTATCGTGCAGAGAACCAGCCCGAGCAGTCCTATTCCGAGCGCCAGCTCTACGAAGCAGCGCTCGATCGCATGGCGCGCGAAATCGCCGCTGTCAACAAGATGTCGGAAACCGAAGCCGTCCGCCTCGTCGAGACCAATCTCAACAAGGGTCCGAAGCGCGGCAAGGCGATTGAAGAAGACGATTCGCAGGACGAAGCCGCTTAAGGCAAGCCTGTCTCTCCCAAAAAAACCCGGCCGTCGCGCCGGGTTTTTTATTGGAACTTTTTCCCGACTGACGCGTTTACCACACGTAATTGCGGACTGCTCGTCGGGCGCAAACTCGTCGGGCGAACTGCTATTCCGTCAATATTCGGTGAGGAGCGGATCATGCCTTTTCAATATTGCCCGTTCGGCAACGTGAAGAAACAGGTCCGACCCAGCCGTCTTAGCGGCACGTGATGAGAGATAGGGCCTCTCCCTGAAAAGTCCAGGGGTGAGGCCCTTTTGCATTCGGAACCCCATTCAGTCCGGACAGCGATGTTCCGGAACGTGAGTTTTATTGTCCATTTTGAGGGCGAAGGCCTTTCGGGAGATCGAAATGAAGAACATGTCTGCAGATCGGCGCATGATCAAAATCGCGATGGCCGCCCCCTATCTCGCCCGTCAGGAAGAGCATGATCTCGCCACCCGCTGGAAAGATCACGATGATCGCGGTGCACGCAACCAAATCGCCATGGCGCATATGCGGCTGGTTATCTCCATGGCTGGCAAGTTCCGCAATTTCGGTCTGCCGATGAGCGACCTCGTGCAAGAGGGCTATGTGGGCCTGCTGGAAGCCGCCGCGCGTTTCGAACCGGAACGTGACGTGCGCTTTTCGACCTATGCCAGCTGGTGGATCAGGGCGTCGATCCAGGACTATATCCTGCGCAACTGGTCGATCGTGCGCGGCGGCACCAGTTCGGCGCAGAAGGCGCTGTTCTTCAATCTGCGCCGTCTGCGCGCCAAGCTCGCGAGAGGCGATACGCAACTGACTCTGCAATCCATTCATCAGGAAATCGCCGCTGCCCTCGGCGTCAGCCTCGCCGATGTCCAGACCATGGATGCCAGGCTTTCCGGCAACGACGCTTCGCTGCAGGCGCCTTCCGTCTCCGGCGATGCCGAGAGCGCGGAAAAGATGGATTTCCTCGTCAGCGACGATCCGCTGCCGGACGAGCAGGTTTCCAATATGATCGACGGCGAGCGCCGCCGCGTCTGGCTCGCTTCGGCGCTGAAACATCTCAACGAACGTGAGATGAAGATCATCAGCGCCCGGCGCCTGGCGGAAGACGGCGCCACGCTCGAAGAACTCGGCGCCGATCTCGGCATTTCCAAGGAGCGCGTGCGCCAGATCGAAAGCCGGGCGATGGAAAAGCTTCGTAGCGCGCTGGTCAGCGCCGACCCGCATATGGCGGCCTACGCCTGAACTTCTTTACCCTCCAGCAGCACTGCCTGGCCCGGCGCAAGCCGGGCTTTTTTCATTCGGCGATGATTTTGACGCGATCGCCAGGGGAAACGGCCGCACCCGTCGGCAGGGCATTGATGAGCTTGAAGAGATCAAGCTTGCGATCGGTGCCCATCATGCGCGCGGCAAGCGTCGAGATGTTCTCGCCTGGCCGGACCGTGACGACACGAATGCGCAGCGGCTTCAGCGAGGCTGCCTCCGCCGGTGTCATGCGCCGGAAACTGGCGCGCAGAACATTGGCCGTCGGTTCGAGGGCGTCGCTGCCCTTCGGTACGGCGGTCAGGAAACGGAAGATCTGCGCATTGTTGCGGATGACGGTGACATCGAAATCCCAGCGGTCGGCACTTGCGCGAGCGGTGGCTGCTTCCATGCCATTGACGGTGATCTGTTGAATGGTCGATGGGTCGAGACCGGTCACCCAGCCGCTGGAGATATAGTTTGTGAGGCTCTGGTTCTGGTTGTCGGCAACGCCATCGAAGCGGACGGCGATGTCGTTGGGGCCGGTGGCCATCACGGCTTCGACCTTATTGTCGATCTTGAAGTCCGCCGGTACGTCGAAGCGGATGCCGAGGCCGCCATGCAGGAAAGTCTGGCCGCGTACGTAGCCTTCTTCCGGACTGTCGCCATAGAGCAGGCCGTCAATGCCATCGAGATAATAGTCGCGACCCTTGTCGCCGACCCTCCCTTCCTGGCCGAAGGCGCGCGCATGGGTGCGGGCAAGCTCGATGCGCTGGGCGGAGTTCGGATGGCTCGAGAGGAAGTCGAGGCTCTGGTCGGCTTCCGGGTCGACCGACATGAAGCGGCTGTAGGCCGCCATCGAATCGAGGAAACGGGCGGCGGCATAGGGGTCGTAACCGGCTTCGCCGAGCATGCGCACGCCGATGACATCGGCCTGCAGCTCCTGCTGGCGGGAGAAAGCGGCAAGCCTGAGCTTGCCCCGGGCAAGCGCCTGCTTGCCGGCGATGTCGCTCGATAGGACCTCGGCGACGACGCGGCTGGCGATGACTTCGGCTTCTTCGCGCTTCTGCCGCTCGATACCGTGATTCGCTGTCACGTGGCCCATTTCGTGCGACAGCACAGCGGCGACTTCCGAGGCGTCGTTGGCAAGGGCAAGCAGACCGCGGGTGACGTAGAGGTAGCCGCCCGGCAGCGCGAAGGCGTTGATCGCAGGCGAGTTCAGGATGGTGATACGGTAGGACTGGCTCGGATTTTCCGACACCGCCGTCAGCGCGCCGGCAATGCGGGCGACGAGGCGCTCGGTCTTGGCATCCTTGTATTCGCCGCCGTAGCTTGCCACGATGCGCGGATGCTCGCGGGCACCCATCGCCGCGCGCGGATCGTTCTTCTGCACCTCGTCGACGATCTGCGGATTGGAGGAAGGCGAGATGCTCGGCTGGTAGGATTGTTCGATCAGCGACTGACACCCGTTCAGCGCCATTCCGACGGTTGAAAGCAGCATCAGGCGGCGGGCGAAGCGCCGCGTCGCAGAGATGACATCACTGGAAAGCGCGGGCGATTTCCACGTCGTCAAGCTGTCCAGTCTGGTTCTCTGCATCATGTCGCTGTTTTGCCGGTTTGCCGCAGATGGAGACCGGCCTTGGCAAGGGGAACTCAACAGGTGCGCACCCCTGATCTCGCGCCGCATGCTAGGCCGATACACGTCGTTGCTGTAACTGATTTACGCATCGGTTGCATAGCGAGACTCTGTTTAATTGTGGCGCCGTTGCATTTTAGCAAGCCTCAGGCATCGAGGTCTCCCTTCGCTCGGATGAAATTATGGCGAAAGTTCCGTCACCAGTCATAGATTTGTCAGAGGCGCGGAAAAAGAACGGCATGATTGAAGCAACAGGTGGGATAACGGCAGCCCTGCGAGAAAATCGCAACTTTTGATCTATCTATGCGATAGAGAACGTCTGCTGGTGCATATTCCCATTATGTAGTCTATTCCGCCGCTTCCGCCGCCGCCGATTGCGGTCGCTTCGTTTCGCCGGTGCGCGGCAGTTGCACGGGCTTCAGCGTCATTGCGGCAGCAAGGCCGATCAGGGCAATGGCGCAGGAAGTCATGAAAAGGGGCGAGAAGGCGGCGGCATAGACATCTGCGACGGCCTGGCGGCTCGCTGCGGGAAGGGCGGCCATCATCTTCGGCGTCAGCTGTTCGATATCGGCAACATCGGCAATGGGAGCGCCGACCTTGCCGAGCCCGGAGGCGATGATCGCGCCATAGATTGATATGGCGATCGAGGCCCCGCCCATGCGCGAGAGTGTCACCGAGCCGGTGGCGGCGCCGACGTCGCGGGCGGGGGCGGCATTCTGCACGCCGATGACGGGGACCTGCTGCGCAAGGCCGATGCCGATGCCATGCAGCATCATGATCGCGCCGATGAAGGCGATCGGCGTTCCCGCATGGACCTGCGGCATCAGCGCGAAGGCAATGGCGCTGCAGGTGAGGCTTGCGATGGCGAAGGGTTTGTAGCGACCGGTCATCGAGATGATACGCCCGGCCGACAGCGACCCGCAGACGAGACCCCCGGTCAGCAGAATGAAGAGAAGGCCGGCGGCCGATGGCGAAAGGCCGGTCGTCGTCTGCAGGAAGAGAGCGAGATAGTTGACCATGCCGATGGCGATGGCGCCGCCCATCACCGATATTACCAGCAGCAGGCTGAAGGTTGAATTGCGGAAGAGCTGCAGCGGAACGATCGGCTCCGGCGCGCGGCGCTCGACGAACACCCAGGTGACGGCGCAGACGGCGCCGAAGGCGACGATCCCGATACTCTGTGGTGAGATCATCGAGCCGAACAATTCGCTGCTGTCTGTGGCAAGCACGATGCTCGTCGTCGTCAGCGCGATCAGCAGCGCGCCGGCATAATCGATCTTCGGGCGCCGATGCGGCTTGCGGTAGGGCAGCATGAAGGCAAGCCCGGTGAGCACGACGAAACCGATCGGCACGTTGACGAGGAAGATCGAGCGCCAGCCGAAGAGATCGCTCATCGTCCCCCCGAGCACCGGGCCGATCGCGCCTGAAGCCATCAGCACGAGGCTGGAATAGCTTTGATAGCGCGCCCGCTCGCGCGGCTCGAACAGATCGGCGTTGACGGCAAAGATCGACACCATGATGCCGCCACCGCCGAGGCCCTGCAGCACACGAGCGGCGATCAGCGTATTCATCGAGACAGCCAGGCCGCAGACTGCGGAGCCGACGGTGAAGATTCCGATCGCCGTCATCATCACATATTTGCGGCCGAAGAGATCGCCGAGCTTGCCGTAGAGCGGCATGACGGCGCTGAGCGCCAACAGGTAGGCCGAGCCGATCCAGCCGAGACGCTCGAGATGGCCGAACTCGCCGACAATTGTCGGCAACGCCGTGGAGACGATCTGATTATCAAGCGTCGCCATGAACATGGCGGTCATCAGAAAGAAGAAGAGGATAAGCCGGCGACGAGGGTCCGTCACGAGCGGCGCAGGCGCGGGTTGCATGTCCATGAGGCATATTTCCGGGTTCGAACTATTTTATGTGCTATCAGCATGTAATTGTCAACGGCACATGAGTGACCCCGGCATATTCAATTTTGACCTCCGCTCTGCTATGGTTCGGTCATGAATGAGACGCTGACGAAGATCCTGTCCAACAGTCGGGCCGAGCCGGACGATGAGAACCTGCCTCGCATCGGCAGGAGCATGGCGCGCATGCGCCTGATGACCGGCCGACGGCTGATCGGCAGGCTGGCGATCCAGAGCGCCGCACCGGGCCTTGAGCTCTCCCACCTCGACGTGCTCGACGCCGTGCGCCGGGCTGGGTCGCCCGGCGAGGTCACCGTCGGCTTGATCGCGGAGATGCTGCGCATCGACCCGTCGCGCGCGAGCCGGGTGGTGGCCGAGATGGTCGGACGCAACGTCTTGCGGCGCGAAGCCTCCCAGGCCGACGCGCGGCGGATCGTCGTCGTCATCACCGACGCTGGCCAGGCGCTGCTTGCCGAGATCCATGCGCAGAAAATGGCCATTATCTCCGAGATCGTCTCCGATTGGCCACGCGAGGATATAGAGCGTTTCGCGACGCTGTTCGAACGTTTCATCGGTGGCTACGAGGCAATCTTTCTCTCGCGCGACAAGGACACGCCCGGTTGAGGCGAAAGCCGTCCGTCGGTGCCCCTTCCCCTCGCCCCCCCGTTTGCGCTAAGGGCAGTGCCCATGAGCCAATCCACCTTCACCATTCTGCTCGGCGGCGAACTCAGCCTGACGGAACGCCTGCGCCACGCGATCGGCGGCAGCCGCTTCATCGCGGCCGATGGCGGCATGCGGCATGCGATGGCGCTTGGTGTCATGCCTGAGCTCTGGGTCGGCGATTTCGATTCGACGCCCCCCGAGCTCGAAGCGGGTTTTCTCGATGTGCCGAAACAGCCCTATCCCGCAGCGAAGGCGGCAACGGACGGCGAAATCGCCGTATCGGAAGCGATCGCACGTGGCGCGCGGCGGCTGATCCTCGCAGGCGCGCTCGCCGGCGAACGCTCCGACCATGCGCTTCAGCATCTGCTGTCGGCTGTCGGCTTGGCGGAAAAGGGTTTCGACGTACTGCTGACCTCGGGCAAGGAAGAGGCAGTGCCGCTGGTTCCCGGCACGATCGAGCTCGATCTTCCCAAAGGCAGCCTGTTTTCCGTGCCCGGATTTGGGCCGCTGACCGGACTTTCTATCGAGAATGCGCGTTATCCGCTCACCGATTTCAATCTGCCTTTCGGCTCGTCGCGCACCATTTCAAATGTCGCGGAAGGCAAGGTTCGCCTTTCGCTCGAGAACGGCCGGGCGATCGTGCTTGCCCGCCCCTATGATCTTTCCGGAGTCTGATTTTTGGCCCCTCCCATTCTGAAACTCGACGATATCTTCCTGAGCTTCGGCGGCGCACCGCTGCTGGCGGGCGCTTCCCTGCAGGTCGAGCCCGGCGACAAGATCTGTCTCGTCGGCCGTAACGGCTCGGGAAAATCGACGCTGCTGAAGATCGCCGCCGGCCTGGTCGAGGCGCAGTCCGGCGAAGTTTTCCGTCATCCGTCCTCGACGGTGCGCTATCTCGAACAGGCGCCGGACTTTGCCAGTTTCAGCACCGTTCAGGCCTATGCCGAGGCTGGTCTGGGACCCGGCGACGACCCCTATCGCGTCACCTATCTTCTGTCTCACCTCGGCCTCACCGGTGAGGAGGATCCAAATACCCTTTCCGGCGGTGAATCGCGACGGGCCGCCCTTGCCCGCGTGCTGGCGCCGGAGCCCGACATTCTCCTGCTCGACGAGCCGACCAACCATCTCGACCTGCCGACCATCGAATGGCTGGAAGGCGAGTTGCAAAAGACGCGCAGCGCCCTGGTGCTGATCTCGCACGACCGGCGGTTCCTCGAAAAAGTTTCGACGGCAACCGTCTGGCTCGATCGCGGCGCCTCGCGCCGGCTCGACAGGGGCTTTGCGCATTTCGAAGCCTGGCGCGACCAGGTGCTGGAGGCCGAGGAGCTCGAGCAGCACAAGCTCGGCAAGGCAATCGAGCG
The DNA here is from genome assembly GCF_019685295.1 of Rhizobium sp. NLR22b. Classification (NCBI taxonomy): domain Bacteria; kingdom Pseudomonadati; phylum Pseudomonadota; class Alphaproteobacteria; order Hyphomicrobiales; family Rhizobiaceae; genus Rhizobium; species Rhizobium sp. NLR22b. The sequence continues at coordinate 189,522 of NZ_JABDWM010000004.1, forward strand.
CGAGGAGCACTGGCTGCGCTACGGCGTCACGGCCCGGCGCAAGCGCAATATGCGCCGTCTCAGCGAGCTGCAGACGATGCGCTCGCAATATCGTGGCCACAAGGGCCCGCAGGGCACGGTGCAGGCGGCGATTTCGGATGCGCAGGAATCCGGCAAGCTGGTGATCGAGGCCGAGAAGATCACCAAGAGCTTCGGCGACCGGGCAATCGTCACACCGTTCTCGATCCGCGTCCATCGCGGCGATTGCATCGGTCTCGTCGGGCCGAACGGCGCCGGCAAGACGACGCTCCTGAAAATGCTGACCGGCCAGCTTTCGCCGGACGGCGGCACGGTGAAGCTGGGCACCAACCTGGAGATCGCCACCCTCGACCAGAAGCGCGAGGACCTCAAGCCCGAGGAGACGCTTGCAAACTACCTGACCGACGGGCGCGGCGAAAACCTGCTCGTCAATGGCGAGCAGCGCCACGTCACCGGCTACATGAAAGAATTCCTGTTCCAGCCGGAGCAGGCGCGAACACCGATCAAGAGCCTCTCCGGCGGCGAGCGCGCCCGGCTGATGCTGGCGCGCATCCTGGCGCGCCCGGCAAACCTCCTGATCCTTGACGAACCGACCAACGATCTCGACATCGAGACGCTCGACCTTCTGCAGGAAATCGTCGCCGGCTTTCCCGGCACCGTCATCCTCGTCAGCCACGATCGTGACTTTCTCGACCGCACCGTAACCTCGACGATCGCGCCCGCCGTGCCGGATGCGCCCGACGGCCGATGGATCGAATATGCCGGCGGCTATACGGACATGTTGGCGCAGCGCAAGGGCGCTCTCGAAGAGCGCAGGAAAGCCGAGAAAGCGGCGGAGAAACCGAAGACCCAGGAGACAACAGCTTCCGGCGCAGCCTCGAAGGGCAAGCTTTCCTTCAAGCAGAAATTCGCGCTGGACAATCTGCCGAAGGAAATGGCCAAGGCCGAGGCCGAGATCGCCAAGCGCGAACTTGTCATGGCCGATCCCAATCTCTTCACGCGCGACCCCGTTGCCTTCAACCGCCTTGCAGGCGAGATGGAGAAGCTGCGAGTCAGCCTGACCAAGATGGAAGAGGAATGGCTGGAGCTCGAAATGCTGCGGGAAGAACTGGAGGGCTGAGACTCTCGCACTCAGCCGCTTGCGTCACGTTGTAGGCAGGGGTCCTGCCGATAAGGGGGCGTCCTAAAGCGCCGGCGCGGGGACGGCGGCTGCGCCGGCACTGGCGCTGGCGCCGGTGGTCTGGGCGACCTGCTGCTGCGGCTCTTCGGATCTCGAGGGCAGAGCCTGCAGATGCAGCACCCGGGGCTGCAACGCCTCCAGATAAGTTTCAGAGCGGCCGATATAGATCATGCCGATTTCGGGCATCGAAGTCAGCACGCTGCACATCGTTACCTGCCATTCCGGCTCCATGCCCTCGAGCACTTCGTCGAAGATGATCCAGCGCGGGCGCACCAGCAGCAGGCGCGCGAAGCCGATCGCCTTCTGTTCATCGCCGTCGAGCAGCTTGTCCCAGCGGGCGCGGGTATCGAGCCTTGCGATCAGAGAGTGCAGGTCGGCCTTTTCAAGGGCCGCCTCGACCGCAGCTTGCTCGTAGGCATCGGCGTTTTCGGGGAAGGCCAACGCCTCGCGCAACGTGCCGCCCGGAATATAGGCGATTTGCGGAACGAACAGCATGTCGTCGATCGGCGGCAGACCCATCGTGCCGCTGCCGCACGGCCAGAGCCCGGCCAAGGCCTGGAACAGCAGCTTGCGGTTGACGCTATGATCGCCGTTGATCATGATTTTTTCGCCGGCCTTGATCACGATATCGGTTTCTCGCAGGCGAAAACCGCCGCATTCCTCGATGTCTTCGCCGATCTTGGCATTGATCACCACATCCTTCAGCGTCAGCCTGTCGGCGGCGGTGTCTTCATAGGCAATGCTGCCCTTCACGCCAAAGCCCTCGTCCATGTCGAGCAACGCCTGGCGGAAGTCGGTGACGCGCATCAGCGTGGCACGCCATTCGGCGATCGGGCCGAAATTGGCGACATACCAGCGCAACGCCGTATTGACCTGGTTGAAGGCGCCGACCGACATCATCAGCTGGCCGAGGGTGAGGCCGCCGGAAAAATAGGCGGGTGCGGCAACGATGATCGGAATGACGATCACCAGCCAGCCGTAGCCGGCCGAAACCCAGGTGAGATTGGTATTGGCCATGGCGAGCCGCTTGACGACCCTAAGTACCGAACTGATGTCGGTATTGATACGCCGGCGTTCGTTCTCCTCGCCGCGGGCGACGGTGATCGCCGGCATGTTCTCGTTGGCATGCATCAGCGTGAAACGAAGCTCGGCCTCCTTCGAGAACCGGTCGGCATTGAGCTTGACCAGCTTGCGGCCGACGACCTGGCTCAACACCGAGGCGGAAGCTGCATAGAAAATCGCCGCCCAGACCATATAGCCCGGTATGGAGAAGCTGTGGCCGCTGATGTGGAAGATGAAGCCGCTCGAAAGCTCCCAGAGCACGCCGATGAAGCTCACCAGAAGAATGGTCGATTGCAGCAGGCCGAGGACGAGCCCGGTCGTGCTTTCGGCAAGGTTGCGGGAATCCTCGTGCAGGCGCTGATCCGGATTGACGCCGATCAGGCCGCTGGAGGCGAGCCGCAGCGCCCGCTTTCGCTTCAGCCACTGGTCGACGAGATCGCGTGACAGGCCTTCGCGCATATAAAGCGCGGTCATCTGGTTCAGCCAAGCCTGCAACACGTTGAGCAGCAGCAGCGTGCCGGCGATCATCGCGAAGATTTCGAGCTGGTGGAAGAATTCGCCGAGGTCGCGGCGCTCGAGCGAATCGTAGAAAGGGGCGTTCCACTCATTGAGAATAACCTGGCCATAGGCCGTCGCCAGGATGACGAGGATCAGCACGGTCGCCAGAAACAGCACCTTGCCGCGAACTTGCGAATTCCAGAATGCTGAGAACATCACACCGAGGCGATATGTCAGGCTGAAATCATACCCTACCCTATCCTGCTTCCGGATGCCTGGCCTCCCTTCGATCTTGTCTGCCATCACGCTTTTCCAACACCGCCCATACTGTCATTATTAACATGGTGGCGTTACCGGTCTATCAACAGATTCTATCAGTCATTAAAGTGTGATGATTCTTGACGGGCCACTCCCGCATGCATTCGGAGTTGATTCGCGGCTCAACTGGGACTAATTAAGGCACTCCGTGGTGATTTGGCCGGCCGGCTTGCAGCCACGTTAAAAAAGTCGCTAAAGGGCCGCGTGCGGACCGGTAGCGATTTTTTCGCCGCCGGTTTTTTATTTTTGATCGAGTTGACCGCAATGCCCATCAAGATCCCCGATACGCTGCCCGCCTTCGAAACCCTGGTTCAGGAAGGCGTGCGGGTGCTGACCGAGACGATGGCGATCCGTCAGGATATAAGACCGTTGCAGATCGGCCTGCTCAACCTGATGCCGAACAAGATCAAGACCGAACTGCAGATGGCCCGTCTCGTCGGCGCTTCGCCGCTGCAGGTGGAGCTGTCACTCATCCGCATCGGCGGCCACAAGGCAAAGAACACATCCGAAGATCACCTGCTCGCCTTCTACCAGACCTGGGAAGAGGTGAAGCAGCGCAAGTTCGACGGCTTCATCATCACCGGAGCCCCGATCGAGCTCCTCCCCTATGAGGACGTTACCTATTGGGCAGAAATGCAGGAGATCTTCAATTGGACGGAGACCAACGTCCATTCGACGATGAACGTCTGCTGGGGCGCGATGGCGGCGATCTATCACTTCCACGGCGTTCCGAAATACGAGCTGAAGGAAAAGGCCTTCGGCGTCTACCGGCACCGGAACCTGAAGCCTTCCTCCATCTATCTGAACGGCTTTTCCGACAACTTCGAGGTGCCGGTGTCGCGCTGGACCGAGGTGCGCCGCGCCGACATCGAGAAATGCGAAAGCCTGGAAATTCTGATGGAATCGAGCGAGATGGGCGTCTGCCTCGTGCATGAGAAAAGGGGCCGGCGGCTCTACATGTTCAATCATGTCGAATATGATTCCACCTCACTTTCGGACGAGTATTTCCGCGATGTGGATGCCGGCGTGCCGATCAAGATGCCGCACAATTACTTCCCGCATAATGATCCGGCACTTGCGCCTCAGAACCGCTGGCGCAGCCACGCGCACCTCTTGTTCGGCAACTGGATCAACGAGATTTACCAGACGACGCCCTATGACGTCGAAGAGATCGGCATGGATCTTTAATGGAATTTCTTTCTGACCTGCCTGGTTGCGGTTTGGAACAAATGCGGGCAGGTTCCGGTCCGGAACCCTATAGCGCCGCGCGTTTTTATCGGACGCGCAAAGGAACGGACAGTCGATCATGTCGGATAAGTTGGAGCGGGAAGTTTTTGGGCAGACGAAGGCGGGCGAGACCGTCTATCGCGTCGTCATCAGGGGCGGCGGCCTAACGGCCAAGATCATCACCTGGGGTGCGGTCATCCAGGATCTGCGCCTTGAGGGTCATGAGGCGCCGCTGCAACTCGGCTTCGAGGATTTCGACAGCTATCCTCTCTACTCGGCCTATTTCGGCGCGACGCCCGGCCGCTGCGCCAACCGTGTCGGCGGCGGCGCCTTTACGCTCGACGGCAAGGACTATCAGCTCGAGCCGAATGAAAACGGCGTCACACATCTGCACGGCGGCAGCGACAATATCGGCAAGCGCAACTGGACGATCGTCGAGCATGCGGTCGACCGCCTGGTGATGAAGATCGTCGATCCGGACGGCCGTGCCGGTTATCCCGGCAACTGCACCATTCAGGCGACGTTCCGGGTGCACGGCAATGGTGAACTGTCGATCACCTATGAATCGACCAGCGATCAGCCGACGCTCGCCAATGTCTGCCAGCACGCCTATTTCAATCTCGACGGCCGCGATGATGCACTGGGCCACGACATCATGATCGCCGCCGATCACTATCTGCCGACCGACGAGAAGCAGGTGCCGACCGGCGAAATCCGGCCCGTTGCCGGAACCGAATTCGATTTCCGCGAGATGGCCCCGATGAAGCGTTTCGTCGGCAGTGAACAGGTATTGTACGACCACAATTTCTGCCTGTCCCGCGAACGCACCGCCAAGCGGACCGTGGCACTCGCCCGCAGCCTCTATTCCGGCGTGTCGCTGGAAGTGCGCAGCACCGAGCCGGGCGTACAGTTCTATGCCGGCTTCAAGCTCAACACTGGGGCTCCCGGCCTCGGCGGGCGCAAATATGGTCCGTTCGCCGGCTTCTGCCTGGAGACACAGATCTGGCCGGATGCGATCAACCATGAGGGCTTCCCGAATGCGGTCCTGCGTCCAGGCGAAGTGCTACGCCAGGAAACGGACTACATCTTCACCAAGAGCTGAAGCGTTCTAAAGCGCGTCACGATCTTTCAGATTCGCTCCTCGCGCTTTAGGTTTTTGTTTACGCAAGTCGGTATCGCAAAACCGCCGCACACGTTTGCGCGGACATGCTCTGAGACGTACGGCTGTCAAATTTGACCGTTATTGAACCCTCTTCGGATTGCCGGAGAGGGTTTTTTCTTCTGCCCCTCAGATTCAGGCTTGCCGATTGGTTCTATATAGGTTCTATTGTGTGTCCATGGATAGAACCAGTCTAGTAGCTGAACTCAATAGACGCAGCCTGCGCGACGACGCGCTGACCGGCCCACTCTACAAGCGGCTGGCGCAGGTGCTGACCAGCCTCATTCAGGAAGGCTTGCTGAAGCCCGGCACGGCGCTGCCGGGCGAGCGTGACCTTGCCGAGGCTCTCAAGCTCGGCCGCGTCACCGTGCGCACCGCCTATCGCGACCTCATGGCGGCGGGCGCATTGGAATCGCGCCACGGAAGCGGTACTTTCGTATCGAGCAAGGTCGAGCGCATGGAACAGTCGCTCTGGCGGCTTTCCTCCTTCTCCGCCGATATGCGTTCGCGCGGCCGGTTGCCGGCCGCGCGGATATTGTCGCGAGAGATCAACACGCCGTCGCCGGAAGAATCCTTCCTGCTCGGCCTCGGCGGCGACGAGCCGGTGCTGAGGCTCGACCGGCTGCGCCTCGCTGACGGCTTGCCGCTGGCGATCGAACGCGCCGTCGTGCCGGTCAAGTTTCTGGGGAAGAATGCCGGCGGCGAAGGATCGCTCTACGATGCGCTGGCGGCGAATGGCCATCGGCCGGTGCGCGCGCTGCAGCGGTTGACCGCCGTCACGCTCGATGCATCCTATGCTGCGATGCTGAACGTCAAGGCAGGCGCGCCGGCGCTTCTTATCGAACGTGTCTCGCGCCTGGAAGACCAGCGCGTCGTCGAATACACCCGCTCGCATTATCGCGGCGATGCCTATGACTTCGTTGCCGAATTGAGAATTGGAGATGACCATGAGTGAGAACCAGTCGCTGATGCTGCAGGAAGCAGGCGAATCACCCGAAGTGGTGGCCACGCTTCTCGAAAAGGAAAAGCCAGTCTTTGCCGAGATCGCCCGTCTGTTTTCGTCCGCCCGTCCGAGCGTGGTGACGACGGCCGCGCGCGGCTCCTCGGACCATGCCGCCACCTTCTTCAAATATCTCTTTGAGATCACCTGCGGCGTCCCAGTCGCCTCGGTCGGCCCGTCGATCGCTTCCGTCTATGGTGCTGCCCTCCACCTGCAGGGCGGCGTGCATTTCACCGTCTCGCAGTCGGGCGCCAGCCCCGACATCGTCGCCCTGCAGGAGGCCGCGAAGAAGGGGGGCGCAACGACGATCGCCGTCGTCAACGTCACCGACAGCCCGCTTGCCAGGCAGGCGGATATCGTTCTCGGCCTCAACGCCGGCGCGGAAAAGAGTGTGGCGGCGACGAAATCCTTCATCGCCTCCGTCGCCGCGCTCACCGGGGTGACGGCTGCGATCGGCGGCGCGTCCGACCTGCAGGCAGCGCTGGAAAAACTGCCGGAGGCGCTTTCGGCGACCGCCGGGATCGACACGGCGGCGGCCGAGGAGGTGCTGCTCCATGCGACCTCGCTCTATACGGCCGGCCGCGGCCCGGCCTTCGCGATCGCGCTCGAAGCGGCGTTGAAGGCCAAGGAAACCTCGGGCCTGCACGCCGAGGCCTTTTCGCTGGCTGAACTGATGCATGGCCCGATGCGCCTGGTGCAGCCGGGCTTTCCAATCGTCGCCTTCGCGCCCGACGATGCTGCTTTGGCCAATAACGGCAAGGCGCTGGAGCGCCTGCAGAAGCTTGGCGCCACCACCGTCGGCTTCTCCACGCAGCCGCTCTCCGGCATCAATCTGCGCGTGCCGACGACGGGCAACGGTCTCGTCGATCCGCTGGTGTCGCTGCTCGTCTATTACCGACTGATCGAATCGGTGACGCGCCGCAAGGGCTTCGACCCCGACCGGCCGGCCAACCTGCTCAAGGTGACGGAGACGGTCTGATGGGACGCAAGATCTTCGTCGGCGCCCGGATCTTCGACGGCGAGCGCTTCCATGACGACAAGGCACTCGTCCTTGCCGACGGCCGCGTCGAAGCGATCGTCGCGAGAAACGACCTGCCCGATGGCGAGATGGTCACTCTTGAGGGCGGCGTCCTGTCGGCCGGCTTCATCGATGCGCAGGTCAATGGCGGCGGCGGCCGAATGCTGAACGACGAGCCGTCCCCGGCGTCGATGGAGATCATCGCCGGCGGGCATCGGCCTTATGGCACGACGTCGCTGCTGCCGACCTTGATCACCGATACATCGGAGGCGACCAATGCCGCCATCGAGGCGGCGAAGGAGGCTGTGAAAAAGAACCGCGGCGTCGCCGGTCTGCATCTCGAGGGCCCGCATCTGGCACCGGCCCGCAAGGGTGCGCATCTGGCCGAGTTGATGCGGCCGGTGGAGGACCGCGACGTCAAGGCCTTCATCCGGGCACGTGAGTCGATCGGCACGCTGCTCGTCACCATCGCAGCCGAGCAGGTGACGGTCGCCCAGGTGCGCGAGCTTGCGGAAGCCGGCGTCACCGTCAGCATCGGCCATTCCGATTGTTCGAGCGAGGCGGCGGAGGAACGTTTCGATGCCGGAGCGCGCGGGGTCACGCATCTCTTCAACGCCATGAGCCAAATGGGACACCGTGCTCCCGGCCTCGTCGGCGCGGCCATCGATCATCCCGCAACCTGGTGCGGCATTATTGCCGACGGCCATCACGTCGATCCGAAGGCGCTGCGCACGGCGTTGCGTGCCAAGCGCGGCGAAGGCAGGTTGTTCTTCGTCACCGACGCGATGTCGCTTGTCGGCTCGCAGCAGGACGCATTCACGCTGAACGGACGCACTGTCCGGCGCGAAAGGGGCGGCTTCTGCTCGAAATTGGTGCTTTCCGATGGAACGCTGGCAGGCTCCGACGTCGACATGATTTCGGCAATCCGCTACGGCATCACCTATCTCGACCTGGCGCTCGCCGAGGCGCTGCGCATGGCGACCCTCTATCCCGCCCGTTTCCTGAGACTTGCCGATCGCGGCCATCTTTCACCGGGCGCGCGTGCCGATCTCGTGCACCTCACCGATACGCTCACCGTCTCCGCCACCTGGCTTGCCGGCGAAGTTGCCTGAATTCAAGGAGAAGTAGGATGACCGAGATTACCGATGCCTATTTCTCCAACCTTATCGGCCGGCTGGAAGAGCTGAAGCAGGCGCTTGCCGAGCCGATGGCACAGGCTGCGGCGGTCATTCTCGATGCCGCCCGCGGCGACAAACGTGTCTATGTCTTCGGCACCGGCCATTCGCATATGCTGGCGGAAGAGGTGCACTATCGTGCCGGCGGACTCGCCTTCACCGTGCCGGTGCTCGTCGGCTCGGCGATGCTGCACGAGGGGGCGGTCATCAGTTCGGTCTATGAGCGCACACAGGGTCTGGTGCGGCCGATGCTGGAGCGTTACGGCATGCAGCCGGGCGACGTCATTATCATCGCTTCCAATTCGGGGGTGAACGCCGCGCCGATCGAGGCCGCCGATTATGCGCGCGAAATCGGCGCAAAGGTGATCGCCATCACCTCGATCGCCTATTCCTCGGCCATCGCCAATGGCCGCCCGCGGCTCGCCGAGGTCGCCGACGTGGTGCTCGACAACGGATTGCCGCCGGGTGACGCTGTCGTCGATCTCGAAGGAACGGGACTTAGGGTCGGACCGGTCTCGACGGCGGTCGGTGTGACCATCATCAACGCGATCTTTGCCGAAGTTGCCTCGGAGCTTTCGAAATCCGGCAATGCGCCGGTCTATCTCAGCGCCAACATGCCGGGCGCGGCCGAGATCAACCAGAAGCTCGTCAAGATATACCGGCCGCGCAACCCGCATCTCTGAGAGGATAAAGGAGCCTGCTGCTGTCGCAGGCACGGTTCGTGACGCGATCAAGTGGTGAGGATTGAGCTGACCATACGGGCCGTCCGCGGTGCCAGCGTCAAGCCGATATGCCCGTGTCCAAAAGCAAACACGACGTCCCTTCCTCCTCTTGAAGGCCGGATGACGGGAACGGAATCGGGCATGGAAGGGCGAAAGCCCATCCAGCTCCGGCTTGGTTCACCAAGTGTCGGGAAAATCCTGCGGGCGTTTGCCAGTAACACTTCGAGGCGCCTTGGGTTCGAAGGCGCGGTGAGACCTCCGAGTTCCACGGTGCCGGCGACGCGCAGCCGGCCACGCATCGGGCAAAAGTAAAATCCATGATGCGTCGGGCACACCGGTCTTTCCACCGGCGGTGTTTCCATATCGAATTCCAGATGATAGCCGCGCTCGGTGTCCAGGGGGACCCGCTCTCCGAGCTGCAGAGCCAGGCCGCGGGAATGAGCGCCGGCAGCGATCACCGCGGCTCGGGCGTGAATGCTGTGGGCTGGAGCCATCATCCTCACTCCGTTCCGCTCGCGCGAAATAGCCGTCACGGAGTCCCGTACGAACTCGACGCCCGCTTGTCTGGCGGCGGCGTCCATCACGCTCATGAGTTCGCCGGGATCGGTGAAGTTTATCGCTTTCGGAAAGAAAAGCCCTCCGCCATGGGCCTGCGGCAGTCGAGGCTCCAGGCTTTGCACCTCGCCGGGAGTGAGGAGCTGCTGCGCGATCCCGTAATTTCGGCGAAGCCTGACATCCGAAGCGGCCGCCTTGAAGGCCTCGGGCGTCTGGTAGAGGTAGAGGCATCCCTTCGCCCTCAGGAGATCGGATGCGCCGATCTCTGCTGCAAAGTCGAGCCATTCCGATGAAGCGTCGGATAGAAGGTCGGCGATGCGGCGCGTATTGTCTCTGTATCTGTGAGGGAGGGATTCGTAGGCAAAACGCATCAGCCATGGAAACAGCGTGGGCAATGCCGCCTTGCGAATGGACAACGGGCTGTCTGAATTGAGAAGCAGCGAGGCCAGGTTTTTAAGGACAGCGGGCGTGCCGACGGGAATGATTGCATAGTCGGCGATCGTTCCTGCATTGCCGTAGGATGCACCCGAACCGGGTTTGTTCGGTTCGATCAGGACGACATCGCGACCGTCGGCACGCAGCCGCAGAGCGGTTGTCACGCCGATCACGCCGCCGCCGATGACGGCGATATCTGTTGTTAGCTTGTTCATCAGATGTGGATTTATCTTTAGAGAAACGAGGCTTGGATGCCTGATCAGACCAAGAGCTAACCTGGGGAAGCGTAACGCGCGACATAGGCAGCCGTGCGTGCTTCCCTTGGACGGTCAAACACATCTCCGGCGGTTCCCTGCTCGATGATAAGACCGCCATCGATGAAGACGACCCAATCCGATACCTCCTTCGCAAAGGGCAGCTCGTGGGTGACCAGGATCATCGTCATGCCGTCAGCGGCCAGTTCGCGCATGACGCGGAGCACTTCGCCGGTGGATTCAGGATCGAGTGCCGACGTCGGCTCGTCGAACAGCAACACCGTTGGCTCCAGCGCCAGAGCGCGGGCAATCGCCACACGCTGCTGCTCGCCGCCCGACATCTGCTCCGGATAGGCCATCGCCCGTTTGGCAAGGCCTACTCTCGTCAGAAGTTTCACGGCCCGTTCCACGGCTTCTCTTTCGCCGATCCCGGCTGCATGCATCTGAGCGAGAACGACGTTCTCCACGGCGCGCAGATGCGGGAACAGATTGAAGCGCTGAAACACCATGCCGACACGTTGCCGAAGCTTGGCAAGGTTGCGGCAGGCCACCTCGCCATCGGCAAAGATCGTCTCATCCCCGACGGTGATCGTTCCCTGATCGGGACGCTCAAGCAAATTGACGCAGCGCATGAGGGTGGTCTTTCCTCCACCGCTCTGGCCAATGATGCTCACGATTTTGCCCGTGGGAACCTCGAGATCGACGCGGTCAAGCACCAGGCGCCCGTCGAAAGACTTGCGCAATCCGCTGATCTTGACGGCGGGTCGACCGGCCGGCTGATTTGACACAAAGGCAGATTTGGCAGCAGTGGTGGTCATGGGTCAGACCTTTCCCTCGGCCAGAAAGGTCCTGGCTAATTTGAGCCGACGCCTTCTCGCCAATGACAATGGCACACCGGCATGGATCTTGCGCTCCAGCAGAAGCAGGCATTGGGACAGCGGGTAGCAGATGACGAAATAGAGTCCCGAGATCACCAGATACACTTCAAGCGCTCGGAATGTTTCCGAGGCTATCAACTGTGCCTGCGTCATCAACTCGGCAGCGGAGATCGTTACGAGCAGCGAGGTCGACTTGATCAGGTCGACGAACATCGTATTGGTGCCCGGGAGCGCCAGCCGCACTGCTTGCGGCAGGACGACATGACTGAAGGTTTTGCCGCGTCCCAGCCCGAGAGCTTGAGACGCCTCTTGCTGTCCTCGGTGTACGCCAGCGATAGCCGCCCGAAAGATCTCGGACAGGTAGGCAGCGTAGAAGAGCACCAGGCTCAACACTCCAGCCTCGAAAACCTCCAGCCTGATGCCTACGGAAGGCAGGCCGAAGTAAGTGAGGAAGATGATCGCCAGGAGCGGTACGTTTTTAAGAAGCTCGGTATAGAAGGCCGCGGGAACGCGGACGATTCGCAGCCGGTTGAGTCTCATCAACGCAAGGACAAGACCAAGGATCGTCGCGCCGATGAAGCTGGCCACGGTATAGCCGAGGGTCTTGAGCAGACCCCCGGCGATGTTTCCGACATAGTCATTCCAGGGAACCTGGAAGATATCGGTGAAGGATGACAACGCCGTCATGCTTCGATCTCACTTCGCGATGGAAGGCGGGGTCCAGTCGGCCGGACGGTCGACGCCGCGCCGCTGGGCCGCCATTTCGGGCGACGGAACCAGGAACTGCTGGGGATCGCCGCCCCATTTCGTGATCAAAGCGGCAAGCGACCCATCCTTGTACATATCGTCAATCTGATCGGAAACAGCCTTGGCCAGCTTCGGCGACTGCTTGGGAAGGTAGAATCCGGTCATGTAGGCTTGAAAATACTTGTAATCGGGGTGTGCGGCGACCTGTTCGTCGGTCGGCGGTTTCAGATATTCGATGCGGACCTTCATGTCGGGGCGCTGTTGCTGTTGGTAGGTGATCAGCAGTGGATCGAGAAAGCCGACGTCCAGGCGCCCGGCAGAAATATCCTGGAACACACTGTCGGCGCTCGGGAACGTATGGGGTGATGCGTTAGGCACCTGGGCGATGGATTTCGCCCAGACATAGCCGGTGACGGTGCCGAGATTTTTGCCTGCCAGGCTCGCAACATCGGGAAAGCTCGCCGTGCCGCTTACCGCCATGGCCGGCGGCGAATAATACGGCGGGTCCGTGAACAATCCGACTTTCTGTCGAACGTCGGACCATGCGATTCCGCCGATGGTTATATCGGCCCGCTGTGTCTGGACGGAAGCCAGCATGCCTGGAAAGTCGGTGACGTTGATTTCGATCTTGAGGCCGAGCTTATCGGCTATGGCTGTCAGGATGTCGCTGTCGAGGCCGACGAGCTTCCCATCCTTGACCGCCGTATAGGGCATGTAAGGCTGGACCGTAACAACGAGCGTGCCCGGCTTCACCAGCTCCAGATCGTCGGCGTTCGCAGTGAATGGCGCAGCCGTCGCAAACAGCCCCAAACTCAAGATCGCCACGGCAATGATCCCGTTCGCCTGCGATTTTTTTGTCAATTCAGCATGTTTCATTTGAAACCCCTCTTTGTGGTTATATATTGCTGATATATTATCAATATGCAGACATGATACGAAGTCAAGCAGATTCGTTGAGCGCCTTTTTTCGAGGCGGAACAGCCTCCAGCTATGCGGAAATGGACAGAGGAACACGCTGAATATGTCGGCATTCGAAGTGGATTACGAAGCGGCTGAAGCAACGCTGGCGGAGCGGACCTATATTCGGCTGCGCGACGACATCATCACGACACTGCTTCCTCCGGGCACGCTTCTGCGGGAAGCCGACCTCATGAAACGCATGGAAGTCGGGCGAACCCCGGTCCGGGAGGCGATTCAGCGCCTGCAATATGATGGTTTCGTTGTCGTCAGCGCCCGGCGCGGCACATTTGTCAGCAAGATCGATATCAATGATCTTACTGCCGTCTACGAGGCACGGGCACGGATCGAATCCTGGGCGACCCGGCTAGCTGCCGAAAGGCTGCGCGAGTTCGAGCGGCAGGAAGCGCGGCAGTTGATCGATGAGCTTAAGCAAACAATTGGTCCGATGGCGCTGGAAGACATCCTTGCCCTGGATCGACGGGTTCACCGCTTCATCTACAAAGTGGCGAAGAACTCTTTCCTGTTCGATACGCTGGATCACTACCACAATCTGTCGCTCAGAATTCTATATGTCGCGATGAAACGGTTTCCGGCCCTGGTACCGCGTCTGGAGGACGTCTTGCATGATCAGGTCCTCATGCTCGAGGCGGTATGCAGAGGGGATGCCGATGAGGCTGAAAAGATCGCGATGGCTCACGTCATGAGCTTCGAGAGCGAAGTGCGAAAGGTTATCTGAATTCGGTTCTTGGAATTGGGTGCAGCTTTAGCTGAACCAAGATATTTTCGGCAAAACGAGCCGTCCGAAACAATCGCGCGCTGCGAGTGGACGCGGCATCGATACTTGCTTGCATTCCACATTTCAGTGAGAGGCCGGCTTGAGCCGGCCTCCTGAATGGATGAAAACCAGGATCAGTCCTTGGCGCGTTCGACGTAGGAATTGTCTTCCGTCGCGATGACGACGCGGGTGCCGGCGTCGATATGCGGCGGGACCGAGGTGCGGATGCCGTTGGAGAGCATGGCCGGCTTGTAAGACGAGGATGCCGTCTGGCCCTTGACGACCGGTTCGGTCTCGACGATCTCGAGCGTGACGTGACGCGGCAGTTCGAGCGCCAGCGGAATGCCTTCATGGATCGACAGGATGCAGGTCATGCCTTCCTGGAGATAGGCCTTCTGGTCGCCCATGGTTTCCTGGCTGACGACCACCTGGTCGTAGTTGGCAGGGTTCATGAAGTGGAAGCCTTCGCCGTCTTCATAGAGATACTGGAAGTTGACGTCTTCGACGAAGGCGCGCTCGACCTGTTCGGTAGTGCGCCAGCGCTCGGAAACCTTCACGCCGTCGACGATGCGGCGCATGTCGACCTGAGTGACCGGCGTGCCCTTGCCCGGATGAAAGTTCTGGGCGGTGAGAACGACGTAGAGCTTGCCGTCCACGTCGAGAACGTTGCCCTTGCGGACCGAAGAGGCGATGACCTTGACCATAAGACTTCCTTGTAACTCGGCTTTCGGCGTCGTAGAGGACTGTCGAGACGCCCCAAGACGCAAATGTTTTTCTTTGGGGGCGCAACTAACCTAAAATCCGGGAAATAGCCACCCCATACCGGCTTCTCCGGTGAAGAAAGCTTGGAATGAACTTTTCGGCCAAAGCGTCCCCCTGGTGGACCCCGTCGGTGCATGCCGACCGCCGCCCGTTCCTGATCGGGCGCAATGCGATTCAGGCGTCGTTGCGCGGGTTTTTCGCGCGTGAGGATTTCATCGAGGTCGACACGGCGGTGCTGCAGGTCTCGCCTGGCAACGAAGCGCATCTGCATGCCTTCGCGACGCAAGCGATAACGACGGACGGTCAGACGGCGCCGCTCTACCTGCACACCTCGCCGGAATTCGCCTGCAAGAAGCTGCTTGCGGCGGGCGAGCAGCGTATTTCCTGCTTCGCCCATGTCTATCGCAACCGCGAGCGCGGGCCGCTGCACCATCCCGAATTCACCATGCTCGAATGGTACCGGGTCGGTGAAAGCTATGAGAGCCTGATGATGGATTGCGTGCGGATCCTCGCGCTCGCGGCTGAAACGGTGAAGACGCCGATGCTCGCCTATCGCGGCGCCGAGAGCGATCCCTTCGCAGGGCCGGAGCGGATCAGTGTCGCCGAAGCCTTCGAGCGCCATGCCGGCATCGATCTTCTTGCCTCCGTTGCCGCCGACGGCTCGACCGATCGCGACCATCTGGCGGCCGAACTCAGGCGCGTCGGCATGCGTGTGGCCGATGACGATGGCTGGGCCGACCTGTTCAGCCGAGTGCTGGTCGAAAAGATCGAGCCGCATCTCGGCTCCGGCCGCATCACCATCCTCGACGAATATCCTGTCTCCGAGGCCGCACTTGCGCGTCCCTCGGCACGCGACCCCCGGGTTGCCGAACGTTTCGAGCTCTATGCCTGCGGCGTCGAGCTTGCCAACGGCTTCGGCGAGCTCACCAATGCTGCCGAACAGCGCCGGCGCTTCGAGATCGAGATGGCCGAGAAGGCGCGTATCTATGGCGAGACCTATCCGATCGACGAGGATTTCCTCTCGGCACTGTCGCTGATGCCCGAGGCAAGCGGCATCGCACTCGGCTTCGACCGGCTGGTGATGCTGGCGACGGGGGCTTCGCGCATCGACCAGGTGCTCTGGGCGCCGGTTGCGGAGTATGGAAGATGAATGTCGTCAAACCGGTGAAGAGCGTCGACGATCTGGTGAAGGCCGGGCTTGCCGGGCCTGCCGATCGCGCAACGCTCGAGGCGGTGGCCGCGCGTTACGCCATTGCCCTGACGCCGGCGATGACCAGGCTGATCGACCGCGCCGATCCTGATGATCCAATTGCCCGACAATTCGTGCCTGATGCGGCCGAACTCATCGTCGCGCCCGAAGAACGCGCCGATCCAATCGGCGATCACGCCTACAGCCCGGTCGATGGCATCGTGCACCGTTATCCTGATCGGGTGCTGCTGAAGGCCGTGCATGTCTGCCCGGTCTATTGCCGCTTTTGCTTCCGCCGCGAAATGGTCGGGCCGCAGGGTTTGGGCACGCTCGATGCCGCGGCGATGCAGGCAGCCTTCGATTACATCGGGAGCCATCAGGAGATCTGGGAGGTCATCCTGACCGGCGGCGACCCGCTGGTGCTTTCACCGCGCCGCCTCCGCGACATCATGGAGGCGCTCGCAGGCATTGCGCATGTGAAGATCGTGCGTTTCCATACGCGCGTTCCCGTCGTCGATCCGGAGAAAATCGACGCGGCGCTCATCGCCGCGCTGAAGGCGAGCGGCAAGACGGTCTATGTCGCACTGCACGCCAACCATGTCAGAGAGTTGACGATGGAAGCGCGGGCGGCCTGCGCGCGCCTCGTCGATGCCGGCATCGCAATGGTCAGCCAATCGGTGCTGCTCAAGGGTATCAACGACGATTCCGCAATTCTTGCCGAACTGATGAAGGCTTTCGTCGAGATGCGCGTCAAGCCTTATTACCTGCATCATCCCGATCTCGCGCCCGGCACCAGCCATTTCAGGCTGACGATCGAGGAGGGGCAGAGGATCGTGGCGGCGCTGCGCGGTCGGATTTCCGGTCTCTGCCAGCCGACCTACATTCTCGATATCCCAGGCGGTCACGGCAAGGCCGTCGTCAGCGGAAGCACCGTTCGGGCAACGGGCGAGGGATGTTATTCCATCGCGGATTATCGCGGCGGCGAACATTCCTATCCGCCGGCAGATTGACCTGAAACGCCACTTTCCGTGTCATTTCTGTACTCGTCACGCCGGAAACGACATCGGACATGGGCGATGAAATTTCATCAAGACGTTGAGATCAAATATGTATTTCTGCTTTCGCAGGAAGGATCGCTAAAATCCTAACTATGAGGAACAATCATCTTTAACCCAACAAATTAGCGGAATGTTCTGTTTTCCGCACTAAAAGAACGCTCATGACAAGGCGATGAACGCCGGTTCGGGATCATGAGAATCTTGGAGTGATGGGATGAATACGACAATCCGCGACCTCGTCGCCAAATTCGGCAAGCTTCCTGTAGCGATCGACCAGGTCGCCGACGACGCCGATCTTTATGCGGCGGGTCTGACGTCCTTTGCCTCGGTGCAGCTGATGCTCGGCATCGAAGAGGCATTCGATATCGAATTCCCCGACAATCTTCTGAACCGCAAGTCCTTCGCGAGCATCGCGGCCATCGCCAAGACGGTCGATATCATCCAGGACGCCCGGAAGGTCGCCTGATGAACTTCCCCGTCAAGATCATAGAGGACGGTGTTGTCGCACGGGTTGCCCGCGTCGCCGCAATCGCGGCCAAACACGCGGATGCCGTCGACGTCGAAGGCCGCTTTCCCCGGGAAGCCGTGGATGCGATGAAGGCCGAGAGGCTGCTCGGCATCCAGGTGCCGCGCCAGCTCGGCGGTGAATCGGCCTCGACCACCGAAATCGCCGAATTGTGCTCGATGCTCGGCCAGGCCTGTGCGGCAAGCGCCATGGTCTTCGCCATGCACCACATCAAGCTGTCGAGCCTCGTGGAACACGGCGCCGACAGCGAATGGCACTGCGACTTCATGCGCCGCATCGCGGCCGACCAGCTCTTGATCGCCTCGGCCACCACCGAGGGCGGCATCGGCGGCAACCTGCGCAACAGCATTTGCGCGATCGAGGTCGACGGCGATACCTGCAGCCTCGAAAAGGATGCGACCGTCATTTCCTACGGCTCGCATGCCGACGCTATCCTCATCACTTCGCGCAGCCATCCGCAGGCAGCCTCCTCCGATCAGGTGCTGACGGCCTTCCTCAAGGACCAGTACACGCTCGAGAAGACGCATGCCTGGAATACGCTCGGCATGCGCGGCACCTGTTCCGACGGCTTCCTCTTCAAGGGCCGGGCGCCGGCGCGGCAGATCCTGCCGAAGCCCTTCGCTGAGATCGCGGCGCAATCCATGCTCGCTTCCTCGCATCTGCTCTGGAGCGGCGTCTGGTACGGCATCGCGGTCGATGCAGTTGCGCGCGCCCAGGCCTTCGTGCGCGCCGCTGCCCGCAAGGCGCTGGACGCCCAGCCGCCGGGCGCGCTGCGCCTCGCCGAGGTCTCGAACCTCCTGCAAATGGTGAAATCCAACGTCGTTGCCGGCCTCAAGGCCTATGAAGACGCCAAATCAGATCCGGACAGGCTGTCGTCGATGGGATTTGCGGTGGCGATGAACAACGTCAAGATCGCCTCTTCCGAGACGATCCTGGAGATCGTCAACCATGCGATGCTGATCTGCGGCATCATGGGCTACAAGAACGGCACGCCCTTCAGCCTCGGACGCCATCTGCGCGACGCCCATTCCGCTCAGCTCATGATCTCGAACGACCGCATCCTCGGCAATACGTCGAGCATGCTTCTCGTCCACAAGCAGGACACTAGCCTACTGGGGTAAAGTCATGGATATGCAGACCTCGTTCCTGGACCGGCTCTTCGAGTCCGGCCTGCTGATCGATACCGGCGTTGATGGTCTCTATGGCCGCAGCGGCCAGTTCGAAGATGTCATCACCGCCTTCGAACGGCTGATCGATACGTTCGGCGGCGCCGACGGCGCCGAGGCGATGCGTTTCCCGCCGGGCATGAACCGCGCGCTCTTCGAAAAGAGCGGCTATATGAAGAGCTTTCCGCAGCTTGCCGGCACGGTGCACAGCTTCTGCGGCAGCGAGCTCGATCATATGAGCCTGCTTGAATGCATGGAGGTCGGCGACGACTGGACCAAGGATCAGAAGGCGACCGATATCGTGCTGACGCCGGCTGCCTGCTATCCGCTCTATCCGACGGTTGCCAAGCGCGGCAACCTGCCGAAAACGGGAGGCCTCTTCGATCTGCAGTCCTACTGCTTCCGCCATGAGCCGTCGAAGGACCCTGCCCGCCAGCAGCTATTTCGCATGCGCGAATATGTCTGCATGGGAACGGAGCAGCACGTCACCGATTTTCGCCAGAAATGGATGGACCGCGGCGTCGAGATGATGAAGCAGGTCGGCCTCGATGTGACCATCGATGTTGCCAACGACCCGTTCTTCGGCCGTGCGGGCAAGATGATGGTCAACAATCAGCGCGACCAGAACCTGAAGTTCGAACTGCTGATCCCGATCACGTCGACCGCCAATCCGACGGCCTGCATGAGCTTCAATTACCATCAGGATTCTTTCGGCCTGAAGTGGGCTCTCAATCTCGAAGACGGCAGCGTCGCGCACACCGCCTGCGTCGGCTTCGGCCTGGAGCGCATCGCGCTCGCCCTCTTCCACCATCACGGCCTCGACGTAAAGCAATGGCCGGCCAGCGTCCGGAAAACGCTATGGGGCTGATGAGCTCGATGGGATCGGTTTTCCCGGCAATCAGCCCGGAAACCTATCGGCAGCACGCGCTGCATGCCGGCGAGCGTGCATGGCCGGAAACCAATTGTTATATCGATCTCTGGATCGAGGTATTGAACACCTTAGGCGTCGCGCCCGAGGCGATGCTGGGTTTTACCCTGGCACAGGATTTTGAGGGTGATCAATTCACCTTCTTCAAGGTACCGCTCGAAGATCTCGAAGCGCTCTACGGCATCCGCGCGACCGAACTTGCGATCTACGACCGTGTCGAACGGCATGTCGAAGTGCAGATCGCGCGGGGGCGTCTCTGCCTGGTCGAGATGGATTCCTTCTACATGCCGGATACGCGCGGCACCGCCTATCGGCAGGAGCACGGCAAGACGACGGTTGCGATCAACCGGCTTGATGTTGCGGCAAAGCGCGTCGAATATTTTCACAATGCCGGCTATTTCCAGCTCGAGGGTGAGGATTTCGATGGGCTGTTCCAGCTGCAGCTGACGGAGAGCGATCCGCCGTTCCTGCCCTATACGGAATTTGCACGGTTTCCGGAAAGGCCTGCCGACGAAGCGCATCTTCGCGCGACCGCGCGGCGGCTTGCCGGCTTTCACTTCTCCAGGCGCCCCCGCCAAAACCCGATCCGCGCCTTCGCCCGCGTCTTCCCGCAGCAGGTGGAAGCGGTGGCGGAGCGGCCGTTCGGCTTCTTCCATAAATATGCCTTCAACACGCTCCGTCAGGTGGGCGCCAATTTCGAGTTGGCCGCTGATTATCTGACCTGGCTGTCCTCAGCCGAATACGCGGTGGCCGCCGAGGATGCCCGGCGCATTTCCGACGCGGCGAAATCCGTACAGTTCCAGCTTGCCCGCGCTGTCGCCCGCAGGAAGTTCGAGCCGCTGCAGGCGGCACTTGATCCGGCCGCCGATGCATGGGATTCCATGATGGCATCGCTTGCGGAGCGAATCTGAGGCCGGAGATCAGACAATGCGGGGGCGTTTGGCAAGCATCGGAGCTCGGGAAAGCGTGCTTTCCGAAGGCTGGAACCTGATCCTGACGGAGCCGGGGGCCTGCGCCGTACCGCACGATATTCATCTTTCCGCGCAGTTCATTCCTGCGCCCGTTCCTGGCACCGTTGCGGCAGCGCTTGAAAAAGCCGGGCTCTTCGACCGGGAAAATCCCGAACCGTTGAATATGAAGGACGCCTGGTATCTCTGCCGGCTTTTTGATGCCGAGCCTGGCGAAGCCATCCTGCGTTTCGGCGGGCTGGCCACAATTTGCAATGTCTTCCTCAACGGTCAGGAAATCCTCTTTTCCGAAAGCATGTTCACGGCGCATGAGCTCCCGGTGACGCTTTCGGGTGGCGACGAGCTGGCGCTCTGCTTTCGGGCGCTCGGCCCCAGACTGTCCGAACCCGGTCCGCGGGCGCGCTGGCGCCCGCAGATGATCACGCCGGCGGGCCTGAAGAATTTCCGCACGACGCTGCTCGGCCATATGCCGGGCTGGTGCCCCGATATTCATGCCGTCGGTCCGTGGCGGCCGATTTCACTGGTGCAACGCGATACCGTATCGATCGACAATGTCTCCATCCGCGCGGTCCTGGAGGAGAGCGGCGTCGGCCGGCTGAGCGTTTCTCTGCATAACAATGCCGAAGATCCGGCAATGCTGCTGCGCTGCGGCGGCATGGAACAGCCCTTCGAGAAGATTGGCGCCAATCATTACTCGGCTATCCTCAAGCTGTCCGACATCGAGCCCTGGTGGCCGCATACACACGGCACGCCGCGTCTCTATGATCTGACTCTGGTTTCCGACGGCGAGGAATATTCGCTCGGCAGCACCGGCTTCCGGCGCATCGACGTCGACCGCGGTGCGGATGGCGAAGACTTCGCGCTCCTCGTCAACGGCGAGCGTGTCTTCTGCCGCGGCGCGGTCTGGACGACCGCCGATATTGCGCGGCTGCCGGGCGGGCGGGAGGATTACGAGCCGTTTCTGCGGCTTGCCGCCCAAGCCGGCATGAACATGATCCGCATCGGCGGCACCATGGTTTACGAGACGCCGGATTTCTTTGCGCTCTGCGACGAACTCGGCCTGCTCGTGTGGCAGGATTTCATGTTCGCCAATTTTGATTATCCGCGCAACGACAAGGCCTTTCTCGGCCATGTGCATGCCGAGATCGAGGAATTCCTGTACGGCGTCCAGGCGTCGCCTTCCCTTGCCGTTCTCTGCGGCGGCAGCGAGATCCATCAGCAGGCGGCGATGCTCGGCCTGCCCATGGAATTCTGGAGTGGACCGGTGACCGACGAAATCATTCCGGCCATCGCCGCACGCATGCGTCCCGACGTGCCCTATGTGCCGAATTCGCCCCATGGCGGAGCGATGCCGTTTTCGCCCAATTCCGGCATTGCGCATTATTACGGGGTCGGCGCCTATATGCGGCCGATTGCCGATGCCCGCCGCGCCGATGTGCGCTTTGCCTCCGAAAGCCTCGCCTTTGCGCATGTGCCGCAGCAAAGGACGCTGCAGCGCTATCTCGACGTGCCCGCCGTCCACAGCCCCCAGTGGAAGGCGCGGGTGCCCCGCGACCGCGGCGCATCGTGGGATTTCGAGGATGTTCGCGACTTTTACCTAGAGCTTCTCTACGATTGCGACCCGCCCCGACTGCGCCGCGAAGATCAGGAACGCTATCTCGATTTTTCCCGTGCCGTGACAAGCGAGGTCATCGAAGAGACCTTCGCCGAATGGCGGCGCAAGGGCTCCGGCTGCAACGGAGCGCTCGTCTGGACGCTGCAGGACCTGCTGCCCGGCCCCGGCTGGGGCGTCATCGACTCCACCGGCGAGCCGAAACCCGTCTGGTATGCGATGCGACGGGCCTTCCGACCGGTTCAGGCAGTCTTCACCGATGAGGGGACCAATGGTCTCGACGTGCATGTCGTCAACGAGACGGACACCGACCTTGACCTGGAACTCGAGATCGCCTGCCTGCGTGATGGAAAACAGCAGGTCGTCAGCGGCAACATGGCTTTCAGACTGGATGCAAGGAGCGTGGAACGCTTTGCCTCGACCGCGCTGTTCGGCGCCTTCTTCGATACGACCTATGCCTTCCGTTTCGGCCCGCCTGCGCATGATGCAAGTGTGGCGCGCCTGCGCTCCCTCGCCGATGGCGCCATCCTCGCGGAAAGCTTTCATTTCCCCTGCGGACGCGGAAAGGCACTGCACGACGCCGGCATCGAGGCATCGCTCGGCAGAGACGGCGACAGCTGGGTCGTCGACCTCAGGACCGACCGGCTGGCGCAATCGGTGCATATCGACGTCGAAGGCTACAGGGCTGACGACGACTGGTTCCACCTTGCTCCCGGCCCCGTACGGCGCGTGAAGCTCTCCGCGCTGTCCGGCACAGAGAGCGATGTTCAGCCGACGGGCGAAATCAGAAGTCTAGGCAGTTCGCGTCGCGTCGGGCTCGCGGGCTGAGGCTCGTAGGGAACAACGCAAGCTCACCGGAAAGATCGTGATTTGAGAACGATATACCGCTATCTGCGCGCCCATCTCCTGCAGCGGCTGATCCCGCGGTCGCGTCTCGCCTTCAACCCGCGCAAGCCGGTCGAAATCGTCGGCTATCTCTCGATGCCCGTTGGGGTCGGTGAATCGGCAAGGCTCTGTGCCGGGGCGCTTTCCCAAGCGGGACGGGCGATTTCGCTCTCAGACGTCAGCACGCATCCGGATGAAAAATCCTTTGCCGGCTTGGTGTCGTCGCATCTTTCGGCCGAACCGCCGGGAAGCCGTATCTGGCATCTCAATCCGCCGATGCTGCCACGCGCCATCCTGAAGATGGGCGTCGCCAATTTCACCCGCGCCTTCAACATCGGCTATTTCGCCTGGGAGCTTGAAGTCGTGCCGGCGGAATGGCGCTACGGGTTGCGTTACATGAATGCCATCTTCGTCCCCTCGGAATTCACCAGGCGGACGATTGCACCGCTGACGGCGGCGCCCGTCATCGTGGTTCCGCATCCCGTCACCGAGAAGCCGGCCGCAGAGGGCATACGGGAGAAGTTCGGCATCGAGAAAGATGCCTTTCTCGTCAGCTTCATCTTCAGCGCCGGCTCCTCGATCAATCGGAAGAACCCTCAAGCGGTGATCGAAGCTTTCAGACTGTTCAGCGCCGAATGCCCGAGCGCCTTTCTGCTGATGAAGGCGAGCGGCGATATCGGCAAGGATCAGGGCTTGCGCGAAGTGATTGCGTCGGTCGCCGGCGATAGTCGTATCCGGATCGTCACCGACAAGCTCTCGAACACCGAGATCAGCGGCCTCATCCGCTCCTCCAATGCCTATCTCTCGCTGCATCGCTCGGAAGGCTTCGGGCTGACGGTGGCCGAGGCGATCATGTATCGCACCCCTGTGATAACAACCGCCTGGTCGGGCACGGAAGATTTCTGCGACCCCGAGAACAGCTGGCTGGTCGCCTCTCCCCTCATTCCCGTCGTCGATTCCCATCCTGAATTTGCGGGGCTGCCGGGCGCGGTTTGGGCGGATCCCTCTCCTGAAATCGCGGCCGCCCATCTCGGCGACATCTTCCGTGCGCCCGAGCGCGCCCGAGAGAAGGCCGGGAAGGCGCGGGAGTTCCTGCTGCGCTACCTCTCGGAGAACAGCTATGAAAAGGCGCTCAAGAAGCTGGCGGCGATGCAGGTCAGCTAAGGTGAGGTCGCCACTCCGCTTTATTTTAACATTTTCGCATTAGTGATGGCGGGCATGCGAGTGCAAAACATGTTGCGCAAAGGTGTGCAGCGGTTTTGCGATAACGACGTGCGTAAAGACAAGAACATGGAACGCGAGGAGCGAATCTGAAAGATCGCGACGCGCCTTAAGCTGACCCCCGCGGATGGACAGATGTCGAAGGGTATTATCGCAAATTCGGTGATGAATGCGGCGGCAGGCATGCTGCTGCTGCTGACGGGTTTCGTCTCCTCGATCATCACCGCGCGCCTGCTTGGGCCGGAAGCCAACGGCATCGTCGCCTTCTCGCTATGGCTGGTGATGACGGGCGCCTCGATCGCCGAGCTCGGCTCCAGCATCACGCTGCTGAAGACCCTGCCGCAGCTTTCGGCGGAGGGCTATGACGCGCGCCGCCGGCGAGGCTTTGCCGCCATCCTCGTCAGCTTCATGATGTTTTCGACGGTGCTGCTGCTGGCGCTCTACGCCCTGTTCTTCCTGACCTCCGAGGAGATGCACTGGGCGAAAACCGCGCCTTCCGTCGCGCTCGTCACCGGAGTGCTGTTTTTCGTCCAGGCGATCGGGTCTTTCGTCAAATTCTACCTGATCGGCGAAAAGAGGCTAGGCAGCTTCTTCAAACTTACCGTCGCCGTCTCTACCTTGCAGCTCGCCGGTGTCGCCGCCGGCGCCGTCCTCTACGGAGTCGAAGGCGTTCTCGTCGGTTATGCGCTCGGCCAGCTCGTGCTGTTTTTCGCCACACTGCCGATCCTTCTTGCACGGCGCGACTGGTGCGGGGTTTCACTCAAGTATCTCGCCTCCTCCTCCATCATCCTGTCGATCCAATTCATCATCGATTCCATTTTCCTCAACCGGCTCGAACTGCTCTTCCTGCAGCAGTTCTGGTCGGTGGAAATGGTCGGCTATTATGCCGTCGGTCTGTCGATCGCCAACATCGCGCTGCAACTGCCGATCCAGATGACCGGCAGCCTGCTGCCCTATTATTCCGAACGGCGGCACAGCAGCGACGATTCGACCTTGCCGGTCGAGGTCTTCGCCGCCGTCACCCGCAGCATGGCCTATATCGTGCTGCCGATGAGCCTCGGGCTGGCTGCGATCTCCAGCGAACTGGTGCTCGTGGTGTTCGGGGAAGCCTTCCGCCGCAGCGGCACGGTGGTCGCGCTGCTCGCGCTCGTCGCTCCCGCCTACACATTCATGCAGATCCTCAGCCTCTATCTGCTGTCAATGGACAAGGCCCGCTCCCGCCTCAACATCAGTGTGATAGGTGGCCTGCTCATGGTAGCGGGTTGTTTACTGATCGTACCTAGGCTCGCCGCCGAGGGGGCCGCAATCGTACGCATTCTCGTGTTCGTTGCGATGTCGGTGATGATGATCAGACAGACAGGATTCGGGTCCCAGCTTTCGGGTCTCTACGCAAGCCTGACGAAGGTGACGCTCGCCTCCGTCTTGTGCGCCTGCGCGGCGATTTCAGTGCTGGAATTCGTCCATGGCCCGATCGGCCTTATCTCCGCGATCATCGCCGGCACGCTCGCACATTTCGCCGCACTCCGCGTGCTGCGTGCCGTGCCCCTTGAGGATGTCGAGGTGATGCGTTCCATTGTCGAAAAGATGCCGTCGGTGCTGCGGCGGCCGGTGGGTCGCGTGATCGACTTCATTGCGCCGGGGCGCCCCGGCGATCCCGATCGCGCCAAGGTCGCGCCTGGCGAACTTTCGCTCGAACCGGCCGAAGGTGCCGGCCGCAACGCCGCCCTGCCCGTTGTCTTCGATGGCACGATCGGGCTGTTCATGCCGGAAAATCCTGAAGCCGGGAAGCGCTCGGCTGCGGTGCTCTTCGTCAGCCCCTGGGGCTTCGAGGAAATGTGCAGCCGCAAGTTCTTCCGCGTCGCGGCCGAACATTTCTCCGATATCGGCGTACCCAGCCTGCGCTTCGATTACCGCGGCACCGGCGATGCGCTCGATTTCGGAGCGCTGCCGGCAAGGCTGGAAACCTGGGAAAACTCGATCCGCGCGGCGGCCGCCAAGTTGAAATCGCTGACCGGCTGCGACCGCATCATCCTGATCGGCCAAGGTCTCGGCGCGACCCTTGCCCAGCGCATCGGCTCCTCGATCGAGGGCGTCGACAGCCTCGTCATGCTGGCACCAGTGCTAAGCGGCCGCGCCTATATGCGTGAACTCAACATGTGGTCGAAGATCATCGACGCCGATCTCGGCCTCGGCCAGCAGCACGTGCAGGCTGCAAAGGTGCAGATCGCCGGGCTTGTCATGCCGGAAGAGATCGCCGCCGAGCTCGGCAAGCTCAACATCGCCGCGCCGCAGGGCCTGGCGGCGCCACGCTACCTGATCCTCGAGCGCCCCGTCAGGGCCGAGGATACCGGATTTGCCGATGCGCTGCAGGCGCTTGGCGCCAATGTCGAGCAGAAAGTGTTCGACGGCTATGACGAGCTCGTCACCAATCCGCTCTTCGCCAAGACACCCATGGCCGTCGTCGAGCTTCTGACGGCTTGGCTGAAGACAGCGACCGCGGAGACATCCGCCGCTCATTCGCCGGCAGCGATCGAAACCACGCCGCTTGCCGGCGAAGGTTTCCTGGAAACGCCGGTGCGTTTCGGAAGTCACGATCATCTGGTCGGTGTCGTCAGCCGGCCGCTCGGCGAGATCAAGGGCAATGCCGTGCTCTTCCTGTCGACCGCCTATGACCGGCATGCCGGCTGGGGGCGGACGACGGTAGACATGGCGCGCGAACTCGCCCGGCAGGGCGTCGTGTCGCTGCGCTTCGATTCCGCCAATGTCGGCGACAGCCCGCCGCGGCCGGATGCGCCGGAGCAGGTGCTTTATTCGATGACACAGACCGACGATGCGATCGCCGCGCTCGATCTGCTCGAAAGCATCGTTGCCGGCCCCGTCATGGTCGCCGGCCGGTGCAGCGGCGGCTATGTCGCCTTCCGCGCCGGCGTCGCCGACGAGCGGCTGAAGGCGGTCGTTTCGATCAATCCCTTCGTCTATTACTGGGATCCGAAGGTGCCGGTGCGCCGCGAGCATGTCGTCTCCGTCCCCCGCAGCCTCGACGATTACGGCCAGCGTCTGGCGCGGCTCGACACGCTGAAGCGGCTGCTGCGCGGGCAGGTGGACGTGGTGTCGGCGCTGCGCAATATCGTCATCGCCGGCGGCCGGCGGCTGTCGCCCTTTGTCGCGCCGTTGCTCGAACTGCTTCCCGACCGGCGCCATATCGCCCGCGAGGTCCGGCAGTCCTTTGCGCTGTTCGGCAAGCGCAAGGTGCCGCTGACGCTGATCTACAGCGAAGGCGACGTCGGCCTCGACCATGTCTATTTCCACTTCGGCCCGCGCGGCGCCAGGCTTTCCCGCTATCCGAACGTGCGGCTGCTGATGCTGCCGGATGCGGACCACAATCTGACGCCGCCGCAATCGCGCAAATTCGTACTCGACGAGATCGTTCGTCTCGCGAGAGCGTAAGCGGGGATCAGAGGCTTTCCGCGGCAGCGATATCGAGCGATCTGTAGAGATCGATGTAGCGCCCGGCGACGATATCCCAGGAATAGCCGCGAGCGGCGTCGAGGAGCTGCGAGCGAACGGCGTCCTGTCGGCCCGCAAGGTCGTCATAGGCTGATTCCATGGCGGCCGCGGCGGTCTGCGGACGGGTGAAATCGGCAAGCCTGATGACGGGATGCCGGCCGGCGAGCGTTTGAAAGGCATCGTTGGCGTTCAGCACCGGCAACAGGCCGGCGCTCATCGCCTCCAGCGCGACCAGCCCGAAACCTTCATATTCCGAGGCGGAGGCGAAGAGCGAGGCTGCGATGATGATGCGGCGGATGGCATCATTGTCTGGCGACACATGCAGGGTGACGCGGCCGGTCAGGTCCCGGCTTTCGATCTCACCTTCGATATCCACCCGATTACGGTCGGATTCGGCCCCAACGATGTCGAGATGCCATTCCGGATCGCGGCCCTTCAGGACAGCCATCACGTCAAGCAGATGGTCCAGCCGCTTGTTCACCGAAAACCGGCCGATGGTGACGATGCGACGCCTTGCCAGGCGTGAGGCGGTGTCGGCGAACTTGCCGATATCGGCGCCGTTCTCGATCAGCACGCTATCCGGCACAATCTCGGAAAACTGCCTAAGATCGGAGGCGCTGCAGCAGACCACGCGGCAATAGGCCCTCGCCGAGGCGCGGGTCAGAGTGCGGAACCATATCTTCTTGATCGCCGCGTATTTCCGAGTGTGGAAGAAACCGCCATGGGTGGTGACGATCATCGGCTTGCCGTGCAGCATCCGGCCCCAGGCGAGCGCATCGAAGAAGAAGTCGATGGCATGGACGTGCACGAGATCGGCGTCGCCGAGATGACGAAAAACCTGCGGCGCCAACGGATAACGGCTGCTGCCGGACCACGGGATGCGCACCACCTCGATGCCGTCGATATTCTCGCAAGCCGGCAGCTTATCTTCAGGCGCGGTGAACAGCGAGTTCAGCGTGACGACGCGGACACGATAGCCACGCCGGCGGGTCTGGCGGCTGAGATTGGCGACGACGTCTTCCAGGCCGCCGCGATTGGGCAGGAACTGGCGCACGACATGGACGATCAGCGGAGCCGATTGCGGCTGCGGATTCTCGCGCCCCCTATCTGCCTCGACGATCGCCATTTTCCACCTATCGCTGCGCGTGCCAAACGCGTGTTGGCGCGGATTTATAGCAACGACCAGATATCTCCGACGTTAAGGCGTGGTTTCAGCAACGTCCTGCGGAAGCGATTCTTCGCGAAAAGGGTTAATCGTGTCTGACGGGAGTTCAGAAGGCTTTGAAGGTGAGCGTTGTCAGCGACCGGACGATGCCTGGAATATTGGCGATATTGTCATTGATGAACTTGCCGATATCCTGACCTTCCTCGATATAGATCTTCAACAGCAGGTCGTAATCGCCGCTTGTGGAATAGAGCTCCGAGACCAGCTCGGTCTGGTAGATGGCGTCGGCGACCTCATAGGTCTTGCCGGGGGCGCATTGGAGCTGGACGAAGATCGGCTTCATGGAAATTTCCTGCAAAGTTGTTTGGCCCGCATAATGGTCGAAAGCGCCATGCCGATGCAAGCCGTTCCTCACACGTTCGGTCCGGCCATCGCCTCCGCGACGATCCAGCCGCGAAAGGCGGCAAGCGGCGCATAATCGGCGCGCTCGCTGGGACAGGCGAGATAATACCGCTCCCGGCTCTCCATCTCCCGGTCGACGGCGGCGACGAGATCGCCGCGCCTGAGTTCTTCCTGCATCAGGAATGTCGGCAACAGGGCGACACCGAGACCGGCGGTCGCCGCTTGCGCTGCGGTGGCGAACTGATCGAAGAGCATGCCGTGCACGCTTTCGAACGAAACACCATTACCGGCGAACCATTGTTCCCAGGCATCGGGGCGCGTCGTCAGATGCAGAAGCGGAACGGCAAGCAGATCCTCTGGCCGCGAAATCCTGTGCTGTTTCAGAAAATCGGGACTGCAGGCCGGCACCGTACGCTCCGACATCAGCAAGGTCAGTTCCGCGCCGGGCCAGTGCGGGTGGCCGAAATGGATCGCGGCGTCGATTGAATCGAGCCGGAAATCGAAAGGTGAAAGCCGGGTTGCCAGATTGATGGTCACGCCGGGATTGGCGCTGAGAAAGCGGCCCAGGCGCGGCGCCAGCCAGCGCGTGCCGAAGGTCGGCAGGATGGCGAGATTGAGCGTGCCGCCGTGCGGATTGGCGCGCAGGTTCAACGAGGCGCTCGAGATGCGCCGCAGCGCCTCGCGAATCTCGCGGGCATAACCGTCGCCGGCGAGCGTCAGCCGCATGGTCTGGCGCTCGCGCAGGAAGAGCTCGACGCCGAGCTGCTCCTCCAGCGCGCTGACCTGGCGGCTGACGGCGCTCTGTGTCAGGTCGAGTTCACGCGCCGCTGCCGTGACGCTGCCTGTGCGGGCAACCGCCTCGAAGGCGGCGAGATGTGAAATCGACGGCAGAAAACGTCTTGAAGCGAGCATGATCATTCCGTTTCAGAATGAGCTATTTCCAAAATGTCGATATTTCCGCCTTTGCGCTGCTTGTAAAGAGTTTCATCCTGCAAAATCGGAATGAGCCGGAGCCTCAGATGCCGCAAACCTTCGTTTCCACAGACCGTATCCGCTCGCTCTTCACCGAAGCGATGTCGCAGATGTACCGGACGGAGGTTCCGCAATACGGCGCGCTGATCGAGCTGGTGGCGGATGTGAATGCCGGCTACCTCGAAAGCAATCCGGATCTGCGCGAACGCTTGGCCCGCGCCGGCGAGCTTGATCGCATCGATGTCGAGCGCCACGGCGCCATCCGGCTCGGAACGGCGGAAGAGCTTTTCACCATCCGCCGGCTGTTTGCCGTCATGGGCATGCAGGCGGTCGGTTATTACGACCTTTCGGTGGCCGGCGTGCCGGTTCATTCCACTTGCTTCCGGCCGATCGACGAGGCGGCGCTCAACATCAATCCGTTCCGCGTCTTCACCTCGCTGCTGCGCCTGGAGCTGATCGAGGACGAAGGTCTGCGTCGTGAAGCCGAGGCAATTCTCGCCAAGCGGCGCATCTATACGCCGGGCGCCATCGCGCTGATCGAGCGTCATGAGCAGAAGGGTGGCCTGACCGAGGCGGAAGCGACCGAATTTGTCGCTGAGGCGCTTGAAACCTTCCGCTGGCACGGCGAAGCGACCGTCAGCGCTGAAACCTACAAGCGCCTGCACGACGCGCATCGGCTGATTGCCGACGTCGTCAGCTTCAAGGGGCCGCACATCAACCACCTGACGCCGCGCACGCTCGATATCGATGCGGTGCAGGCCCGCATGCCGGAACGCGGCATCACTCCGAAGGCAGTCATCGAAGGGCCGCCGCGCCGGCAGTGCGATATCCTGCTGCGGCAGACGAGCTTCAAGGCGCTCGAGGAGACGATCGTCTTCTCAGGTGACGAGGGTGCGGTCCAGGGCACGCATACCGCCCGCTTCGGCGAGATCGAACAGCGCGGCGTGGCTTTGACGGCCAAAGGCCGGGCGCTCTACGACCAGCTGCTCGCTTCGGTTCGCGGTGAAGTGCAGGTCGGCGCCGGCGGCGCCAAGGCGGGCGCCTACGACCAGGAACTGGCCGAGCGCTTCAAGGCGTTGCCGGACAGCTGGGATGAGCTGCGCAGCCAGGATCTCGCCTTCTTCCATTATTCCGCCACGCCCGCGGGCATTGCCGCCGCGATCGCCGGGACCTTGCCGCGCGATCCCGAAGCGCTTCTCGCCAAGGGCTATCTCGCCTTCGCGCCGATCGTCTATGAAGACTTCCTGCCCGTCAGCGCGGCCGGCATCTTCCAGTCGAATCTCGGCACCGA
This sequence comes from Rhizobium sp. NLR22b, assembly GCF_019685295.1. Taxonomy (NCBI): domain Bacteria; kingdom Pseudomonadati; phylum Pseudomonadota; class Alphaproteobacteria; order Hyphomicrobiales; family Rhizobiaceae; genus Rhizobium; species Rhizobium sp. NLR22b. Next base: position 221,155 of record NZ_JABDWM010000004.1, read on the forward strand.
CCAGCAGCAGAATTATGCGACGCGCTCGAACCGCGACGCCTTCGAGACTGCACTCGGAGCGACGGTTCAGGATGAACTGGCGCTTTATGCGGAGCGGCAGGCCGCATCGCTGGAGACGGCGATGGGGGCGCTCGGGCTCGCGGCCCTGCAGCTGAGGACCGTTGCGTGAAATCGCCGCTTCAACACCTGTCCTTATGCGCTAGAGTACTCCGGTTTCATCCGATCGGGGTGTGCCATGCTGAATGATCCGCGCTCCCATGGCCTCTGGGAAAAGACCGCAGGCGTACCGCCGGCGACCTCGCCTCTCCATGGCGCGGTATCGGCCGACGTCGTCATCGTCGGTGGCGGCTATACCGGTCTTTCCGCCGCCTTGCATCTTACCGAGGCCGGGTCGAAGGTGGTTCTGCTGGAGGCGAAGGAGATCGGCTTCGGCGGTGCGGGGCGCAATGTCGGTCTGATCAATGCCGGCATGTGGGTGATGCCCAACGACCTGCCGGGCGTGCTCGGCCCAGTTCACGGCGAACGCCTGCTCGAGTTGCTCGGGAATGCGCCGAAGCTCGTCATGGAACTGATCGACAAGCACGCGATCGCCTGCGAACTCGAGCGTAACGGCACGCTGCACTGCGCCGTCGGCGCGGACGGGTTGAAGGAGATCGAGGCGCGCGCGCTGCAATGGTCCGCGCGTGGCGCGCCCGTGAAAGTGCTCGATGCGGCAGAAACGGCCAAACGCATCGGCAGTGATGCCTATGCCGGGGCGCTGCTCGATCTTCGCGCCGGAACACTACAGCCGCTTGCCTATGCGCGCGGCCTCGCCCATGCCGCCGTCAAGGCGGGCGTCACCATCCATACATCGAGCCCCGTCATCGCAACCGAGCGTCGCGGCAGTCTCTGGACCGTGAACACGGAAAGCGGCGAAGCCAGCGCGGACTGGATCATCGTCGCCACCGATGCCTACAGCACCGGCCCCTTCGAGCAGGTGCGCAACGAGCAGGTCTATCTGCCCTATTTCAATTTCGCCACCGTGCCGCTCGGCCACAATCTGCGTCAGTCGATCCTGCCGGGGCGGGAAGGCGCATGGGACACCAAGGACATTCTCTCCTCCTTCCGCATGGATCAGGCTGGACGCCTCGTTTTCGGCAGCGTCGGCGCGCTGCGCAATACCGGGCTTGCGGTGCATAAGGGCTGGGCCAAGCGCGCCCTGAAGCGGCTCTTTCCCATGATCGGCGATGTCGAATTCGAATGCGAATGGTATGGCCAGATCGGCATGACCGACAATGCGCTGCCGCGCTTCCACAAATTCGCCCCGAATGTTATCGGCTTTTCAGGCTATAATGGCCGCGGCATAGCCCCCGGCACGGTCTTCGGCCGCACATTGGCTGAACATATTCTCGGCCGGCTTGCCGAGGCCGATCTGCCGCTGCCGCTGACGTCACCCACAGAGCCGAGCTTCCGTGCGCTCAAGGAACTATGGTACGAAGCCGGCGCTCAGGTCGCCCATTTCGCCGATGCCCGCTTCTGAGAACCGACAAGCGCTTCTGAGAACAATAAGATTGGAAACACGACAATGACCATCGCCGTCCTCGATCTCGCCACCGAAACCGCCAAGCTGCTCGCCGAACTCGGCGTCGACGCCGGCCGCTATCAGGGCGGCACGCTGTCTGTCTCCTCGCCGGTCACCGGCAAGGAAATCGGCAAGCTCAAAGAACATTCCGTTTCCGAAACGAAAGCGGCGATCGAAGAGGCGCACAAGGCTTTCCTCGAATGGCGTTCCGTGCCGGCGCCGAAGCGCGGCGAGTTGATCCGCCTGCTCGGCGAGGAGCTGCGCAGCGCCAAGACGGCGCTCGGCCGTCTTGTCTCGATCGAAGTCGGCAAGATCACCTCCGAAGGCCTCGGCGAGGTTCAGGAGATGATCGACATCTGCGATTTCGCCGTCGGTCTGTCGCGTCAGCTCTATGGCCTGACGATCGCTACCGAGCGCTCCGAACACCGGATGATGGAAAGCTGGCACCCGCTCGGCGCGATCGGCATCATTTCCGCCTTCAACTTCCCGGTCGCCGTCTGGTCTTGGAATGCGGCGCTGGCGATGGTCTGCGGCAATTCCACGGTCTGGAAACCGTCGGAAAAGACACCGTTGACCGCGCTTGCCGTGCAGGCGCTGTTCGAAAAGGCGCTGAAGCGCTTCGTCGCCGAAGGCGGCAAGGCGCCCGCCAATCTGTCGACCCTGATCATCGGCGGCCGTGAGGTCGGCGAGGTGCTGGTCGACCATCCGAAGATCCCGCTCGTTTCCGCCACCGGCTCGACGGCGATGGGCCGCGCCGTCGGTCCGCGCCTGTCGCAGCGTTTTGCCCGCGCTATTCTCGAACTCGGAGGCAACAATGCCGCCATCGTCTGCCCGAGCGCCGATCTCGACCTGACGCTGCGCGGCGTCGCCTTCTCCGCCATGGGAACGGCCGGCCAGCGCTGCACGACGCTGCGCCGTCTCTTCGTCCATGAAAGCGTCTACGACCAGCTTGTGCCGCGCTTGCAGAAGGCCTACGGCTCCGTCACCATCGGCAATCCGCTCGAAACAGGCACACTTGTGGGACCGCTGATCGACGGCCAGGCCTTCGAGAAGATGCAGGCAGCCCTTGGCGAGGCGGCATCGGCCGGCGGCAAGGTGACCGGCGGCGAACGCGTCGACAATGGTTCGGCCGATGCCTTCTACGTTCGCCCGGCGCTCGTCGAAATGCCCGATCAGACCGGTCCGGTCGAGCACGAGACCTTCGCGCCCATTCTCTATGTGATGAAATATAGCGATTTCGACACGGTGCTGGCGCTCCACAATGCCGTGCCGCAGGGGTTGTCGTCGTCGATCTTCACCAACGACATGCGCGAGGCGGAAACCTTCGTCTCCGCGCGGGGCTCGGATTGCGGCATTGCCAACGTCAACCTCGGGCCTTCGGGCGCCGAAATCGGCGGTGCCTTCGGCGGTGAAAAGGAGACCGGCGGCGGACGCGAATCCGGCTCCGATGCCTGGAAGGCCTATATGCGCCGCGCCACTAACACGATCAATTACGGCAGCACGCTGCCGCTTGCGCAGGGCGTCAAATTCGACGTCGAATAGCCATTGTTGCGAGAAGGCGACGCCGAGCGTCGCCTTCTTTGGCTCGATCGATATTTATTCCGACGCGATCTGCAATATCAGGTCAAGATATTGTGATGCTTTTTTCTCGGCGAAGAAACTTGAAATAGACAGTCAAGAAAAATATACGCCTCTTACCCGCAGGGTGACATTGCCATGGAGGCCATCATGACTATTGCTTTTAACCGTTTTTCCCACGTGCTGGCGCTCGCCGCGTCGCTCCTCTCCGCCACCGCGCTCGCAGGCAGCGCCAATGCGCAGGATGAGGGTCTGGTCGTATACAATGCGCAGCACGAAAGCCTAGGCCGCGAATGGATCGATGCCTTCACCAAGGAGACCGGCATCAAGGTCACCATGCGCCAGGGCGGCGACATGCAGTTCGCCAATCAGATCATTCAGGAAGGCGACGCATCCCCGGCGGACATTTTCCTGACTGAGAATTCGCCGGCCATGACGCTGGTCGACGGCGCCGGGCTCTTCGCCCCGGTCGAAAAGGAGACGCTGGATCAGGTCCCGGAGCAGTATCGTCCGGCCGACGGCATGTGGACCGGCATTGCCGCCCGCACGACGGTTTTTGCCTATGATAAGACCAAGCTCAGCGAAGACAAGTTGCCGAAGTCGCTGCTCGACCTCGCCGATCCCGCCTGGAAGGGCCGCTGGGGTGCAGCGCCGGCCGGCGCCGACTTCCAGGCTATCGTCGCTGCCCTGCTGCAGTTGAAGGGCGAAGACGCCACCAAGGCATGGCTGAAGGGTCTCAAAGACAATGCGACGCCCTATAAGGGCAACAGCGTTGCCATGAAGGCGGTCAATTCAGGTGAAGTCGAAGGCGCTGTCATCTATCACTACTACTGGTTCGGCGACCAGGCGAAGACGGGCGAGAACAGCAAGAATGTCGGCATGCATTACTTCAAGAACCAGGATCCGGGCGCTTTCATCAGCGTGTCGGGCGGCGGCGTCCTGAAGTCCACGCAGCACATGAAGGAAGCGCAGGCTTTCCTGAAATTCGTCACCAGCAAGGCGGGCCAGGCGATTCTCAAGAACGGCACCTCCTATGAATATGCCGTCGGAAAGGATTCCCTTTCCAACGACAAGCTCGTTCCGCTTGCCGATCTCAATGCTCCGAAGGTCGAAGCCTCGACGCTGGACAGCAAGAAGGTCGTGGAACTGATGACGGCGGCAGGTCTGATCTAGGCTTTCTGCGTTTCGCAGCACTCAAGCGGGGAATGCTTCGGGCTTTCTGCCGCAGGCCTGCAGTAGCCAAAACTATTGCTTTTGGCTCAAGAAAACCTTAGGGCATGACGGGATCGGGCAACTGTCTTTCCAAGGCGGTTGCCTTCCTTTTTCAGCGTATGAAGGCATCGGCCTTGCTGCAGGACAACAGATTTTTCGTAGCCGGCAACAGGGCGCCGGTCGCGCCGAAGGCCGCGCGAATGCTATTGCCGCGCCGGCGCATGCCGCACGCGCCGGTGATGCTTCTCGCGACCGTCATCGCGATCTTCAGTCTCGTGCCGCTCGGCTTCATCGGCTGGATCACTTACGATGTCGGCTGGGAAACGGTGAAAACGCTCGTCTTCCGGCCACGTGTCGGCGAACTCCTCATCAATACGGTTCTCCTGGAATCGGCGACCATTCCGCTGTCGATCGCGCTGGCCGTGACGCTTGCCTGGCTGACCGAACGAACGGATATTCCGTTCGCCAGACTCTGGGCCTGGCTGGCAGTCGCGCCGCTCGCAGTGCCAGCCTTCGTGCACAGCTACGCCTGGGTCAGCCTCATTCCCGGCATGCGCGGCCTTGAGAGCGGCGTCTTCGTTTCTGTTGTCGCCTACTATCCATTCCTTTATCTGCCGGTCGCCGCAGCGCTGCGCCGTCTCGATCCGGCCATCGAAGATACCGCCGCCTCCCTTGGCCTCGATCCCTGGCGCGTCTTCTTCCGCACCGTGCTGCCGCAGTTGAGGTTTGCCATTTGCGGCGGCTCGCTGCTGATTGCGCTGCATCTGCTGTCGGAATACGGCCTGTTCGTCATGATCCGGTTCGATACTTTCGCAACCGCGATCGTCGACCAGTTCCAATCCTCCTACAACAGCCCGGCCTCCAACATGCTCGGCGGCGTGCTCGTCGCCTGCTGCCTTTTCCTGCTCGGTCTCGAAGTGCTGCTGCGCGGCAACGAACGTTATGCCCGCGTCGGCCCCGGCTCGCCGCGTCCGGCCGATCGCCGGCGTCTTGGCTGGTTCGTGGTGCCGGCCATCCTGCTGCCTGTCGTCCTGGCGGTGCTGGCGCTCGGCGTGCCGTTGATGACGCTCGGCCGCTGGCTCTATCTCGGCGGCAGCGAGATCTGGCGCATCGAGGTCGGCACTGCTTTCCTGCAGACGATGGCGCTCGCTCTTGCCGGCGGCGTGCTGGCGACGGTTGCCGCAGCCCCCATGGCCTGGCTTTCCGTGCGCGCGCCCGGCCGCTTCCAGCGCGTGCTCGAAGCCTGCCACTATTATGTCGGCTCGCTGCCTGGCGTCGTCGTGGCGCTGGCGCTGGTGACGATCACCGTGCGTCTCGTGCTGCCGCTCTATCAGACCTTCGCAACGCTGCTCGTCGCCTATGTGATGCTTTTCCTGCCCCGCGCCATGGTCGGCTTACGCGCCAGCATCGCTCAGGCGCCAGTGGAGCTGGAACGGGCCGCGATGGGCCTCGGCCGCACCCCCGGTCAGGCGGTGCGGCAGATCACCATGCGGCTTGCCGCACCGGGAGCCGCTGCCAGCGTTGCCTTGACCGCACTTGGCATCACCAATGAACTCACGGCGACGCTGATGCTCTCGCCCAACGGCGTCGATACGCTGGCGACGAAATTCTGGTCGCTGACGAGCGAGATCGATTATGTCTCGGCCGCCCCTTACGCCTTCATGATGGTCGTGCTGTCGCTGCCGCTCACCCTGACGCTTTATACGCAATCGAAACGGACCGCCGGCCAATGACGCTGCTTACGATCGAAAACATCAGCAAGCGCTACGGGCCCGTCCAGGCGCTGAAGGATATTTCGCTCGATGTCCAGGCCGGCAGCCGCACCGCCGTCATCGGGCCATCCGGCTCGGGCAAGACGACGCTGCTGCGCATCATCGCCGGCTTCGAACTGGCCGACACCGGCAGGGTGACCCTGGACGGCGACGTGCTGGCCGATGGCCCCGCGGCGATGCCGGCTCACAAGCGGGGCATCGGCATCGTCTCCCAGGATGGCGCGCTGTTCCCGCACTTGAGCGTGGCTGAAAATATCGGCTTCGGCTTCGAACGGGGTGCGGCCGATCGTGAGCGGCGCATCGCCGAACTGCTCGATATGGTCGAGCTCGACCGCGGCATGCTGGCGCGGCGCCCGCACCAGCTTTCCGGCGGTCAGCAGCAGCGCGTGGCGCTCGCCCGCGCGCTCGGCCGCAAGCCGCGGCTGATGCTGCTCGACGAACCATTCTCGGCGCTCGACACCGGCTTGCGTGAAAACATGCGCAAGGCTGTCGCGCGCGTGCTGCAGGCGGCCGGCATTACCGCCGTTCTCGTGACGCACGATCAGGAAGAGGCACTGAGTTTTGCCGATCAGGTCGCGGTCCTGAGGGAAGGGCGGCTGATCCAGGCGGGAACGCCGCAAACCCTGTATCTGCATCCCAGGGACCGCGAGACGGCGCTGTTCCTCGGCGATGCCGTACTGCTTCCGGCCATCATCCGCAACGGCCTTGCCGACTGCGCCCTCGGCCATGTCGCCGTCGAAGGCAGCCGCCAGGGCAAGGCGGAAATCATGCTGCGGCCTGAGCAGATCCGCGTCATTGCCGATGAAAGCGATCGCGACTACGGCGGACGGGTTGTCGAGGTGGAATTCGGCGGCGCGGTCTGCACGGTCGCCGTCTCGCTCGATGGCGTTGCCCTGCCGCCGATCCGGATCAAGACCTCGAGTGTCGCCCTTCCCTCGCCAGGCGATCTCGTTCGCCTGGATATATCAGGCAAGGCGCACGTTTTCGAGCGCTGAGATAATCCTTTTCGGAAATCGACCCGGGTTGCGCGCTAACCGACTTTACGCATCAACTCTTGCGGCTCGACGCCCTCGAGCCAGCCGCCGGTAAAGCCGGCGCGCTCGAGCCCGAGGCGGATGACCGGCGATTGCCGCATCAGCTTCCAGATGAAATCGGAACGCGCGTTTTCGACGGTCATGACGACAAGACCCTGGTCGATGCCGACGGTGCGGTCGTCGACCCAGCCCTCCGGACGTTTTGTCTGTACGGTCGGATTGAAGCCGCCGGGGAAACCGCCTTCCAACAGCAGGTTCGGATAGGTGGTCAGCAGCGCCTTGGTGCCGTCGAGGGCTGCCTGCCGGTCGTAGGGCAGGCAGGCGAGTGCTGCCCATGGCGCGATCGTGCCGTCATCGGGCCCGAGCGGCGCGCCGCGCGCGGCATAACCCAGGACCTTCGGCTGCCGGCCGCCACGCATGCGCCGGGTCGGCGGTGGGCCGTCGCAGGCGGTAAAGCCCCAGACATTCCTGTTGTAGCCGACGAAACCGCCAGGATTGCGCTCGGCATAGTCGCGCTGCATGTTGATGACGATCTGGGTATTGCGGAAGTAGTCCCAGTTGCGCTCCATCATCGGTCTGTCCTGGATGCCGCGGAAATCGATCCAGGCATGCGAGAAGAGATGAATGAAAAGCGGTCCGGCATAGAGATACGGCTGGTCACCGAACGTCATCCAGGAATAGCTGGATGTGAAGGCGTCGTAGCTCGACTGCGGAACGGGATGCGTCGGCGAGGCGAGTGCCAGCGCATAAAGAATGATCGCCTCGTCGAAACCGTGATAGCGCCAGCGCAGGAAGCCCGACGAAGGCTTCCAGCCCATGGAAATCGTGTCGCCCTTGTTCAGCGCCCAGCGCCAGTCGACCCGTTCGTAGATGAAGGTTGCGAGTTCACGGATTTCCGTCTCTGTCTCGTCGTCTTCGCGATTGAAATATTGCGCTGCTGTCAGCACGCCGGCGATAAGCAGCGCGGTATCGATGGTCGAAAGCTCGCTGTTCCAGGCGCGATTTCCGCTATCCATCTGGAGAAAATGATAAAAGAAGCCGCGATGGCCGGTCGCATGGCGCTCTTCGCCCTGGCGCGCCTCGGCGAAGAAACGCAGCGTATTGACCGTGCGCTCGGCTGCTTCCTTGCGGCCGATCCAGCAACGCTCGACGGCAACCGGATAGGAGGAAAGGGCAAAACCGACGGCCGCGATGCTTGCCGGCACGCCGCCGATCGAGGTATCGGCCACCAGGCCATTTTCGGGATTGGAATATTTCAGGAAGTACTTGAATGCCGAATGCTGCAACCTGTCGATAAGGGCCGCATCAATGTCTTCAATCCGTTGCAGCATAGGCACCCACCCAACTGTTGCATCGCCCCATGCTTGAACATGGTCGTCATCTCCGGGCAAATCAAACCTTTTTGATTCGTAGGGATAAGAGAGCACAAACGGAGGTGATCGGTCGTTAACAATTATCGGTGAAATAATATCTAGCATAAGTCATATAAGCGGTGCAGCAAAAGCATCGCCGCGCACCGCACCGGCACAGTCTATCCCAGGCGACACTTGTTGCCAGCGGGCGCTGCGGGAAGCGGCCGCTATCGTCCGACCGCATAGGCCTGCATCAGGCGCGGGGTGGCTGCGGCGCGCATCAGCCCGTCGGCATCGCGTCGTGCGGCCGTCAGCCGGCCGATCGTCCAAGGATCGGTGATCGTCAGCTTGTGGCCCTTTCGGGCGAGCGCGGCGAGCACATCCGGACCGAAACTCTCTTCCGCTATCAGGCTGCCGGGTTCGCGGCTGCGCGGATAGAAGGAGCTCGGAAAATGAGCGGTATGAAAGAGCGGCTGATCGATCACCGCCTGCAGGTTCAGCTGGTGATGGATATGCCGCAGGAAGAAGGAAAGCTGCCATTGCTCCTGCTGGTCGCCGCCCGGCGTGCCGAAGGCAAGGGTCGGGCGGCCTTCATAGAGGCCGAGGGAAGGCGTCAGCGTCGTACGCGGCCGTTTTCCCGGAGCAAGCGATGTCGGCAAGCCTGGCTTCAGCCAGAACATCTGCGCGCGGGAATTGAGGCAGAAGCCGACGCCGGGCACGGTTGGCGAAGACTGCAGCCAGCCGCCGGACGGCGTGACGGAGACCATGTTGCCGTCACGGTCGATCACGTCGATATGCACGGTGTCGCCGCGCTTTTCGGACAGATGCGCCATGGTCGGCTCGTAGACGGCGCCGGTCTGCGAATCGGCGCCGAGCATCTTCATCGTCAGGTCATGCTGCGCTTCGAAACCCGGAAAGATGCCGGGGCGAAGATCCAAGGAGGCATCCGCACCGACGAGTTTGCGGCGTTCGGCAGCGTAGCTCTCCGACAGCAGATGCGCGACAGGGATCTCGGAAAAATTCGGGTCGCCGTAATAAACCTCGCGGTCGGCAAAGGCGAGTTTCATCGCCTCGACGACGGTATGAACGAAATCGGCGCCATCCGGTCTCAATGCGGCGAGGTCGAAGCCCTTCAGGATCGACAGGGTCTGCAGGAAGACAGGCCCCTGACCCCAGGGACCTGTCTTGGCAATCGTCCAGCCGTGATAATCATAGGTCAGCGGCGCCTCGACCGTCGCCGACCAGTTCGCCATATCGTCTGCCGTCAGCACGCCCCTGTGGCGGCTTCCGCTCGCATCCATCACCTCGGCGGTCTTAATATACTCATCGATCTTCTCGGCGATGAAGCCGCGATAAAAGGCGTTGCGCGCCGCTTCCACCTGCGCCTCCCGCCCGCTTTTCGCCTCGGCCTCGGCAATGACGCGCTTCCAGGTCGCAGCAAGCACCGGATTGCGGAAGTTCGCATGCGCCTCGGGCACGCGGCCACCAGGCAGCCAGGTTTGGTAAGAGGTCGGCCATTCCTTCTCGAAGAAAGTCGCCAGCCCCTTAATGGTGGCCGAGACGCGCGGCAGCAGGGGATGGCCATGCTTCGCGTAGTAGATCGCCGGTTCCAGCACGTCGCGCACGCTCATCGTGCCGTAATCGCGCAGCATCAGCATCCAACCGTCGAAGGCGCCGGGAATGACCGTTGCGAGCAGGCCGTCGCCGGGGATCAGCGTCAGGCCTTCCGCAGTATAGTGCTCGATCGTGGCGCCGGCCGGTGCGGGGCCTTGCGCACAGATGACTTCGACCTTGTCCTTTTTCTTCGAATAGATCACCGCCGGCAGATCGCCGCCCGGCCCGCACAGATGCGGCTCGACGACCTGCAGCACGAAACCCGTCGCTATTGCGGCGTCGAATGCATTGCCGCCCTTTTCGAGAATGCTCATGCCGACAGCGGAGCCGATCCAGTGCGTCGAGGTGACGACGCCGAAGGTGCCGAGGATTTCGGGACGGGTCGTGAATGCGGTCATGTCAGCTGTCCTTTCTGGGGACCATGCCTAGGATCGGGCTAGCGCGCGCGTGCGGAACGGAAGACTTTCGGCTCGAAGGCAAATTCCTTGTCGAAGGGGTAGGTCGGATGCTGCTTGCGCAGCCGCGGCAGGCGCTCGACGAACTGATCGACCACGCCCTCCGACAGCGCCATCAGGTTCGGGTTGGCGATCGGCGCAAGTTCCGGCGAGAGATAGCCCGATTTGACGACGATGATCCTGGCGCCATGCGGGTCGAGGCCGAGCCGGGTGAAATCGGCGATATTGTGGTAGGGCCGCCGTTTGGCCGAGAGCACGAGATCGATGCCGCCGATCGAAACGACTGCCTGCCGATCGGCGGGGTCGCGGGTCTCATGCAGGAATTTGACGGTGAATCGGGCATTGACCGGCCTGCTGCCCTTGGAATCGAGCGAGGCGCCGACGCTCAAGACAAGCTGCGCACCGACACCTGCGGCATAACAGGCCTCGGTCGCCGCCTTGTCGGCGATGCCGGCAAAGACGACGCCGTCAGCACCCTTGGTGATCAACTCGGCCAGGACATCGGCCCGGTCGCCGACGCCACCGCCGGTCGGGTTGTCGCCGGATTCGGCGAGCACGACAGGCGCGGTCGGGCTGGCGATCGCTTTCGCGACGCATTCCTCGACGGAACCGGTCTCGCAGCCGAAGACGAAGTCTTCGCGGGCATCCCAATAGGCCTTGGCGAGCCTCCTTGCCTCACGCTCGAGCACGGCACGGTCGGTGCCGGTCATGATAGCGGCGGCCGTGGCGCGCGGTTCGTCGGCCCAGACATAACCGACCATCAGCGATGCGTCCCAGACGCCGGCCATGACATCGATCTCGGGCAGCCTGGCATAGAGGCTCTTTGCCGGCTCATCGACCGTGCTGGTGCGCTCGCCGGGCAGGACAACCGGGATCGGCGCCCAGAGAACGAACGGCCTGACGCCGGTTTTCAAGCTCTTGACCAGCATGGAGACCGAGCGGCGCATCGTCTCCTCGACATCGATATGCGGCGCCGTGCGATAGGTGGAGTAAATGTCGAGCGCGTCGATGATGCGCTGGGTGACGTTGCCGTGCAGGTCGTAGCTTGCCGAGACGGTGCATTCCTCGCCGACCAGTGCGCGGGCAGCACTGATCCAGTCGCCTTCGGCATCCTCCATGCCTTCGACATACATGGCGCCGTGCATGGCAAGATAGAGACCGTCAAGCGGCAGCAGCGGCTTCAGCCGCTCGAGAAATTCGCGCTTGAAGCCTTCATAGGTGGCGCGCGAAACCGGCCCGCCGGCAATGGCGCGGGCATGGATCGTCGGCAGGAACTCGGCATCATAATCCTTCAGAAAAGCGAAATAGGGCGATTCCAGCAGCCCCTCCCCCCGCAACACCCGAAAGTCCTTTTCCTCATTCAGAACGGGATTGTATGTGCTGCATTCGATATGGATGCCACCGACGGCAATGCGCATGGGAAACCTCGGTTGAAAGTGGGGGCGATCAGGACGGTATGGGTGGCGATGAGATCAAGGTGAAGACACAGGCGGTTTCTGCAGGTGTGCCGCCGTTATCCGGTGCTGATGATAGTTCGCAAAATAAACCGATCAACCGCACTACATGACAAAATCGACCCGGGTCGATCATGAGATAAGTGTTCGATGACTGCCCTTGGAAGGAACTGCGTCGGCGTGCGGGCAAGATCGCTCACCAGGCGCAAAGCGACCGCGACGTCGGCGTCAACAGTGCGACATCGATACTCCGCCAGCACCGGCTGTCCATCCATGGATAAATCTCCGCCGTCCAGATCGGATTCTGCCGCAGCCGCTGCTGGTAGGCGGCTGCACCGCTTTGATCCGCGTGCGCTTCAAACCAGACGAACACCGTTTCCCCCTCGCGAACCGGCAGGCGCGGGAAACCGTTCCTGCTTCGCTCGGTCATGAACACCGCCTCGATCCGCGCACCGGCCGCCAGCATGGCCGGCATCGCCCTGGCGCGGAAAAATTCCGAGAAATCTTCTCCCGTTCCGGGTGCGAGCGAGCAGATGTTCACGGCGATCAGCCCTTGTGCTTCCGCGCGCTCCGCCTCTTTCTGCCTCGGCAGGTTATGCGCAAATGGAAGCACACCGGCCGCCGGCTTCAGCAGCAGGACATTGTCCGAATTCAGCATCGTCGCGTTCGCGGCCGGTCCATGCTCCTTCCAGACGGGGCCCGAATAAAAGGATGCGAGCGCATCCGTTCTGGCCTCCATGTTCTTGAAGGAGCGCACCCACACAAAGCAATCGGGATCGCCGAGATCGCGAAACTCCCCGTCGACGCGGATGCCCAACGCCTCCTGGGGCTCAACGAACTCGCGATCAAACAGGCGAATCAACCTCTCTCTGCGCTCGGGAAGGAGCCGGTAGCGGCGAAGCTCGAATATGAGGTGAGGGTCCATGGTTTTCCTGACAGGTCGATCATCCTGTTTTATCACAGGACAATTGACCTGTTTTGTCAAGCTGCTAGAATGCACGCCGACTGAATTGAGACGCCATGATCGAAACCAAAAGAAACAATGATCCCGAGGGCGTGCGCCGCAGGATCATCGATGCCGCCTATGACGCCTTTGTCACGCAGGGTTATCTCGCAACCGGCATGCTGGAACTGCGCGAGCGGGCCTCCGTGTCCGGCGGCGCACTGGCGCATCATTTTCCTGCAAAGCGTGACCTCGGGCTTGCAGTCATCCGCGATCGCGTCGCTGCCGCCGTTCGGCAGACATGGATCGAACCGCTGCGCACATGCGCCGATGCGCCAACGGCCATAGACCTGATTTTTGAAGCCATCATCGGTGAACTGACACAAAAGGACCGGGTCTCCGGTTGCCCGCTGAATAATATGGCAATGGAAGTTTCCCAACACGACGCAGAGATGCGCGCACTTGTCAGTGCCGTGTTCGGAGACTGGCACAAAGCGCTCTTCGCCAAGTTTGCGGCAGATCTGGAGGAAAAGCGCGCCATCGGGCTCCATCCGCGGACAATCGCAACGCTTGTCATTGCCGCCTATTCCGGCGCCATGACGATGGCAAAGGCAAGCCAGGATGTCGGCCCGCTCCGCGACTGCCGCGCCGAATTGGCGACACTGCTGGCGGCGAACTACCGCCGGCCTTGACCGACAAATGGGATCGGGGAGAGTCGCGCCGATTTCGCCTGAAAAATCAGACCTGCGAAGCCGACAGAAAATGAGTGGCGGAGAGGGTGGGATTTGAACCCACGATACCCTTGCAGGTATGCCGCATTTCGAGTGCGGTGCATTCGACCACTCTGCCACCTCTCCGCGGTCTGGTCGGCGCTTGTTCGGCGCGGGCGTTCTCATAACGGGCATATGACAGGTTGGCAAGCCGAAATCTCAAGCTTTTCCATCCTTTTGCCTTGACACCTTTCTGTCACTCGCGTATCCCGCATCCGCAATAGGAGTGGAGTAGTCCGCCCCTTGCCCGCCTCGCGCTCGCGCGGGGTTTCACCGGCAGACCAGAGTTCCGGGCCAGTTCCCTGAAATCCCTGCTTAACTTCGACTGATAAAAAGACGGCCACCTGCTATTTGCGGGGAGCGCCGGAACGAACATGAAAGGATAAAAAATGTTCGCAGTCATCAAGACCGGCGGTAAGCAGTACCGTGTGGCAGCCAACGACGTGCTGACCATCGAGAAGCTTGAAGCATCCGCTGGCGACTCCATTGAATTCACCGAAGTCCTCGTGATCGGCGAAGGCGCCGACGCGGCGATCGGTGCGCCCTTCGTAGCCGGCGCCTCCGTCAAGGCGGAAGTCGTCGACCAGACCCGCGGCAAGAAGGTCATCGCCTTCAAGAAGCGCCGTCGTCAGAATTCGAAGCGTTCGCGCGGCCATCGTCAGCATCACACGGTCGTCCGTATCACGGACATCGTGGCTGCCAAGTAAGATCAACGGGTTTCAGGTTTAAAGGAGAACTCCAATGGCACATAAAAAAGCTGGCGGTTCCTCGCGCAACGGTCGCGATTCCGAATCCAAGCGCCTTGGCGTGAAGAAGTTCGGCGGCGAAGCCGTCATCGCAGGCAACATCATCGTGCGTCAGCGCGGTACGCAGTGGCATCCCGGTTCCAACGTCGGCCTCGGCAAGGATCACACGATCTTTGCACTTACCGCCGGCAATGTGGACTACCGAACGAAGGCCAACGGTCGCGTCTACGTGTCTGTCATGCCGAAAGCGGAAGCAGCGGAATAAGCCGGTAGCGCTCAAAAACAGCCGGCGTCTCATCGACCCGGCTGGCCGTACCAGGTTCAGTCCAGAAAACAGGGGAGATGGGGCGCCATCTCCCCTTTTTCTTTGTCCAAACAGGAGGACTGAACATGCAAGGCGAATTGATAAGGGTAGACCAATCACGGTCTTCCCCGGAAGACCAGCGGTCTTCCAAGGAACGGCTGAGGCCGGAGCGGTTAAGGACCGATTGCCCTGTCTTGTTATCGGAAAGGCTCGTCATGCGCGCGCCCCACGAAGAAGACATCGACGCCCTTGCCCATCTCGCCAATAACGCCAAAGTCGCCACCATGGTATCGCGTATGCCGCACCCCTATACCGCCAATGATGCCGCCGACTTTGTTTGGCGTTCGCGAAATGGCGAGATCGGCAAGTGCGTCTATGCGATCACCAAAGCCGAAAACGGCGCATTCATGGGATGCTGCGGCGTCGAACCGCATACCGACGGCAAGACCGTCGAGATCGGTTACTGGCTGGGTGAGCCCTATTGGAACCAGGGCTACACCACCGAGGCCTGCCACGCCCTCGTCGACATGGTGTTCAGAACCCGTCAGGACGTCGACCAGATCGACGCCCGCTGCCGGGTGATGAACGTCGCCTCGCGGCGTGTCATCCAGAAGTGCGGTTTCCAGTTCCAGGGTTCGGGGCTTGCTGCCTCGCTGGCGCTC
The DNA here is from genome assembly GCF_019685295.1 of Rhizobium sp. NLR22b. Classification (NCBI taxonomy): domain Bacteria; kingdom Pseudomonadati; phylum Pseudomonadota; class Alphaproteobacteria; order Hyphomicrobiales; family Rhizobiaceae; genus Rhizobium; species Rhizobium sp. NLR22b. The sequence continues at coordinate 236,612 of NZ_JABDWM010000004.1, forward strand.
GGCAGCAACGTGCCTGTGGAATGGTACAGGCTCGACCGCAAGACCTGGATGTCACTCCGAAGCTGGGGGAACATCGCATGAACACGTCGGCACTGCAAAGGCCGGACACCAGGTCGATGATGCCCGGCCCCGCGCCGGTCATCCCGACCACTCGGCTGACGCTCCGCCCCCACCGGCTGAGCGATGCGCCCGCCATCGCGGAATCGCTCTCCGATTTCGCGGTGACGCGCATGCTTTCCCGCGTGCCCGCGCCGTTCGACCGGCAGGATGCGCTGGACTGGCTGATGCCGGTCACGTCAGGCACCCTGCCGGACTGGTCGCTCGCGATAACAGGCAAGGACGATGTCCATATCGGCACCGTCTCGATCGAGCTGCGCCACGGCCGCTGGCATCTCGGCTACTGGCTGAACCGCTACTACTGGCGGCGCGGCTATATGAGCGAGGCGGTGGCGGCGATCATCGAGCGCTTCTCGCGCCGCATGCCGGAGACGCCTGTCCATTCCGGTGTCTTCGCCGACAACCCCGCTTCGCTGCGGCTGCAGGAGAAGCTCGGGTTCCGCATGACGGGTTGCGGCGAAATCTATTGTTTCGCCCGCAACACCATGGTGTCGCACATCGAAACCGTGCTGCAGCCGGGCGCGCTGCAGCCGCGCAAGGTTGCGTAACCCGGCATTATGCCGAAAAGTGTGAGCGGTTTTCGGACAACATCATGCTCTCAGAAGTCGAAAAAGGAGGCGCCGCCGGCTCGGCGGCGTCTTCGTCAATCGCCGATCTCGACCCACACAGGAAAATGATCGGAGCCGAGGGATTGCGTATCGATCCGCGCGGATTTCAACCGGCCGCCCAGGCCGCAACTGACGAAGCAATAATCGAGATGCATGCGTTTGCCGTGATCTTCGGGATCCATCCAGCTGTAGCTCTCAGGCCCGTAAGCCTTGAGCGCCGCAAAGGCATCGACCGGCGTGCCGATCCTGGCGACACGGCCGTAATATCCGCCGCCGGCGCCGGCAAGCGCACAATATTCCGGCGATTCCGGCTCCATGTTGAAATCGCCCATGATCATATAGTCCTCGGGCAGCGGCAGCTCCGGCAGATCAAGCTCGCCACCCCCCGTCAGCGATCCGCCCTCCTGGACGAATGCGTTGATGTGCACGTTCAAGAATTGCAGCTGGCGAATGCGCTCGTCGGCCGAGACATGGTCGAGATGGACGGAGTAGACGCGGATCGCGCCGCCCGGGATGGCGATCAGCGCCTCGGTTGCGCCGCGCTGCAGGTTGATCTTGGCGATGGTTCGGCTGCGCGGCAGAAGCAGAGTCCGCGTCGACAGGATCGGCCAGCGCGACAGCACCATATTGCCGAACTGAAAACGCGTGCCTCGTACCGGCTGCAGACCGCCTTCGCCCCCGTCGATATGGACGTCGCAGGCCGGCCCATACGCCCAGAAATGGTCGGGAAAGAAGGCTGCGATATCAGCCACCATGTCGGCAAAACCGTTGCGCCAGAAGCCGCGGGTCACCTCCTGCAGCGCGATGACATCGGCGCCTTCGAGGCTCCGGGCAATGCGCTTGAGATCGTATCGGCCGTCGAGACCGAAGCCGTACTGTATGTTATAGCTCACAAAATTCACGATAATCTTTGACCTCCGTCGGAACCGCCTATATCGAATGGGCCAAGACGGGCCGTCCAACTGCCACGGAATATTGGAAGTAAAATGAAATTTCTCGACGAAGCAAAGGTCTATATCCGATCCGGGGATGGTGGCGCGGGCAGCGTTTCCTTCCGGCGCGAGAAATTCATCGAGTTCGGCGGCCCCGATGGCGGTGACGGCGGACGCGGCGGCGACGTCTGGGTCGAGGCCGTCAATGGCCTCAACACGCTGATCGATTTCCGCTATCAGCAGCATTTCAAGGCGACCATCGGCACCCATGGCATGGGCCGCAACCGCACCGGCGCCAACGGCAGCGACGTGACGCTCAAGGTTCCCGTGGGAACCCAGATCTTCGAGGAAGACCGGGAAACGCTGATCTGCGACCTGACCGAGGAAGGCCAGCGCTACTGTCTCGCCCATGGCGGCAATGGCGGCTTCGGCAATGCCCATTTCAAAACCTCGGTCAATCAGGCGCCCGACTGGGCCAATCCCGGCCTGCCCGGCGAGGAAAAAACCCTCTGGCTGCGGCTGAAGCTGATCGCCGATGCCGGCCTTGTCGGCCTGCCCAATGCCGGCAAGTCGACCTTCCTGGCATCGGTTACCCGCGCCCGGCCGAAGATCGCCAACTATCCCTTCACTACCCTGCATCCGAATCTCGGCGTTGCCACGGTCGACGAGCGGGAGTTCATTCTTGCCGATATTCCGGGCCTGATCGAAGGCGCCCATGAAGGTGTCGGCATCGGCGACCGTTTTCTCGGCCACGTCGAGCGCACCCGCGTGCTGCTCCACCTCGTCTCCGCCCAGGAAGAAAAGGTCGGCAAGGCCTACAAGACGGTCAAACATGAACTCGAAGCCTATGGCAACGATCTGGCCGACAAGGCCGAGATCGTGGCGCTGTCGCAGATCGACGTGCTCGATGAGGCCGAACTGAAGAAGAAGACGAAGGAATTGGCCAAGGCCTGCGGCAAGACCCCCTTCCAGATCTCGGCTGTGACAGGCAGGGGCATGACCGAGGTTCTGCGTGCACTGCGCGACATCATCGTCGAGAATAATACCGAGGAGAAACCGGCCAAGGCGCCGAAACTCCGGCATCGCGACATGGTCGTCGGAGAAGAGGGCAAGGACGAGGATGGGGTCGATGACCAGCCGTAACCCGCTCGGCCGCTACCGCCGCATCGTCATCAAAATCGGTTCTGCCCTGCTGGTCGATCGCAAGGCCGGGCTGAAGAAGGCGTGGCTGGATGCCATGTGCGCCGATATATCTGGCCTGAAGGCCAAGGGTATCGACGTGCTCGTCGTGTCATCAGGGGCCATCGCGCTCGGCCGCTCGGTGCTCGACCTGCCCTCGGGCGCGCTGAAGCTGGAAGAAAGCCAGGCCGCCGCCGCCGTCGGCCAGATCGCACTGGCGCGCGCCTGGTCGGAGAGCCTGTCGCGCGACGAGATCGTTGCCGGCCAGATCCTGCTGACGCTCGGCGATACCGAGGAACGCCGCCGCTATCTCAATGCGCGCGCCACCATCAATCAGTTGCTGAAGATCGGCGCCGTGCCGATCATCAACGAAAACGACACGGTCGCGACCAGCGAAATCCGCTATGGAGACAACGACCGGCTGGCCGCCCGCGTGGCGACGATGACCGGCGCCGACCTGCTCATCCTACTCTCCGATATTGACGGCCTCTACACCGCCCCGCCGCATCTCGATCCGAATGCGAGTTTCCTGGAGACGATTGCCGAAATCACCCCGGAGATCGAGGCGATGGCCGGCGGCGCCGCCTCCGAGCTATCGCGCGGCGGCATGCGCACCAAGATCGATGCCGGCAAGATCGCCACCACCTCGGGCTGCGCCATGATCATCGCCTCGGGCAAGACCGACAGCCCGCTGTCGGCGATCGAAAACGGCGCGCGCTCCTCCTGGTTCGCCCCCTCCGGAACGCCCGTCACCGCCCGCAAGACCTGGATCGCCGGACAATTGCAGCCGGCAGGCGAACTGCATGTCGATGAGGGCGCCGTCACGGCGCTCGGCGCCGGCAAGAGCCTGCTTCCCGCCGGCGTGCGCAGCGTTTCCGGCCTCTTCAGCCGCGGCGACACCGTGGCGATCATCGGCCCTTCAGGCCGCGAGATCGCCCGCGGCCTGGCAAGCTACGATGCCGAGGACGCCCGCCGCATTGCCGGCCGCAAATCGGCGGAGATCGAAGCCATCCTCGGTTATGCCGGACGGGCTGCCATGGTCCATCGCGACGATATGGTGATGACCGCGCAGATCCGGTCGAGATCGGAAAGGCAGAAGAAGGACGCGAGCTATGCTTGATACCGTTGCGCCGGGCCCTGACATTGACGTGCTGATGAATGACATCGGCCGCAAGGCGAAGGCTGCCGCGCGACCGTTGGGCTTTGCCTCCGCCGAGGCGAAGAACAAGGCCCTGAACGCCATGGCCGACGCGATCCTGGCGAACAAGGCGCATATCCTGGCCGGAAACGCCAAGGACCTGAAGGACATCGAAGGCAGCGAAACGCTTGCCTCCTTCGTCGACCGGCTGACGCTGAACGACAAGCGCATTGCCGAGATGGCCGAGGGAATCCGTGCGATCGCCGCCCTTGCCGATCCGGTCGGAGAAGTCATCGCGGCCTGGGACAGACCGAACGGCCTGAAGATCGAACGTGTCCGCACGCCGCTCGGCGTCATTGGCGTGATCTTCGAAAGCCGGCCGAACGTTACCGCCGATGCCGGGGCGCTCTGCCTGAAGGCGGGCAATGCGGTCATCCTGCGCTGCGGCTCGGATTCGCGCCGTTCATCGCAGGCTATACACGCCTGCATGGTCGAGGGCCTGAAGGCGGCGGGACTTCCGGAGCATGCGATCCAGCTCGTTCCGGTCACCGACCGCGCCGCCGTCGGCGCCATGCTGCGCGGCCTGGATGGGGCAATCGACGTCATCGTGCCGCGTGGCGGCAAGAGCCTGGTGGCCCGTGTCCAGAACGAGGCCCGGGTGCCGGTGTTCGCGCATCTCGAAGGCCTGTGCCACATCTATGTCGATGGCTCGGCCGATCTCGAGATGGCGAAGAAGATCGTCGTCAACGCCAAGATGCGCCGTACCGGCATCTGCGGGGCGGCCGAGACGCTGCTCGTTGATGCTGCAGCGGTCGGCACGCATCTGACGCCACTGCTTGAGGTGCTGACTGACGTCGGCTGCGAGATCCGCGCTTCGGCGGCGGTGCTGAAGGTTGCGCCCGGCCTCAAGCCCGCGACGGAGGAGGACTGGTCGACCGAATATCTCGACGCGATCATCTCAGTCGCTGTGGTCGACGGCATATCGGGGGCGATCGCCCATATCCAGAAATATTCCTCGAACCATACCGAGGCCGTCATCGCCGAAGACCCCGGCGTGGTCGAGCGTTTCTTCACCGAAGTCGATTCGGCGATCCTGCTGCACAATGCCTCGACCCAGTTCGCCGACGGCGGCGAGTTCGGCATGGGCGCGGAAATCGGCATCGCCACCGGCAAGATGCATGCCCGTGGCCCCGTCGGCGTCGAACAACTGACCTCCTTCAAATACCGGGTGCGCGGTGCCGGCCAGACCCGACCCTGACGTGACGACGGATAAGCTGGACCGACGTTATCTCCGCATGCCGCACAGCGAGCGCGGCATGGTCGTCGGCCTGTTCGGCGGGTCGTTCAATCCGCCGCATGAGGGCCATGCACTTGTCGCCGAAATCGCCATCAAGCGGCTCGGTCTCGACCAGCTCTGGTGGATGGTGACCCCCGGCAACCCGCTGAAAAGCCGCAATCTTCTTGCGCCGCTTGCCGAGCGCATTGCCGAAAGCGAGCGTGTCGCCGCCGATCCGCGCATCAAGGTCACGGCTTTCGAGCAGGCGCTCGGCGTCAGCTACACCGCCAATACGCTGGCCCGCGTCAAGGCTCGCAATCCCCATGTGCATTTCATCTGGATCATGGGCGCCGATAGCCTGCAGACATTTCACAAATGGCAGAAATGGCAGGAGATCGCCCGCACCTTCCCGATCGCGGTGATCGACCGGCCGGGGGCGACGCTCTCCTACCTCTCTTCGAAAATGACGCGGACCTTCGATTTCGCCCGCATCGACGAAGACGACGCACGTGTTCTCTGGAAGAAGCGGGCGCCAGCCTGGACCTTCATCCACGGGCCACGCTCCGGCCTGAGCTCGACGGCAATCCGCAACGGCGCTTTGCCGGTCCCGGTCGGTAGCTGAATTTCAGAAAAATCCCGGAAACGAGAAAGCCCGACGGGGGAGGAGATCCGTCGGGCTTATAAACTCGACCGACAACTTGGGAGGAGGAGTGTTGCCGATCCTGTCGAACGGCTATGGGAGGAGGAGAAAGCCGTTTCGATGGGTGTGTTGTACCATATTCAGCCGGTAGGTGAATATCATTTTGTGCAATGCAGCAATGCGACCGATGCAACACTGCGGGTAACGAAAGCTGCCGCTTTAATCGGCAAGCCCTGCAGTACAGCCGCTTTGCCCTGCGGTTACTCTGTCTGACCGATCGCCATTCGCCGTTGATTGCAGCCTGCGGACGTCTTGTTCTCAGAAAGCCATGCACCTCCTGAATAGGTAAGGCCGATTGGCAGTCGATACGGTTATGTTTTTCTGAATATATCCCTAGCCAGACAGTGAGCATCGTTATATTCGTCGAAATATTTCGAATCCTGGGGAGTGAAAGCATGCGGAACCGCCGCCAATGGACGAAACTGGCAACCGCCGCGATCGCGGCTCTTTGGTTAGGCGCGGCAGCACTGCCGGCGCCGGCCGCAGCCGCTGAAAAACTGACCGTCTTTGCCGCGGCGAGTTTGAAGAACGCGCTCGACGCCGCCAATGCCGCCTGGACCAGTGAGAGCGGCAAAGAAGCCGTCGCCTCCTATGCGGCGAGCGGGGCACTTGCCAAGCAGATCGAAAACGCCGCCCCGGCCGATATCTTCATTTCGGCGGATCGCGATTGGATGGATTATCTCGCGGAGAGGAAGCTGATCAAAGCCGACAGCCGTTCGGACCTGCTCGGAAACCGGCTCGTGCTCGTGGCCGAAAAGGACAAGGCAAAGCCGGTCGAGATCAAACAGGGTTTCGATCTCGCCGCTGTGCTCGGTGACGGCAGGCTTGCCATGGGTGAGCCGAAATCGGTCCCAGCAGGCAAATACGGCATGGCCGCGCTGGAAAAACTCGGTGTCTGGGCATCGGTCGAATCCAAGGTCGCCGGCGCCGAAAGCGTGCGCGCCGCCCTCGCCCTCGTCTCCCGCGGCGAAGCGCCTTACGGCATCGTCTACCAGACCGACGCGGCCGCCGATAAGGGTGTCGCGATCGTCGGCACCTTCCCGGCCGACTCCCACCCGCCGATCATCTATCCGGTCGCAATTCTTGCCGAGAGCAAGAACCCGGATGCAGCGGCCTATCTCGACTTCCTGAAGTCGGACAAGGCAGCCGCTTTCCTCACGGCGCAGGGTTTCACTATTCTGAAATAGTCGGCCAACTAATGTTTCGTCATGCTCGGGCTTGTCCCGAGCATCTGCAATCGGTTGATGTACAGCAGGTTAGGCACCAAGCCGCGGCTGCCCCTCACCCTAACCCTCTCCCCGTAAACGGGGCGAGGGGACGTGCCATGCGAGAGGCTGGCGAGGAACGGAGAGGTTGCGGCATTCCCCTTCGCCCAGCGAGCGGGAGAAGGTGCCGGCAGGCAGATGAAGGGCAGGCGTCGAATGATGTCTGATTTTCCAGGGAGACGACCGCAGTTGAACATATTCGGCTTGAGCGACGAGGAATGGACGGCAATCCTGCTCAGCCTGCGCGTCTCGATCGTCGCAATGCTGGCGAGCCTGCCCTTCGGCATTCTCGTTGCCTTGCTCTTGGCCCGCGGCCGCTTCTGGGGCAAGTCGTTGCTGAACGGCATCGTTCACCTGCCGCTGATCCTGCCGCCCGTCGTCACCGGTTTTCTTCTTCTCATCCTCTTCGGTCGCCGCGGCCCGATCGGCAGCCTGCTCGACCATTATTTCGGCATCATCTTCTCCTTCCGCTGGACGGGCGCCGCACTTGCCTGTGCCGTCATGGCCTTTCCGCTGATGGTTCGCAGCATTCGCCTGTCGATCGAAGCGGTCGACCGCAAGCTGGAAGAGGCGGCCGGAACGCTCGGCGCCGGCCCTGCCTGGGTTTTCCTGACGATCACCCTGCCGTTGACGCTCCCGGGCATCATCGTCGGCATGATCCTCTCCTTCGCCAAGGCGATGGGCGAGTTCGGCGCGACGATCACCTTCGTCTCCAACATCCCGGGCGAGACCCAGACGCTGCCGGCAGCAATCTACACCTTCACCCAATTGCCGGGCGGTGATGCCGGCGCGCTGCGACTGACGCTGGTCGCTGTCGCCATTTCCATGGCCGCTCTGCTTGCCTCGGAGTTCCTTGCTCGTCTCGCCGGCCGAAGGATTGATCCGGAATGACGCTGATTGTCGAGGCAAAACAAAGGCTCGGCGCGTTCGCGCTCGACGCCGCCTTTACCTCCGAAGGCGGTGTAACCGTATTGTTCGGCCGCTCCGGCTCCGGCAAGACCTCACTGATCCGCATCATCGCCGGTCTCGCCCGGCCGGATGAAGGTCGCGTCGTGCTTGACGGCGAGCGCCTCACCGAAACGACAGCTGGCATCTTCGTCCCGAAACACCGCCGCCGTTTCGGTTATGTCTTCCAGGAGGCACGGCTGTTTCCGCATTTGAGCGTCCGAGCCAATCTTTCCTACGGCCGCTGGTTTGCCCCAAAGGCGGCACGCCGTGAGAGCTTCGATCATATTATCGACCTGCTCGGCATCGAGCCGCTGTTGGAACGCAGCCCGGCAAAACTTTCCGGCGGCGAAAAACAGCGCGTCGCGATCGGGCGTGCCCTTCTCTCCTCACCCCGCCTGCTCTTGATGGACGAGCCGCTCGCCGCCCTCGACGAGGCACGCAAGGCCGAGATCCTGCCATATCTCGAGCGGTTGCGTGATGAAACCGAAATTCCGATCGTCTATGTCAGCCATGCGATCGCCGAGGTGGCACGACTCGCAAATCAGGTCGTCGTCCTCAGCGACGGCAAGGTGGAAACGACCGGCCCGGCCGTCGACATATTGAGCCGTCCCTCAGCGGCCGCCGACCGGAAAGAGGCCGGCGCGCTGCTCGAAGGCACCGTCGAAAGCTTCGATGCGCGTCACCGCCTGTCGACCGTCGCTCTGAAATCCTCCCAACTGCATATTCCGAGCGGAGTGCTTCCGCCCGGCAGACCGGTGCGCATCCGCATTCCGTCGCGCGACGTCATGCTGGCGACCGCCAGGCCCGAGGGCCTCAGCGCGCTGAACATTCTCGAAGGCAGGATCGAGGCGATATCGTCTGGCGAGGACGGAACGGTCGAAATCCGGATCGATTGCGGCGGCAATGCCATTCTTTCGCGTATCACCGCACTGTCCTGCGAGCGCCTCGATCTCCGGCCTGGCAAGACCGTCTTCGCCATCATCAAGACGGTTGCCCTGGAAGGCTGATCAACCGTGCTCGCCAGGCGGCAGGTTGCGCTTGGCTTCGAGCCAGGCGAGATCCTTGGCAAGGCTCTCCCGCACCGTCTTTTCCATCCGGCGAAAACGCGCGAGCAATTCTTCGCCGAACGGTGTCAATGCCGCGCCGCCGCCCTTCTGCCCGCCGCGTTGCGGCTCCACCACCTGTTCTGAGAACATCCGGTTCATCTCGCTGACAAGCAGCCATGCTCGGCGATAGGACATGTCCATCGCCCGCCCGGCCGCCGAGATCGATCCGGTCGCGCGGATATGCTCCAGCAGCTCCATCTTGCCGTGACCGAGACGATGCTCATTCGGGAAGCTGATTCGCAGGACGGGAACAGGTGTTTTTGCGGCGGGGTCGGTCATTGAATCGAAAAATCGAGGAATTTGCGGCACTTTACGCCGCGGCACGGAAACTGTACACCGACCGCACAAGCAGCCCGAGCGGCAATATTCTTCAATTCGGACGCCAGATCGGATTTTCGGCGGCTCTGTACCTTAGCACGTCTTGAAACATTAATGGATTGATGCCTATCTTAACCATGATCCGGTCGTGATCGGATCTCGTGTTGTGCATGGTTTGTCATTCCAGGAAAGGGAAAAAACTGACAACAGTACACGCCAAGGGAAAAACGCTCGCCGTTGTCCCGAAGAGTGCGGAACGTGGCGCCGATGCCGCTGCCCGCGCCTTAGAAGCCGTCCTCACCAGCCTTGAGGACTCCAAAGCTGAAGATATCGTCACCATCGACATTGCCGGAAAATCGGCGCTTGGAGACTACATGATCGTCGTCTCCGGTCGCTCGAACAGGCATGTCCTGGCGATTTCGGATCACCTGCTCACCGATCTCAAGGACGAAGGCTTCGGTACGGCCCGCGTCGAAGGTCAGGAAGGCGGCGACTGGATCCTGATCGACACCGGTGACATCATCGTGCATGTGTTCCGTCCCGAAATCCGCGAGTTCTACAACATCGAAAAGATGTGGGCGGCTCCGGATATGGATGAGGAAACACGGCACTGACAGGCAGGCCGGCATCGCCCGGCGCCTGAGATGCGGCATTTGACTGGCCGGGAAACATGCGAAGCCGGCTGCGGTGTATCGTGTGCCTGAAATGCCGTCACGAGCAGGAGCGGGGAAATGCGAATTGGTCTTTTTGCGGTGGGACGGCTGAAGTCCGGCCCCGAAAAGGATCTCGTGGCCCGTTACCTCGATCGTTTTGCCAAGGCCGGCTCTGCGGTCGGCCTCGAATTCACCCGTATTACCGAAGTTGGCGAAAGCCGCGCCTCCAATGCGGAGACCCGCAAGCGCGAAGAGGCGGCGATGCTGCTGAAATCGCTGGCCGAGGGCAGTGTTCTCATTCTTCTCGATGAACGCGGCAAGGCGCTCGACAGCCAAGCCTTCGCAAACCTGCTCGGCACCTATCGTGACCAGGGAAAACGCGAGCTGACGATTGCGATCGGCGGAGCCGACGGCCTCGATCCCGCCCTTTACGATCGGGCCGACGCCACACTGTGCCTCGGCAAAATGACCTGGCCGCACCAACTCGTGCGCACGCTGATCGCCGAGCAGCTCTACCGCGCCGTCACCATCTTGTCCGGCCACCCCTATCACCGCGTCTGACGGTTCAGGCTCGGTCCATGGCTTTGGCTGCGCGTCGCATTGTCACGCAGCCGTGTTTTGCGCAGGCAGGCTTTCTCCTGCAAACTTTCTGGCAAAGCGTGCCAAATCAGCTTAGTCTCCGCGCGATTTGAGAGAGTGCCCGGACACGCATGACGACGACTCCAACCAGGCGACACCGCATGATTCTGCCGGCACTTGCGGCCGGTTTCGGTGTTGCGGTCATCCTCGTCTCGACAAGCCCGTTTTCGGTCCGGGCCCAGGATGCCGCCCCGGAAGCGCCACAAGCTTCAAGCCCGCCGCCCGCCGAGGCGCCGTCGCCCGATCCGGCCGCCGAACTTGCCGCCAAACGCGATCAGACCCGCGCCGAACTCGAAACCCTGTCGAAATCAATCAGCCTGTCCTCCGACAAGGTGAGCGAACTCCAGCAGAGTATCGCCAATCTGGAAAAGAGTACGCAGAGCATTCGCCAGGCGCTGATCGATTCCGCCGCCCGCCGCAAGGGGCTGGAAAAACAGATCCTCGAGAGCGAAAAGAAGCTTGCCGACCTCGGCGTCAAGGAGGATGGCATCCGCCGTTCCCTGCATGAACGCCGCGGACTGCTGGCCGAGGTGCTGGCAGCACTCCAGCGCATGGGCCGTAATCCGCCGCCGGCGTTGCTCGTCACCCCCGACGACGCGCTTGCTTCCGTGCGCAGCGCCATCCTGCTCGGCGCCGTCGTGCCCGGCATTCGCAAGGAAACCGACAAGCTCGCCGCCGATCTCGGAAGCCTGGCCGCGCTGCAGACGGCAAGCGCCGCCGAGAAGACGCAGCTGACAGCGACGATGACTGATGGCATTGAGGAAGAGCGGCGCATGGACCTGCTGCTTGCCGAAAACGACAAGCTCAGCCGCAGCAACGCCGCTGATCTGGAGGCCGAGAAGAAGCGGTCCGAGGAACTCGCGGGCAAGGCGACCAGCCTCGAAGGCCTCGTCGCCTCAATGGAATCCGAGATCGCCTCGGTACGCGAAGCGGCCACCGCCGCTCGCCAAGCCGAGGAGAACCGCAAGCTCTTGACGGACGAGCAGCGGGCTCAGGCGAAGGCGCTGGCCGAGAGCGGCGTGCCCGATAAAAACCGCATTGCGCCCGCATATCCCTTCGCAGAATTGAGGGCGAAATTGGAACTGCCCGTGGCAGGCGATATCCTGCGCCAGTTCGGCGATGCCGATGGCACCGGGCATGAAGCCATGGGAATGACGGTCGCCACCAACCCCGAAACAGTGGTGACGGCCCCGGCCGACGGGCTGGTGGTTTTTGCCGGCGCTTTCCGCAGTTACGGTCAGATGGTCATTCTCGACGCGGGCGACGGTTACCACCTGGTTCTCTCGGGAATGGATACGATCAATACCCGTCAGGGAAAATTCGTTTTCTCCGGCGAGCCGCTCGCCGTGATGGGAGCGAAAAGAGTGGCAAGCGCAACTGCATTGGCGCTGGAAACGGACCGGCCAACGCTTTACATTGAATTTCGAAAAGACGGTAAACCGGTCGATTCCCGACCGTGGTGGACCGCCAAGGACACTGGAAAGGCACGCAATGATTCGTAGGGCTTCTCTTGTTCTGGTCGGCGCATTGATGGGTGCGACCGCGATGAGCGTCATTTATTCGGCAGGTGTGCCGGCAGAAGCAGCCGGATCCTCCACATACAAGGAACTGTCGGTATTCGGCGACGTCTTCGAACGGGTGCGCGCGCAATACGTTACGCCGCCGGCCGAAGACAAGCTGATCGAAAACGCCATCAACGGCATGCTGTCCTCGCTCGACCCCCATTCGAGCTACATGAATGCGAAGGACGCCGAAGACATGCGCACCCAGACCAAGGGTGAATTCGGCGGCCTCGGCATCGAAGTCACGATGGAAGACGAGCTCGTCAAGGTCATCACCCCGATCGATGACACGCCCGCCGCCAAGGCCGGTGTTCTCGCCGGCGACTACATTTCCGAGATCGACGGGCAGTCCGTTCGCGGCCTGAAGCTGGAAGACGCCGTCGAGAAGATGCGCGGCGCCGTCAACACCCCGATCAAGCTGACGCTGATCCGCAAGGGCGCCGACAAGCCGATCGAACTGACGATCGTCCGTGACGTCGTCGCCGTCCAGGCCGTCAAGTCGCGCGTCGAGGACGATGTCGGTTATCTCCGCATCATCTCCTTCACCGAAAAGACCTATCCCGACATGGAGAAGGCGATCAAGAAGATCAAGGACACCGTTCCGGCCGACAAGCTGAAGGGTTATGTCCTTGACCTGCGCCTCAACCCGGGCGGCCTGCTCGACCAGGCGATCAACGTCTCCGACGCCCTGCTGCAGCGTGGCGAGGTCGTTTCGACCCGCGGCCGCAATCCCGATGAAACCCGCCGCTTCAATGCCGGGCCAGGCGATCTGACGGACGGCAAGCCGGTCATCGTGCTGATCAATGGCGGTTCGGCGTCTGCATCGGAAATCGTCGCCGGCGCCCTTCAGGATCTGCGCCGTGCCACCGTTCTCGGTACGCGCTCCTTCGGCAAGGGTTCGGTCCAGACGATTATCCCGCTCGGCGAAAACGGCGCGCTGCGCCTGACCACGGCGCTCTATTACACGCCGTCGGGCCGCTCGATCCAGGGCACCGGCATCACCCCTGACATCAAGGTCGAGGAGCCGCTGCCGGAGGAACTGCAGGGCAAGATGGTGACCGAAGGCGAATCCAGCCTGCGCGGCCACATCAAGGGCCAGAGCGAAACCGACGAGGGTTCGGGCTCCGTTGCCTATGTGCCGCCGGACCCGAAGGATGACGTTCAGCTGAACTACGCGCTCGACCTGCTGCGCGGCAAGAAGACCGATCCGGCCTTCCCGCCGAACCCGGACAAGGCCGTCGTCGCCAAGTAATCGATCATTGCAAGGCCGGGCACTCGCCCGGCCTTGACCCTTTCTGCTGTTTCCCGGTTTGGAGCGGGCGAGAAAATTGGGAACGGACCTGCATGCGCCTTTGGGGCGCAACCGCAAAACCGGCAGCCGGCGGCCGGGAGTGCTGCTTCTCGGCCGCATCGCCGCCAGTCTGTGTCTTTTTGCAATAGGCGGCTTCTCGCTCTATACGGCGTTTCGCGGCGACGGGCTCGAACGCAAAAATCCGCCGGCAACCGATCAGGCGGCAGTGCCCTCCTCCGGCACACCCCAACCAGCGCAAAAGCCGGCCGGCCAGGCGGCGGATGGCATGCCGCGCGCCGAACCGCGTTCGGGCGCCAATGTCGAGCAGATGGTCACCGGTGACGGCTCCGTCGTCACCAAATACAGCCCCCGCCCCCGCGACGGCGGCGGACCGGTATTGGTCGATGCGATGCAGATCGGCCAGGATCCGCGCATGGCGGCGCTGCCGAACGAGACGCTGCTTGAGGATTCGGCCTATGGCAGGCTGCCGATCGTCGGCCCCGACGGCCGACGGCCGATGGATCAGTATGCCCGTCCCGCGTCCGGCGCCCGCGGTGTACGCATCGCCATTGTCGTCAGCGGCCTCGGGCTTAGCCAGACGGGAACGCAGCGCGCCATCGCCGAATTACCCGAGGAGATCACGCTAGCCTTTGCCGCAAGCGGCAACAGCCTCCAGCGCTGGATGCAGGAGGCTCGCCGCGGCGGCCATGAAATCCTTCTGCAGGTGCCGCTGGAACCGTTTGATTACCCGGCGAACGATCCGGGCCCTGAGACTCTGCTGACCTCAAAGCCTGTCGCCCGCAACATCGAGAACCTCCACAAGGCGATGGGCGAGATCACCAACTACACCGGCATCATGAACTATCTCGGCGGCCGTTTCCTTTCCGACCCTGCCGCCATGGAACCGGTCATGCGCGATATCGGCAAGCGTGGCCTGCTCTTCCTCGACGACGGGACGTCGGCGCAGTCGAAAACGGCTGATGTCGCCAAGGGGACTGAACTGCCCTATGTCTTTGCCGATCTGCAGCTCGACGGCCAGCTCGACGTCAACGCCATCCTGCAGAAACTCGACGAGCTCGAACGCATCGCTCGCAAGAACGGCCAGGCGATCGGCGTCGCCTCGGCTTTTGACGAAAGCGTCGACGCCATTGCCAAGTGGAGCGAGGAAGCTTCTATGCGCGGCATCGAGATCGTCGGCGTCGCAGCGCTTTCCAACGACCCCAGAAACCCCTGAGATGATGACCTCAACGGAGAAGAAGATGAGCCAGGCGACCGTGAAAGCCGAGGATCTGCCCTATCGCCCATGCGTCGGCGTGATGATCCTGAACCGCGATGGCCTGGTCTGGGCCGGCCGGCGCATCCCCGACGGCAATTCCGAATATGACGGCTCGCCGCAGCTCTGGCAGATGCCCCAGGGGGGCATCGACAAGGGCGAGAATCCGTTGGATGCCGCCTATCGCGAGCTTTATGAAGAAACCGGCATCAGGACGGTGACGCTGCTCGCCGAAGCGCGGGACTGGATCAATTATGATCTGCCGCCGGCGCTGATCGGCATCGGACTGAAAGGAAAATTCCGCGGTCAGACGCAGCGCTGGTTCGCCTTCCGCTTCGACGGCGACGAAAGCGAGATCGCTATCAACCCGCCGCCCGGCGGCCACGATCCCGAATTCGATGCCTGGGAATGGAAGCCGATGCATGCACTGCCGGGCCTGATCGTTCCTTTCAAACGCGCCGTCTATGACCAGGTGATCGCAGAGTTCCAGCATCTGGCGGCGTTGCAATCGGAAGACTGATCATGCCCGGATGCTTCCGTTTTGGGCGCGGCGAGCACCTGGTAGGAGCTTATTCGGCTTGGTCAGCGGAATCGGCGTTGAGCTGGCCGTATTTGCTTTCGCCGATTTTTTCGAGCAGATCGAGCTGCGTTTCGAGGAAGTCGATATGGCCTTCTTCATCGGCCAGCAACTCTTCGAACAGCTTCATCGAGACGTAATCGCCGGCTTCATAACAGATATCGCGCGACTTCTTGTAGGCCGTGCGGGCGTCGTACTCGCCGGCGAGATCGGCTTCGAGGACTTCCTTGACGTTCTGGCCGATGCGCAGGGGGGCCAGGGTCTGCAGATTGGGATGGCCTTCGAGGAAGATGATGCGGGCGACGAGCCGGTCGGCATGATGCATCTCTTCGATGGATTCGGCGCGTTCCTTCTTGGCGAGCTTGGTGTAGCCCCAATCCTCGAGAAGACGATAGTGGACCCAGTATTGGTTGACCGCCCCGAGTTCGAGGAACAGTGCCTCGTTAAGCCGCTCGATGACCTTTTTGTCGCCTTTCAATGTCCGCTCTCCTGTTTTCCTCATGGAACTGCTTCAAGCGCGACATGAAATCAAATATCTCGGCCTCCGTCGAGTGGCGACGGGCGTGATATTCCTCGGTCGTCTGGATAATAATGTCGACCACGTTGGGGAAGCAGCCGCAGCAACGGCCGCGTTTTTCCATGGCGTGGTAGACCTTCGCAGGCACGATAAGCTGCCAACAGTCGTCGTCGAGAAGGTTGGTGATAACCTCCCGGATTTCCTTGTCGGTTATGTAATTGCAGCTGCAGACAAGCACGTCTTCATTTCCAAACATGACATTGACTATCGTGTTTTCTGCTAAAGAAGATGGTGGCTGTCAAGAAAAAATTCGAATCAGACGGCATCGATTGGAAGCGATGGGCGCGGCCTGTTGCAGATTGACTGGAACTGTGCGGCGATCACACGATGAGGCATGCCGGTGATCCGGTCGATCCGACTGCTAATGAAAGTTCCGCCCGCGCGGCATGACCTCGGCGGTTTCCACCACACCGGCATGGCGGCCCGCGGCGCCCGCCTCCCTTTCCAATTCCGCCCCTTCCCGCGCATTCGCAAGCCTTCTCTGTCGTGGATCGACCCCTGGCCTCAGCACCTCGTCGGCGCGCTCGCAGGCACCGAAACGTCGGGCCTCGCGTTGCAGGATGCCAAGCGCCGGCGTCATGTCCTCCATATGCTCGACGACCGTATGGATGACGCCGCTATGGCTTTGCAGCCTGCCCCGGATTTTCACGAGCCGGGCACCCATGACGACCGCCCGGTATTTTTCGAATATCTTGCTCCAGACGATAGCGTTGGCGACACCGGTTTCATCCTCCAGCGTCATGAAGATTACACCCTTGGCCGAACCCGGGCGCTGGCGCACCAGCACCAGACCGGCGATGGTCACTCTCTTTCCGTTCGGCACCGTCAGGAGATCGACATTGCGCGTGATGCCCATCTTTCGGAATTCCTCCCGCAGGAAAGACACCGGATGCGCCTTCAGCGACAATGACAGATAACGATAATCCTCGATCACCTGCTCGCCTGGCGGCATATCAGGCAGGCTGGTCTTCGGTTCGACCTGCAGATCGATATGGTTCACCCGATCGAACAGAGGCAATTTTTCAGGAGCGTATTTCGTATCCAGCGCCCTTGCAGCCCAAAGCGCCTCACGCCTCGACAGGCCGATCGAGCCGAAGGCATCGGCATCCGCCAGCCTTTCGATATCGGCTTTGTCGAGGCCGGACCGCAGCCAGAGATCACGAACCGAGCCATAACCATCGCCCCTGTTGGCAAGAAGGCTCTCCAACGCCTTCTCGGACAGACCCTTGACCTGCCGGAAGCCGAGGCGAACGGCTCGCTTTGCCTTGATGAGGGCTCGCATATCGGCATGCCGCCTGTCGACGGCATTTCTGTCGAATACCGCCTCCTCGAGATGGCAATCCCAATTGGATCTGTTGATGTCGACGGGTCGGACCTCGACCCCGTGTTCCCTGGCATCACGAACGAGCTGCGCCGGCGCGTAAAAGCCCATCGGCTGCGAATTGAGCATGGCAGCGCAAAAGACGTCTGGATAATAGGCCTTGACCCAGGACGAGGCATAGACCAGCAGGGCGAAGGAAGCCGCATGGCTTTCCGGAAAGCCATATTCGCCGAAGCCTTCGATCTGGCTGAAGCAGCGTTCGGCAAAGTCCCTCGGATAGCCTCTGCGGGTCATGCCATTAATCAGATCATCCTTGAACGCGTTGACCTTTCCCAACCGCTTGAAGGTCGCCATCGAGCGGCGCAGGCGGTCGGCCTTGGCAGGCGAGAAGCCCGCCGCCGTAATCGCGATCTGCATCGCCTGTTCCTGAAACAGTGGCACGCCGAGCGTCCGCTTGAGGATCGGGATCATCTCGTCTTTCGGATAGTCGATCTTGAAACCTGGAGAATGCGACTGCTCCCGCCGCGTCAGGTAGGGATGGACCATATTGCCCTGAATCGGCCCCGGGCGGACGATTGCCACTTCAATCACGAGATCATAGAATCGGCGCGGCTTCAGCCGGGGCAGCATGCTCATCTGCGCCCTGCTTTCGATCTGAAAGACGCCCAGCGTGTCGGCCCGGCACATCATGTCATAAACCGGTACGCCCTCGTCTCCGTGTTCCCTGTTGCCGAGATCGGCAAGGGTTTTCTTCACGTCATAATGCAGTTCGAGCAGCGAGAAAGCCTTTCTGAGACAGGTCAGCATTCCGAGAGCCAGAACATCGACCTTCAGGATCTTGACGTTGTCGAGATCGTCCTTGTCCCATTCGATCATATAGCGATCCGGCATCGCCGTCTTCATGATCGGCACGACTTCATCGAGCCGATCCCGGGTGATGACGAAGCCGCCGACATGCTGGGTCAGGTGACGCGGAAATCCGAGGAGTTCGGACGCATAGCGCAGAACGTTTGATGTCACCGGATCCGAAATATCGAGCCCAGCCGCCTTGGCATCCCGCTCCGACAGATTATCCTCCGACCAGCCCCAGACCAGGCTGCTGATCGCCGCCTGGACGTCCTCCGAAAGCCCGAAGGCCTTGGAGACCTCGCGGCCGGCGGAACGAGTGCGATAGGTGGTGACGCCAGCCGTCAGCCCGGCATGCTCCTTGGTATATTTTCTGTAGATGTGCTGGATGACTTCTTCGCGGCGGTCATGCTCGAAATCCACATCGATGTCAGGCGGCTCGTCGCGATCCATCGAGATGAAGCGGTCGAAAAGCAGTGTGCTTTTGGTCGGATCGACTTCCGTGATCTCGAGGCAATAGCAGATGACCGAGTTGGCTGCAGAACCGCGGCCCTGGCACAAAATCTTCAATTCATAACGCGCATGCTGGATGAGCTTGTGGACCGTCAGGAAATAAGGCTCGTATTTCTTCTCCCGGATGAGATCGAGTTCATAGTCGATCTGGGTCTGGATTTGAGCAGGAACGCCATCCGGATAGCGCTTCTTAGCGCCCTCTTTCGTCAGACGTTCGAGGGTTTCATAAGGCGTCTCGCCGGGATCGTTTTCCGGCGGGTAATTGTGTTTCAGCTCATTGAGCGAAAACGAAAGCCTGCCGAAGAATGTCCCGGTATTGGCGATCGCCTCTGGATAATCACGAAACAGCCGGGCCATTTCACGTGGGCCCTTGAGATAACGCTCGGCATTCGGAGCAAGAAGAAAACCTGCTTCGGCGATCGGAACATGCTCGCGGATCGAAATGACGATATCGGAAAGGGGTCGGCGATCCGTATGGTGATAGAGCGGCTGGTTGGTCGCGATGACAGCAATGCGGTGGCGGGCGGCGATTACGGAAAGTGCCGCGAAAACCTGCCTGTCGCGGCCATCATAGGCAGGCGCCAGCGCCACGTGAAACGCCTTGCCGAAACGGTTCCGGAACCGGGCGAGACAGGCTTCCAATTCCTGTTGGGCGACAGGCTCGACGGCAGCCGCCTGGCCGGGAACGAGGGCCAGCATCATCTCGTCCCCCCATTCCATGATATCCGCCTCGTAAAGCAGGCAGGATCCCTTTTCCGCTCTCAAATTTCCCGCACTCAGCAAACGGCAGAGATGCGCCCACCCTCGCCTGTTCTCAGGATAAGCAAGGATATTAGGCGTTCCGTCTGAAAAAACGAGACGGGCGCCCGGCTGAATCCGGATTGGATCGAGAATCTTCTCTTCCTCTCTGCCGTCGAGGTTCTTCTCGTGCCTTCTTCTGAATTTCTCTTCGATCTCCTGCGCCTGCGCATGCGCCCGGACGACGCCGGCAACCGAATTCCGGTCGGCGATTCCAAGACCGGAAAGTTTCAGCGCCGCGGCCTGCACCACCATTTCCTCAGGTTTCGAAGCACCCTCCAGAAAGGAGAAATTGGTGCGGGCGCCGATCTCGAAAAATGCAGGCGCCGCGCTCATGCGAAAATCCCGTGCATAAACCAGCGCGGCGGCGGCTCTTCACCGTAAAGGCCTTCGCGGTAAATCCAGAAACGATGCCCGGCATTGTCCTCGACACGGAAATAGTCACGCGTTTTGGCGTCGGCGCCATCGATCCACCACTCCATTGCAAGCCGTTCCGGGCCTTCGCTGCGCAGAACCTGATGCTGCATGCGGCGCCACCGAAAACTTTGCGGCGGCCCTTCCGGAACTTCGGCGAGCAAGGCCTCCACCGGTTCCGGTCGGGCAAAAAGCCTCAGAGGCCGCTCGCTGCGAGCGGCGGAAAGACGGCTTCCCTCGCTCCTGCGATGCGCCGGAAAACTCTCCATGAGTGGGGTTATGATAACCGCACGCTCCGGCACATGGCTTTCACGGAGCTGAAAGCTTTGGAGACAGTCTGCGCCAAGGCGAGCCGAGACGCGGTCGATGAAAGCTGCAAGGGAGATCTCTCTTTGCCGCCCGCCGTCGAAATCGCCCTGCGTTCCTTCGAAGGGCTCATGGCGCACGACATTCAGCCGCAGGATCTCGAAACCATATCCGGCATCGAGATCGTCATGAATTGCCTGCAGACGCTGGGAAAAAAGATCCGCGATCCGCTTCGGCTCCCTGAGCGGCCGTGAAGCGCCGACCGAAATCCGGAAAACCCGGCCATCGACCCGAAACAGCACGAGTTCGAAGACGCGGCCGCCGGCGCCGCGGGCTTCCAGGGAGGGTTTCAGCGACACGGCGATCTGGCCGGCAAGGACGAGAATATCCTCTTCGGTGCCGATCGGCTCGGCCAGCCGCCGCTCGGCCGAAAGGCTCGCAACCGGCAGGCGCGGCGAAACCGGTTCCTCATCATGTCCGAGCGCCTGATCGAGCCGCAATAGCAGGCTTGCCCCGAAACGGCGGGTCAACGGCGCCCGCGGCGCATTCATGACATCGCCGATATATTTCAGCCCGAGCTTCTTCAGCGATGCCACGGTGTCTTCGTTCAGCCGAAGCGCGGCGATCGGCAGCGGCGCCAGCATATCCTCCATTTCCTCGTCTTCGATGACGCCGCCATTGCCAAAACGAGCGACGGCCGAGGAAAGGCCGGGCGAAGAGGAGATCGAACCCCGGACGTCGAGCCCCATATGGAAAAGCCTGAGCAGAATATCCTTCAGCAGCGCTCTCTCGCCGCCGAAAAGATGGGCACAGCCGCTAATGTCGAGAAACAGCCCGTCCCGTCCGTCGATCGCCACCAACGGCGTATAGCGGTCGCACCAGTCGGCGATGGCTTCGAGCAGCCGCGCATCGGCGGCCGGATCCTCCTCGACGATATCGAGTTTCGGATGCATGGCGCGCGCTTCCGCGACACCCTGGCCCTTCTTCAGGCCAAGCGCCTCCGCGGCCTCGTCCAGCGCCATCAGCCGCATGGCATTTTCGTGCTTTCCGGCGCAGACGATCGGCGCAGCCTCAGGACGCCCTCTCGAACGCCAGGAGAGGCCCCATTTTCTGCGGGCGATCCTGTCCGTCGAAAGGTGCGGAAAGCTGAGCGCCAGGATACGCTGACCGTTCGTCTGGAGTAAGAGCGTGCCTTGGCTCGTTGATGGGGAAAAACTGACGTTCATGAGGGTTCCACTCCAGAAGAAGGGAGAGCGGAGCCGGGTTGCGGCTCTTCTCCAGGCTGAGATGAAAAACCGGATTGCCGATGCTGCCGGCAAGTCTCGATCCACCCGGCAGAGCCCGCATGCCGGCTGGCGCAGGCTCGGCAAGCAGCCGGAAGGCGGCGCTGCTCGCCTCCTCCTCTCCTGCCTGCCGAAGCAGGAAGAGCGGCCGGCCGGCCGCCTTGGCGCGAAGACCGAGCCGCCGGCTCTCGGTCAGACCGACATGCGCGGGATTGCCCCTCATCTCCAGGATGACCACCGAAAAGGCGCCGCTTTCCAGCGCGGTTTCCGCAAGCCAGAGCGCCTCATCGAGCTTGCGCGGCAAAGCCTGCAGGAAACGCTCAGGCCGCAGGCCGAAATCCTGCAGACCCACCGCATAGGGAAGGCCGGCCTCCATCGTCGAGACCGGATCGCCGATCCAGAGTATTGGCGAACAGTCGCTCGCCTCCTCCTCCACCCGCTGCAGCAGCGTTGCGGCCGCAAGGGCGAACCCACTGGCGGCTCCCGCATCCCGGAAAAGCGCCGAACGGATTTCCGTTATCGCATCGAGCGGCAGCCCGCCCTCCATCGCTTCGTCGAGCGATGCCACCCCAAACGACAAGCGCTGTCTGCGTCCATTCCGTTCCGCATCCTGCCGCCCGCTCTCACCCGAAGCCAGGGCTTCCCGCTCCGCTGCCGCAAGCGCCGGCGCAGGCTTTCCTTCCAGCTTGGCGATGGTTTCGCGGAGCGCAAAAAGCCGCTCGCGCGCCAGGGCGTTCTGCGCCATGGCGTTTACTCCGTCCGTATTGTTCCTGTTATGTTCTTATGGATTCCAGAGAGCTGAAGAAGAGTCAACAACCATTTTCTATGAATTTATTCCTGCCTTTGATTCCGCACTCGAAAATCGGCGGCAAAGGTTCTATATGGGCCCGCAAAGGAAGGAATATTCATGGCCCGCATAGACCTGAGCGATGATTGGCGGGACCGCCATGCGCCGACGATCAGCACTTTCGAGTCGCTGGCCATGGAGGCTTACAGCCATCTACCGGATGAATTCCGCCAACTGACGACCAATCTCACGATCGAGATTGAGGATTTTCCCGATGACGACGTTTTCGAGGATATGGCGCTGGAAACGCCTTTCGACCTGCTCGGCCTTTTCGAAGGCAGGGGAATTTCGGAGCGTTTCACCGTGGAAACCGGCGAAATGCCGAACCGCATTCGCCTCTACCGTCGCCCCATCCTCGATTATTGGGCAGAAAACGACGAGACGCTCGGCGATATCATCACTCACGTCCTGATCCACGAGATCGGCCACCATTTCGGACTGAGCGATGAGGATATGGAGCGGATCGAGGCCAGCGCCGAGGAAGCCGCCGAGCGCTGAAACCGTGCGTTCGGCAGAACGCGCTATTGCTCGGAGAGCTTCATCTCCGGATCGTAATCCTTGCCTTCGACAGTCTTGACGACGGCCTGGCCGCATTGCATCGCGCCGGTTGCGGCATTGAAGGCATAGGTCGGTGGGCCCTCCAGCGACCAGCCCTTGTTGAGGGCGGCGGTGACCTTGTGGCAGAAGGAAGCGTCGTCGGGGCCGGTCAGGAAGCGGTAGAGTTTCATCAGGCGGGCTTTCTTGCAGAAATCAGGCGAGCTTTATGAACCAGAGCTTCGGCCTGGACAAGATGCAGCCGTTCGATCATCCGCCCGTTCGCATTGATGACGTTCAGGCCTTGGGCAGCCGGATCGGCAAAGGCTGATATGATTGCCTGCGCTTCGGCAATCTCCTCGGGGCTCGGGCCGAAATGCCGGTTGGCGGCCGCAATCTGCGCGGGATGGATCAGCATCTTGCCGGCAAAACCCATGGCGCGCCCCTGCCCGCATTCGACATCGAAACCTTCGTCATCCCGGAAATCGTTGAAGACACTGTCGAGCGCATCAAGCCCATAGGCCTTGACCGCCAGAATGACCTGCATCAGCCAAGGCACGAGAAAGCTTCGCCCCGGCTGCGGCAGGACGCCGGTTTCCTTGCGCAGATCATTGAGGCCGACGACCAGGCAATCGAGCCGCGCCCCCAGCATGCAGCCGGCTTCAGCAATCGCTCCGGCATTCAGCACGCCGCGCGGCGTCTCGATCATGGCCCAGATGCGCAACTCCTCCGGGGCATCCGCATCGGCAAGCAGATCGCCGATGTCGGTGATATCCCGAGGCGCGTCCACCTTCGGCAGGAGAACGGCGTCGGGCAACAGCGCCTTGACCAGATCGAGATCTGCCGCCCCGAATCCGGATGACAAAGAATTGATGCGAATGATCCTTTCCTTGCCCTCGAGCGGCGGTCCGGCAAAAAAAGCACGCAGATTTTCCCGCGCATGGCCCTTGTTCTCGGGCGCGACGGAATCCTCCAGATCGAAAATAACCGCATCACAATCAAGGGAACGGCTCTTTTCGAGCGCGCGGAGATTGATGGCTGGCACGCTCAGCACCGAGCGGCGCAGACTTGCGGAGCGGAAAGGTTTGGTTTGGTTCATCATCCATTAGTGCCAAGCTTCGCAAAGCCCGGCAAGACAACAAAAAGCCATGCTTGCCTTGCAGAGAGGAAAAGGAAGGACCACATTCCTTTCTGTAGAAAGGTCTCAAACCCATGCAGAACATTCGCTCCATCTTCTTCATGCTGGCCGGCGCCACCTTCTTTGTCGCCATGCTGCTTCTCACCTTCTCGGTGACGCTTGCTGTCGGCGGCATCCTGACCGTGCTCATGGTCGGACGCGCGCTTTCGATGAAGATGAAGCCCGCTCCGGTCCGCGCCAAGGCAAACAACGGCAAGCCGGAGATGCGCATCTGGAACGACGGTCGCGGCACGATCATCGATCTCTGAGGCCTGCTTTCAAAAAAATTGGCGACACTGTCGCATCATGCTTCCGTGATACGTCTTTGAAGCAGCCGGGCATTCTGCCGGCGCTCAAAAACGATGGAGGACGTGCATGGATACGACGGAAAACAAGCCGGCCAAGTTACCGCCGGTGAAGAATGGCCTGCTGCCCTATCTGACGGTCGACGGCGCGGTGAAGGCCGCGGAATTCTACAAGAAGGCCTTCGGCGCCGAAGAGGCCCACAGGGTACCGGTCGATGAAAGCGGCCGGACGATGCATATTCATCTCTATATCAATGGCAGCTCCCTGATGCTGGCGGATGCCTATCCCGAACACGGCCATCCCTTCAAAGGTCATGAAGGCTTTGCCATCCAGCTTGTCATCGACGATATCGATTTCTGGTGGGATCGTGCGGTGGCCGCCGGCGCCGAAGTCGTCATGCCGGTCGAACTGATGTTCTGGGGTGACCGCTACGGCCAGCTTCGCGACCCGTTCGGCGTGCTCTGGGGCTTGAACGCGCCCGCCAAATAACCGGACGCGTACCGTCGCCAGGTCACGCGAAACGTCGCGTGGCCGCCATTTGAAAGCAGTTCGCGCAATAGTGTGCAGCGGTTTTGCGAGAACGACATGCGGCAGACCAGACCTAAAGCGTAGCAAGCGAATCTGAAAGATCGCGGTACGCTTTAGAAAGATTCTCCTTCATTTCGGCAAAAAACTGGACTAGATGCACATCCAGGAAAGTACATTTGCTGAAATGGAGCATGGGTCATGGATAAATTCGTGAAGCTCACGGGCGTTGCAGCGCCGCTGCCGGTCGTCAACATCGACACCGACATGATCATTCCGAAGGACTATCTGAAGACCATCAAGCGCACGGGTCTCGGCAAGGGCCTTTTCGCCGAAGCCCGCTACAATGAAGACGGCTCCGAAAATCCCGATTTCGTGCTGAACAAGCCAGCCTATCGCGATGCCAAGATCCTTGTCGCCGGCGACAATTTCGGCTGCGGTTCCTCGCGCGAGCACGCTCCCTGGGCGCTGCTCGATTTCGGCATTCGCTGTGTGATCTCCACCAGCTTCGCCGACATTTTCTACAACAACTGCTTCAAGAACGGCATCCTGCCGATCAAGGTCAGCCAGGAAGACCTCGACAAGCTGATGGACGACGCCTCGCGCGGCTCCAACGCCATCCTGACGGTCGACCTCGAGAACCTCGAGATCACCGGCCCCGATGGCGGCTCGATCAAGTTCGATCTCGACGAGTTCAAGCGCCACTGCCTGCTGAACGGCCTCGACGATATCGGCCTGACCCTGGAAAAGGGCAAGGCGATCGACGAGTTCGAAAAGAAGAACGTCGCGTCGCACCCCTGGGCCGCTTAAGCTCTGACCAATTGCCGATCGATTAAGCCGGGCTTTTGCCCGGCTTTTTCTTTATAGCGGCGCGCATCTCACGCGCGCAAAGGACGCTGTAACTGGCGCAGCTCAGAAAAACTTCTCTTTCCAGACCCTCAGTTTTTCCAGCGACACGCCGATTCCGCCGCAGACCTCGATCAGCGGATTGTCAAAACGCTGAAGCAGTCCGGCATGCACATCGGCAACGGCAAGGGCGGCGCCGCAGGCCGGCTCGACGAGGATGCGATGCGCATCGGCAAATTTCAGGCAGGCGGCGATGGCATCGGCGTCGCTGACGACAACGCTTTCGATCGGGTGCTGCTTCGGCAGCTCGAAGACATGCTGCGCCACCTGCTTTGCGCCGAGCGACGTTGCAATCGAGGTGATCTCGGGAAGCGAGATGCGTTCATTGGCCTTGAGGCTGGCATGAAACGAAGCCGCCCCTTCGGTTTCGACGGCGATGACGGGAATGTCGGAAAGCCCGTTCCGTTTCAGCCCCTCGACAATGCCGGCCAGCAGCCCGCCGCCGCCGACGCTGGTGACGACACAATCGAATGTCACGCCCTTCGCCACCACCTCGTCGATCAGCGTGGCATGACCATCCCACAGAAGCGGATGGTCAAAAGGGTGCACATAGGTCGCCTTACGGCTCTCTGCGAGCTCGACCGCATGAGCGTTGGCTTCATCGAAAGCCGAACCATGGACGAGAACATTGGCGCCGGTTGCGGCAATCGTCTGCCGCACATCGGCCGCCGTCGTCTCCGGCACGACGATCGTGACCGGCACGCCGAGCGCCCGGCCGGCATAAGCCGCAGCAATGCCGGCATTGCCGCCGGAGGCGCAGAAGATCTCGCGGGCACCATCTTCCACCTCGTGCTGGCACAGCCGGCCGACACCGCGCAGCTTGAAGCTGCCGGAAGGCTGTAATGCGTCGAGCTTCAGCCAGAGCGGCTTGCCGCTGGCGCTATAGCCAGGGGATGTCCGAACCAGAGGCGTGTCGAGATGGAGAGGTGCTGAAGCCATGGGAACCTCCAGGAAATGAAACTGTGACGGCTGTTCTAATCCGTTTGCGGCCACAGGAGCAACCATCGCGACCGGAAATGAAGCGTACCGATTCACCGCTTCTCTCGCTTGAAATGCCCATTTCCGGGGTCTAAGAAACCGCAACTTGTTTTTCCAGGAGGGTTTCATGACAGCGCGCAATCTTTTCCTGCTGCCGGGTGACGGCATCGGTCCCGAGGCCATGGGCGAGGTCCGCAAGATCATCGCCTATATGAACGAGGCAATGAATGCCGGTTTCGTCACCGATGAAGGTCTTGTCGGCGGTTGCGCCTACGATGCCCATGGCGCGGCGATCTCGGAAGCCGACATGCAGAAGGCGCTTGCCGCCGATGCCGTTTTGTTCGGCGCCGTCGGCGGGCCGAAGTGGGATAGCGTGCCTTACGACGTGCGCCCGGAAGCCGGTCTGCTACGCCTGCGCAAGGATCTGCAACTCTTCGCAAACCTGCGCCCTGCTATCTGCTACCCGGCGCTCGCCTCGGCCTCGTCGCTGAAGCCGGAACTGGTCGAAGGCCTCGACATCCTGATCATCCGCGAGCTGACAGGCGGCGTCTATTTCGGCGAGCCGAAGGAGATCATCGACCTCGGCAACGGCCAGAAGCGCGGCATCGACACGCAGGTCTACGATACCTACGAGATCGAACGCATCGCCGGCGTCGCCTTCGAAATGGCCCGCACAAGGCAGAACCGCGTCTGCTCCATGGAAAAGCGCAACGTCATGAAGTCGGGCGTGCTCTGGAACCAGGTCGTGACCGAAACGCACAAGGCGAAATATTCCGACGTCCAGCTCGAACACATGCTGGCCGACGCCGGCGGCATGCAGTTGGTGCGTCAGCCCAAGCAGTTCGACGTCATCGTCACCGACAATCTTTTCGGCGACATGCTCTCCGACGTCGCCGCCATGCTGACCGGGTCCCTCGGCATGCTGCCGTCGGCCTCGCTCGGCGCGCCTGACGGCAAGACCGGCAAACGCAAGGCGCTCTACGAGCCGGTGCACGGCTCGGCCCCGGATATCGCCGGCAAGGGCATCGCCAATCCGATCGCCATGATCGCCTCCTTCGCCATGTGCCTGCGTTATTCCTTCAACTTGGTGAAGGAAGCCGACAACCTGGAAAGGGCGATCGCCAACGTGCTCGACAAGGGCATTCGCACCGGCGACATCATGGCCGATGGCGCAAGGCAGGTCGGCACTGTCGAGATGGGCGATGCGATCCTCGCCGAGTTCAAGGCGCTTTCTGCCTGATATATTTCACGTGAAACAGTTCAGCCCTTCGCATCACCCATGCGGAGGGCTTTTTCATGTAAGGACGAGCAGCCGCAACCGGGTCGGTCGAATTATCCGACACGGACTATTCTCAGCCACAATCTCGTGTATTTTTGCGCCGAATTTTAACCCGGCAAAATCGAACGGACGACAGGATGCGGGCATTTTGGGCTTCCCTTGATAGGCGCTGGCGCCGCGGCGGCGTCGGCATGCCGCCCTTGCGCTGGCAGGCCTGCCTCTTCATCACCATCAATGCCGTGGTTCTTTCCATGCTGCTCTTCGATGCCCCGGTCGGCGCCAGCGAACGCCCTGCGGCGGTGAAGCAGCTCGGCCAGCTGCTGACCGGCTTCGGCGATTCTGGCTGGCTGATCTGCATCAGCATTCTGCTCTTCTTTCAGGGCAGGGCGGGTTACAAGCTTTTAAAGACCGCGCGCTCCAAGGCGCAGGCGCTTTATGTCAGCTGGATCGGCGCCTATCTGTTCACAACTGTCGTCTTCTCCGGGCTTCTTGCCAATCTCCTGAAACGGGCGATTGGAAGGGCGCGTCCCGACCACTTCCACGATTACGGCATGTTCTCCTTCACGCCCTTTTCGGGCCACGCCGCTTTCGAAAGCTTTCCCTCCGGCCATTCGACGACGGTCGGCGCCTTCTTTGCCGCTTTTGCATTGCTGTTTCCGCGCTACCGCATTCTCTTCATCGCCTGCGCCATCTGGCTTGCCATGACGCGTGTCATGGTAGGCGCCCATTATCCAAGCGACGTCATCGCCGGCCTTGCATTCGGCGGCTGGTTCTCGCTGCTGACGGCCATCGTCTATGCCCGCTGCGGACTTCTTTTTAAGCTGGCGCCGGATGGCTGGCCTCTCGCCAAACGCCTGTTTCCGGACATGGAAAAGCCCGGCGGCTTGTGAGCGCCGGGCCTTTCGCCTGCATGCTTAGCGCAAAGCGCCTCAATCCATGGCGTGGATATCCCTGTTCTTCGTTTCGGGCAGGAAGATCAGGCCGATCACCAGCGTGATCGCCGCAAAGACGATCGGATACCAAAGACCGTAATAGATATCACCCGCGGCAGCGCTCATCGCGAAAGCCGTCGCTGGCAGCAGGCCGCCGAACCAGCCGTTGCCGATATGATAGGGCAGCGACATGCCGGTGTAGCGGATGCGGGTCGGGAAGAGCTCGACCAGGAGGGCCGCGATCGGGCCATAGACCATCGTCACATAGATGACGAGGACGAACAGGATGGCGATCGTGCCGATCCAGTTGACCCGGGTGGGGTCAGCGGTCATGGCGAAGGCGCCGCCATTGGCGATGTTGTAGACTGCCATGTCGGTGACGCCATTGGCCTCGTCCGCCGTTAGCAGCTTGCCTTCGACCAGCTTGGCTGCCGGCACGGTTTCCTTGTCGCCGGCGCGCACCGCATCGGCGTTGAGCGCCAGTTCCGGATTGGCGGCGATGAAGGCATCGAGCTTGCTATCCGGCACCTTGGCGGCCCCGCGCTTCAGCGGATAGCCGGCATCGTGGAGCGCAATGTTGACGCCTTTTTCGAAGGCGGCGGTCATGCCCTTCGCCTTGTCGCCGGCAGCAACAACGTCGAAGCTGGTAATCGTACCGTTACCGACCTTCACCGTCGCCGGCTGTCCGGCGGGACCAGGCACGACGTCATAAGGCACCGAGTTCTTCGTCAGGAATGCTGTCGCCACATCGCAGGAACTGGTGAATTTCGACGTGCCCGTCGGGTTGAACTGGAATTTGCAATCCGACGGATCGGCCGTGACCGTTGCGCGGATCGACGCCTGCGCTTCGGCAAGTGCGGGGTTCGCCGTCCAGGTCATCGCCTTGAACAGCGGATTATAGGTCACCGCCGCGATGAGAAGGCCTGCCATGATGATCGGCTTGCGGCCGATCTTGTCGGAAAGACCGCCGAAGATGACGAAGAACGGCGTGCCGAGGAAGAGCGCAATGGCGACCATGACATTGGCCGAGAACAGATCGACCTTGAGCACGTTCTGCAGGAAAAACAGCGCATAGAACTGGCCGCCATACCAGACGACCGCCTGGCCCATGGTGGCGCCGAGAAGGGCGATGAGCGCGATCTTGGCGTTCTTCCATTGCCCGAAGGCTTCGGTCAGCGGCGCCTTGGAGCCCTTGCCTTCCGCCTTCATGCGCTGGAACGCAGGCGATTCGTTCATCTTCAGACGGATCCAGACGGAAATGCCGAGCAGCACGACTGAGACCAGGAACGGAATGCGCCAGCCCCAGGCTGCGAATTGAACCGGGCCCATCAGGGACTGGACCAGGATGATGACGATCAGCGACAGGAACAGGCCGAGCGTCGCCGTCGTCTGGATCCATGAGGTGAAGTAGCCGCGCCGTCCATTCGGCGCATGTTCGGCGACATAGGTTGCCGCGCCGCCATATTCACCGCCGAGCGCCAGACCCTGCAGCAGACGCAACCCGATGAGAATGATCGGGGCTGCGATGCCGATGGTGGCCGCACCCGGCAGGATACCGACGAGGAAAGTCGACATGCCCATGATCAGGATCGTCACCAGGAAGGTGTATTTGCGGCCGACGAGATCGCCAAGACGGCCGAACACCAGGGCGCCGAAGGGACGCACGAGGAAGCCGGCGGCAAAGGCGAGCAGCGTGAAGATATTGCGCGTTGCCTCGGGGTATTGGGTGAAATAGGTCGCGCCGATATAGGTGGCGAGCGAACCGTAAAGATAGAAATCGTACCATTCGAAAACGGTGCCGAGCGAAGAAGCGAAGATGACCTTCTTCTCTTCGCCCGTCATCGGACCGGCCTTCGCGCCGTCGATGCTTGCGACATTTGCCATTGTCTGTCCTCCACAGAGTGATGAGCAACGCGCGCGACCTACTCTCCTCAAAGCAAATCCCCGGCCGCGACTCGCCTGACGAGAGTGTGCCAGAAAACATGGCCCGCAAAGAGAGAGGCTTTGGGATTATGACTTTAGTCTAATGGCAGCGCTTTTGGCGGGCAGGGAAGTCGTCTGCTGGCTCTGTTCACGCCCTCAGCGCCTGCGCCGGCGATTGCCGGTAGGCGAGCACCGCCGGCAGTGCGGCGAGCAGTGCGGAAAAGGCGAGCAACACCCCTGCAAGCCCACCATCTTCGCGGGCGAAGCCGACGGGCATGGCGATGCCGCTCGTTTGCGAGAACATGCCGGACAAGCCAAGCGCCGCGGCAAATCCAAGCCCGAATCCGAGCGCGATCCCAACTGCCACGAGCGCGAAGAATTCCAACCAGACGATGCCGAAGATCGCACTTCGTGGGGCGCCGAAGGCCCTCAATGCGCCGATCTGGCGGCGGCGCTGACCGATATGGATGACCGTGACCAACACCAGCGAGGCTGCGACGAGAGCCTGCGCGCCGGAAGCGATCGCGACGAGGATCTGCTTGGCGTCGCCGAGCGTGGCATAAAGATTGGTCAGCACCTCGCCGGGGAAGACGGCGACGGTATTGCCGCTGCGATAGTCCTGCCGCAGCTTGTAGGCATCGGCGATCGTCTTCGGCTTGACGAGGATGGCGGGAAGGCCGGGAGCATTCGCGGCCCATTTCTCGTCGAGCACGGCAGCCGGGTCGATTTCGCCATGATGTTCCTGATGCGCATGCGCGTCGTGA
Organism: Rhizobium sp. NLR22b; assembly: GCF_019685295.1. NCBI lineage: Bacteria > Pseudomonadati > Pseudomonadota > Alphaproteobacteria > Hyphomicrobiales > Rhizobiaceae > Rhizobium > Rhizobium sp. NLR22b. Next base: position 268,423 of record NZ_JABDWM010000004.1, read on the forward strand.
TCGGCGCTCGCCGGCTCATGATCGTCTCCAGGCTCCTCGTGTTCCTCCTCCCCAAGGCCATGGATATGCCAGACGGCCTGGATCGGAACGAGAATGGCTCGGTCCCAGGCTGTCCCCGTCGGCCGCAGGCGGCCGGCAACGTGGTAGACGAGTTCGGTGTGGGTCTCGCCGCCTTCTTCCGCTAGGCCATGCATCGGCTTGATCTCGCCGCCGAGCGAAAGCTTAACGGCCGAGCCGATCACCGCCTCTCCCTCGCGGGCGAAAACCTTCCCCTCGGCAAAGCCGCCCGCCAGCCTGTCCGCCAGGGTCGCAGTCGTGCCGACGATCGGATAGCCGGAGAACGAGTCGCCGAAGCCGATCGGTGCCGCCCAGTCGACACGGGGATCGGCGGCAAGCCTGGCCAGCACCTCGCCCGGCATCAGCGGCAGGGGCGAGGGCTGCAGGAAGACGGAGGATAAAACGAGCTGTGTCTCGCTGCCGCCGGCGCCGATAACGAGATCGAACTTGTCGGCGGCGCGGGCGCTGCCGAGGCGAAGCGCTCGCTCCTGCAGGACAACGGAGACGCCGAGCGCCGTCGCAAGCGCCACCAGCAGCACCACCACCAACGACCCCGCCCAGAGGCGGCGAAGATCGGAAAGGATGAAGCGGATCATGCAGCCTCTCCCGCCGTTGCCGCGGAATCGTCGCTGATCCGGCCCGAGCCGAAGGTGATGCGCCGGTCGAGCCGGCTTGCCAGGCGCTGATCGTGCGAAACGACGATCAGCGTGCTGCCCTCGGCAATGGCAAGATCGAGGAGGAGATCGCCGACGGCCTCACCGCTTTCGGCATCGAGGCTCGCGGTCGGTTCGTCGGCGATGATGACGCCGGGCTTGCGCAACAGCGCCCGGCCGATCGCCACGCGCTGCATCTCGCCGCGCGACATTGTTTCGATCTTCTGGCCCGGGCGGGAAAGACCGACAGTGGTCAAAAGCACATGCGCCCGCTCGATGACGTCAGCTGTGGCGGCCCTGGCAAGCCGCGCCGGCAGAAGCACGTTTTCCAGCGCCGACAGGCCCGGGAAAAGATGGAACTCCTGCATGACCAGGCCGATATTGGCAGCGCGGAACCGGTCGCGCCCGCTTTCGGAAAAACTGGCGATATCCTCGCGGTTCCAGCGGATGCGGCCTTGGCGTGTCCGCTCCAGCCCGGCAATGATGTTGACGAAGGTGCTCTTGCCGGAGCCGGACGCTCCCGTGATGGCGACCCTGCTGCCGGCCTTGATCGACAGGCGGCCGATTGCCAGCGCCGGCGAGGACAGGCCTGGAAAGGTGATGGCAAGGTTTTCGATATCGAGAGCGAGCATATCGGTTCAGACAGCGGAATATTCGGCTTGGCGGATGCGCAACAGACTGACGAAGCCGGTTTCCGGATCCGTCCAGGAACCGTATTCCAGCGTGCCGCGCACTTCGATCGTCTGGCGCGGCTGCACGAATGTCTGCTTCTCCGCGAGATACACGACGACGATATTATCCGGCCAATCCGCATCCGAGGAGCAGAAGGGGCAGAGCGACATTGGCACCTCGGTCAGCACGAAGAACTGCGCCTCGGCCTTCAGTGGCGGCGCCATGAAGCCTTTCATGCTGATGTCCTGGCCGGCAAGACGCTTCACCTTGTCGGAGAATTCGAGGCCCAGCACGCCGAACTTGCCGTAGAGCTCGTCGAAGGAAAGCGATGGCTCGACAGCGCGACCAGCAGACGCCGTAAAAGGGAACGCAATGGCGGCGGCGATCAACCGTCGGCGGCTGAGATGCAGCGAAGGGAATATATCCATGGTGATCTCCAGGAAGCAAATCCCGGCCTCTAGCATCGCCCGAAATCGGAACGATTTTCGGAAAGCACGATGCTAGCTTCAAAGTGTTACAGCGTCCTTTTGCGCGTCTGAAAGACGCGCGGCGCTGTAAGCGGCCGGGATAGATGATCGACGAAAGAGGCAAGGCCGGCAAGCTGCCCCGCAGGATCGGTTTCCGATCAGTTCGTCTGCTTGGCGCCGAGCGCGAAGGCGTCGGCGAGCACACGGTAGACGTCGCTCTGTTCGAGGTAGCCATGGAAGCCTTCAGCGCCCCGGGCCGGCCGACTGCAGGACGACGTCGTCGACCGCATGAACGCCGCTCTCGCTGCTCTTCGGAAGATTGCCCTGCACGAAGACGGCGCCGGGAACATCCTTATACTGCTCGTTGGCGACATATTCCTTCTTTTCGTTCTGGACAGCCGGAACGAAGGGATCGTCGAGCTTCGGACGGAAGGTCTCGTAGTGATCGGGGCCATTGTTGGCACTCAGGAACAGGCGGCGGCTGACGTCGATCTTGTCGGGATAGCCGTCGCCATTTTCGTCCTTGTAGTTCGGGAAGCCGGCTTCGGCATAGGTGCCAACCTTTTCGCGCATTTCCGTACCCGGCTTCTCGTCATCGACGGTTCCGATGATCGAAACACCATGCGTGTGGTCGCCGGTAACGACGATCAGCGTGTCCGGATGCGCCTTCTGGAATTCGCGGGCAACGCCGATCGCCTGGTCGAATTCGATGGTATCGACAACGGCGCGATCCCAATCGAGCGGATGGGACATCTTGTCGATCGAGGAGCCTTCAACCATCAGGAAGAAACCATCCGGATTCTTGGAGAGGCGGTCGAGCGCGGCCTTGGTCATGTCGACGAGGCCCGGCTGGTTCGGGAACTTGTCGACAGTGCCCTTCTTCAGGAATTCGCGGTCGAGCGTCACGTCCATATTGCCGGTGTGGAAGAGACCGAGGAGATTGCCTTCAGCCGACGCATTGGCGGCGAGTTCGTTCTTGTCGGTCGCAAGCTTGTAGCCGGCATCCTGGAACAGCTTGATGTAATCCTGATTGTCCTTGCGCTTGGAACCGGCGACCTCCTTGCCGAGGAAATAGGCCGAGCCGCCGCCCAGCAGGACTTCCGGCTTGACGTCGAGCAGCATGCCGACGACGTCGGCCTTGTCGCCGCGGTTGCGGGTATGGGCAACGACAGCAGCCGGCGTAGCGTCTTCGACTTCAGATGTCGCAACGATGCCGATCGACTTCTTCGTCGTACGGCGGACGGCTTCGCCGAAAGTTTCGACACGCGGATCGTCGAGCGAAGATGGTGTACGGTCCGCGTAGACGCCGATCGCGTTGACGGCTGTCTTATGGCCGGTCATGAAGGCCGACATGGTGTTGGCCGAGTCCGTGGCAACGGCATTCGTCGCCGACGTGCCGATGAAAGCCATGCGATCGAGATCGTCCATGTTCAGACGGCCATTCGCCTTACCTTCGGTCATGCCCTTGGACATGATGCGGGCGGCGGTGCGATGCGCGACGGAAAGCCCGTCGCCGAGCAGGAAGATGATATTCTTGGCCTTCGGCTGGGCAGCGGTTTCGTAAACGTTCCAGGTGACGGACTTGGTTTCGTCGCCGGCAGCGACTTCGATCTTGTAGTCGCCCGGAACGGAAATCTTCAAGCCGCGCAACAGCAGAGCGGAGCCGAGAGCCTTGTCTTCCTTGCCCTTTTCCAGCTCGATGAACTGCGCTTCGCCCCCGAGAACGCTCTTGTAATCCTGGCCGTTGACCGTGATCTTCACGTCCTCAGGCTTGACCTGCTTGTTGAGCTCGACCTTGAAATCGAACGGCGAGCCGACAAGGATCGTGGCGCGATCGAGCGGATAGACCGTCGTCGCCTGAGCGGCGCCCGCAAGGATGGTGGTGGCCGCAAAGGCGGCAAGAAGCGTACGCATGGAAAACCCCCGTTTTCGGTGCAGACATTGACAACCGAGCCGGGATACCTCCCTGGGATGACAGCGGCATGACAAAACGTCGCAGCATCGCGGCGGCCGCTTTCGCCCTCCGCCTCCGAGCGCAAAAACCTTGACTCCTGTGGAAAACCTTCTAAGAGCAACAGCGGAAAAGGAATCTCCATGGTTCGCGACGAACACGCCATTGCCGCATGCAATGACCGGGCACAGGTTGCCGGGGTGGACATTGCCGTTCCGGTTTCTGCCAAAACCAAGGCCAAAACGACGACGAAAACCGTCTGACGTCTCTGGCCTGCCGCTCTCTCCCCGGCTCGGCTGGGGACAGGAAGACGCGATCCGTCGCGCCTTTCCCCTCACCGGACAAGAGGAGAGAAGAGAAAGAGAGCTTGAGAAATGGGTTTCAAAGTAGCAATTGCAGGAGCCACCGGAAATGTCGGCCGGGAGATGCTCAACATCCTCTCCGAACGCGGCTTCCCCGCCGATGAGGTCGTGGCGCTCGCCTCCTCGCGTTCGCAGGGCACTGAGGTGTCCTACGGGGACCGGACGCTGAAGGTCTCCAATCTGGAGAATTACGATTTCTCCGATACCGATATCTGCCTGATGTCGGCCGGCGGCGAGGTCTCGAAGAAATTCTCCCCCAAGATCGGCCAGCAGGGCTGTGTCGTCATCGACAATTCCTCGGCCTGGCGTTACGACGCCGACGTGCCGCTAATCGTGCCGGAAGTGAACCCGGACGCCGTCACGCAGTTCACCAAGCGCAACATCATTGCCAATCCGAACTGCTCGACCGCGCAGCTGGTGGTTGCGCTGAAGCCGCTGCACGACTTCGCCAAGATCAAGCGTGTCGTCGTCTCCACCTATCAGTCGGTCTCCGGCGCCGGCAAGGACGGCATGGACGAGCTCTTCAACCAGACGCGCGCCGTCTTCGTTGCCGATCCGATCGAGAACAAGAAGTTCACCAAACGCATCGCCTTCAACGTCATCCCGCACATCGATAGCTTCATGGAAGACGGCTACACCAAGGAAGAATGGAAGGTGCTGGCCGAGACGAAGAAGATGCTCGATCCGAAGATCAAGGTGACCTGCACGGCGGTGCGTGTGCCCGTCTTCATCGGTCATTCGGAATCGGTCAACATCGAATTCGAGAACGAGATCACCGCCGACCAGGCCCGCGATATCCTGCGCGATGCCCCGGGCTGCCTCGTCATCGACAAGCGCGAGAACGGCGGTTACATCACGCCTTATGAATCCGCCGGCGAAGATGCGACCTATATCTCGCGCATCCGCGAGGACGCGACGGTCGAAAACGGCCTCAATATGTGGGTGGTCTCCGACAACCTGCGCAAGGGCGCGGCGCTGAACGCCATCCAGATCGCCGAGCTGCTCGTCAATCGCGGCCTGGTCAAGCCGCGCAAGCAGGCAGCCTGATACCATTTGTAAACCATAAGATGTTAAAGCCCTGCTCGTTGAGTGGGGCTTTTTCCGGGGCAAATACGACTGTATAAGCGCTCGCTAAACGGTGATCGTGACAAAATCGCGAGTGGCTGGCATTCTCTTGCCCGCTTAAAAACTATGCAGATCGAGAGCGGGGTTTCTCAATGCGCATGACAAAGTTGTTTCTGGCGGCCGCTGCGGCAATGGGCGTCCTCCACGCGGTACCGGCGTTCGCGCAAGGACTGCAATGTGGCAATACCAGCGCCGGCTTCGACGCCTGGGTCGCCGATTTCAAGCAGACGGCAGCGGCCAATGGCGTCAGCCAATCGGTGCTCAGCCGCGCCTTCGCCAACGTCAACTACAACAAGCCGACGATCGCCGCCGATCGCGGCCAGAAAAGCTTCAAGCTCTCCTTCGATGCCTTCATGCAGAAGCGCGGCGGTGCCGCCGTCATTTCCCGCGGCCGGTCGATGAAAGCGGCCAACCAGGCCCTTTTTTCCTCGATCGAACGCCGCTTCGGCGTTCCCGCCGGTCCGCTGATCGCAATCTGGGGCATGGAGACCGGTTTCGGCAGCTATATGGGCAACCAGCATACGCTGTCGGCTGTGTCGACCCTTGCCTATGACTGCCGTCGTTCGGACTATTTCACCGATCAGCTCTATGCTGCGCTTCAGCTGGTCTCCGAAGGTTATCTGAGCCCGCAGGCCAAGGGTGCCGCCCATGGTGAAATCGGCCAGACGCAGTTTCTGCCACGCAACGTCGTGCGCTTCGGCGCCGACGGCGACGGCGACGGCCGGGTCGACATGGTCGGCTCCCGCGCCGATGCGCTGGCCTCGACCGCAAATTTCCTCAAGGGCCACGGCTGGCGTGCCGGCGCCGGCTATCAGCCGGGAGAGCCGAATTTCACTGCGATCCAGGGGTGGAACGCCGCCAGCGTTTATCAGCAGGCGATCGCCTATATCGGCCAACAGATCGACGGCGGCAGATAAGCCTTCATTGACAGCCAGGCTTTTGGAAACGCCGCTGCGAACGCGGCGTTTTTCATATGCGGGAATCAAAACTGCCGCCCGATGCCGTCTTGCGTCGCTCCTCCTGCGGCGGGGCCGGCACGACCGGCCCCGACACGACGCAATTGCGGCCGGAAGCCTTGGCGGCGTAGAGCGCCAGATCGGCGCGTTTGACCAGATCCTCGAAGTTCCGGTTGGCGGCGTCGTTTGCCCGGCCGGCGCATCCGAAGCTCGCCGTGACCTTGAGGAAATCGCCACTCGCAAGCGGGATTTCCGCCGTCTCGATCGCCCGTCGCACGCGCTCGGCGACGATTGCGGCTTCGTCGGGCGTCGAATCCGGTAAAAGAGCCAGGAACTCCTCGCCCCCATGGCGCACCAGGAGATCGAAGGAACGAAAATTCTGGCGCGCAACGCCGGCAACGTGCCGAAGCACGGCGTCGCCAGCGTCATGGCCATGGACATCATTGATCTTCTTGAAATGATCGAGATCGAAGAGAACGACGGAAATCCAGTGCGAGCCGTGCTCGGCCTGCGTAAGGAGCGCCGAGGCGGCGACCTCGAAGCCGCGCCTGTTGTAGAGCCCCGTCAGAAGATCGGTTTGAGCAGCGTTACGCAACTCACCCACCAACGTTTCCCGGTCCCGAGTAAGCTTGTCGATCAGCCGAAGCCCTCTTGCCGCCAGTACCATCACCAGCGTGGCGAGGATGAGCAGGCCTGCACACAGCGCCAGAATCTGCGTCAGGTGTACGTGCGAGAGGGTAGAAAACTGTTCGCCAGTCTCGTGAATATCACTCGCGGCCTCCACCATCTTTTGCTGAAGGAAAGCCATGCGTTCGCGCTGTGCGGCCGCCCAGGCGTCGCCCATTGCGCGCGACGGCCGCGAGCCGGCGAGAATGGCGTCGGTGATCGCATTCGCCTTCATCTGGTCGCTGCGACCGAGATAGGCAACGATGTCGCGCACGACCGGCGCTGAGGAATGGAAGACCATGTGATCCATGCCGGCACCGAGCATGGTCTTGCCCTGAATGAACAGTTCAATCGGAAATCTGGCGGAAACGTCTTGATCGAGGTAGCGGGTGCCAATCCCGGTGATCAATCTTTCGCCGTAGTAGGTGAGCAGGATGCCCATCAACTGGTTGGATTTTTCAAGCAGCACCGGGTCGCTGATCAGCGGTGAAAGTGCGTCGACGACGGCAAGCTGCTTGAGAGCCGCATACCAGTAGATGGAGCCGGGGTTGCTGCCGGAGTAACGGCCCTGGTCGACGGCGCTTCGCGCGGCGATGATGCGGCTATAGGCAAGGCTGAGGGCCGCCAATTCATCTGCAAGCCCTTGATCGAGCGTATCGCGCGACGGCAAGCTGGCATAGAAAGCATGGCGTTCGCGATCCAGCGTCAGCCGGCTTTGCTGCATGTCGACAGCAGTCCCGCTGCTGGGATGCGCGAGATAGCGGCGAGTGGCATCGATTTCGCTCAGGATTTCCGTGGCCGCGATCGACCCGCCGCGCGCAAGTACGTCGGCGAACCGCCGGTCGTTCTCGAGATCTCGGTATTGCAAGATGGAAGTTCGGAGGACAAAAACGCCTTCAATGAGCATGAAGACGAAGGGCAGCAGGATGGCGGCCAGGATAACCTTTTTGATGGTTTCAAACTTCATCGCCAATCGCCACGTAATCAAATGCCGGTCGTGTGCAGCCGATTAGAAGCTTAACAGCAATCCTTAAAAAACTGATAAACCGGTCCGCTCCTAGATTTCGGGACGGATGAAATCGCGTGTTTCAGCGTCCATGACCCAGAGCTCGCCGGTCGAGATATCGAACCAGGCGCCATGAAGGTGCATTTTTCCTGCGTCCTCGAGCGCCTTTATTTCCGGGAAGGTTCTGAGATTGTTGATCGAATTGCGGATGGAGACACGCTCCAGCGCCGTCTGTCGCTCAGCCTCGGTCATCACGTCGTTGCTCTGGATTTGTTCGGCTGCGGGTTTGACCAGCGACATCCACCGACCGATGAAATCGCCGGGCGACAACGGCTCGGCGTTCGGATCGAGTGCCGCGCGGATGCCGCCGCAACGGCCATGGCCCATTACGACGATGTCCGAGACCTTCAGCGCCTGCACGGCAAATTCAAGAGCGGCCGATGTCGAATGGAAATGACCGTCCGGCTGGTAGGGCGGCACCATATTGGCAACGTTGCGGATGACGAAAAGCTCGCCCGGGCCGGCATCGAAGATCAGCTCGGGAGCCGCACGTGAGTCCGAACAGGCAATGACCAGCGTGCTCGGGTTCTGGCCGTTTTCGGCAAGTTGCCTATACCTGTCGCGGGCGTCGGCATAACGCCCGTTCATAAAGTTGCGATAACCGTTCAGAAGGGTGTTTGGAAAACGCTGCATGCCTCTGGATTAGCGCGCGCGGAAGACAAGATCAACTGCCGCACCGCAAAATGCGCACATTGACAAATGCGTCATTTTTTCCGCCGCTGCACCGGGTGCACGAGCCGGCGCATCTGCACCATGGCCATCGGCGTCGACAGGCTGAGCGCATCGCTGGCCAGCATCAGCTCGTTGCTGCCGCGCTTGACCGCACGCGCAAGCACTTCGAACACGCTGGCGGTGGCAAGCTGCAACGCCTTTTCATCCTCGAGGCCGGAGAGCAGGCGCGACAGGAAAACGGCGGCCAGCAGGTCACCGAGACCATTCGGCGGGTTCTCGACGACGCGGTGCTCGGCAAGCAGCGCGTGGCGGCCGGAAAGGTAGAGATTGCCGGTACCGCCCGCCATCATCGGGACCGCCGAGGTGACGAGCATGCGTGACGGCCCAAGCGCCAGCGCCGCCTCCATGATTGCGCTGTTGTCATCGAGCGCTGCTCCCGACAGCCAGGCGAGCTCGTACCGGTTCGGCGTTGCGAGCGACGCGAGCGGAATGAGATGATCCCGAATGGCCTCGGCCGTCGCTTCCGGCACGTAGAGGCCGCCGAGGTCGCCCATGACCGGATCGCAGACATAAAGCAGTTCGGGATTGTTTTGCCGGAGCGCAGCGATCAGCCGAGCGACCGAGCGTGCCTGGGCGGCATTGCCGAAGTAGCCCGAAAGCACCGCCCTGACTTCGCCGATCCAAGGTGCGCGGATCAGATCGTCGATCGCCGCATCGAAATCCGCTTCGGCAAATGTCAGCCGCGTCGAACGGCCATGGCCGGGATGCCAGGGCAGAACGATCGTCGGCAGCGCCCAGACCGGGTGGCCGAGCGTCTCCAGCGCAAACACCGCCGCCCGATTGCCAACCGAGCCACGCACGACATGGCTGGAAATAACGATGACTGCGCCCGCTGCATTTTCCGACATTAAACCGAGGTCCGAATGATGATGGCGTTTGATGATCTTTTTGACGCCGGGCTGTCAACCATTCTTCACGTGAGCGTGGAAATGTGCGGCGGAAGAGAAAACAAAAAGAGAGCCGTTCACGCTTGTTTTGGCTACGAAATCGGAAAAATCTCCGACATTTCCCCATCTCCGGCGTCAAAAAAGCATCAAAACCATCCGGCTGGCCCCCATTTTAGAGATTTTTTCGAAGAATCTTCTGCTAGCTTGCAGAAAATCAGTCTATTGCGGGAGGCGATCCATGGCTGCCAGAAACAATCCCAAACGAGAAAAACAGATTGAGGGCGCGCGAAAGATCGCCAGGGAGAGGGGCGAGGCCCATCTCGATCCGGAAATTCTCTTCGGCCGGGCAAGCAATGACGATCTCGAACGCTACACGCCCGAAATGCTGGCGCTTTCTGCCGTGCATTCGGCAAAAGAACTTGCCGCCTGGAACGCCAAGACGCCGCGCGTCAGCATCGACACCATCGGCGGTGTGACGCCTGACGGCATTGCCGTCTCGGTGCTTTCGGTGACCGACCGGAATATGCCGTTTCTCTATGAATCGGTCATGGGAGAAGTGACGAGCACCCATCGCGATCTCTTCATGGCCGTACATCCCATCCTGGTGATGGAAGGAGACAAGGCTCCCGGGCTCTATTCCGCCGACCAGCCGAGCGATCCCGCCACGCGGGTCAGCCATATCCAGCTTCATATCGCGCCGCTCAATTCCAACCAGGCGGCCGATCTCGTCAAACGTGTCCAGATGGTGCTCGAACAGGTCCGCCTGTCGGTTTCGGACTGGAAGCCGATGCTTTCCAAGCTCGACGGGGTGATCGCCGAGCTTGCGGCCAACGGCGCCGGCCGCAGAAAGGCTGAACACGCCGAGGCGATCGCCTTCCTGAGCTGGCTGCGCGACGAGAACTTCACCTTCCTCGGCATGCGCGAATATATCTATTCCGGCAAGGGTGCCGACGCCAAGGTCGAGCGGGACAAGGGGGCGGGCCTCGGCATTCTCTCCAACCCCGATGTTCTCGTGCTGCGCACCGGCAAGGACGCCGTGACGACGACTCCGGAGATCCTCGCCTTCCTCGACGGCCCCGAGTTCCTGATCGTGACCAAGGCGAACGTGAAATCGATCGTCCATCGCCGCGCCTATATGGATTATGTCGGCGTCAAGCGTTTCGACGCCGCGGGCAACGTCACCGGCGAACTGCGCATCGTCGGCCTCTTCACCTCGACGGCCTATACGTCGCTCGCCTCGGAAATCCCGCTGCTGCGCTCCAAGATCGAGAAGGTGAAAGAGCATTTCGGCTTCGACCCGATGAGCCATTCCGGCCGCATGCTCGACAACACGCTGGAATCCTATCCGCGCGATGATCTTTTCCAGATCGACACGACATTGCTTGCCAGCTTTGCCGAGCAGATCAACGATCTCGCCGACCGGCCGCGTGTGCGCGTCCTGCCGCGCATCGACCATTTCGACCGCTTCGTCTCGGTCATCGTCTATGTGCCGCGCGAGGAATATGACTCGATCGTGCGCGAGCGGATCGGCACCTATCTGAAGACGGTCTATGACGGCCGTGTCTCCGCCTATTATCCGGCTTTCCCCGAAGGCGGCGTTGCCCGCGTGCATTTCATCATCGGTCGCTCCGGCGGCAAGACGCCACGCATTCCGCAGGCAAAGCTTGAGCAGACGATCCGCGAAATCACCGCCCGCTGGGACGACCGTTTCGAAGCGCTCGCCGGATCGAAGTCGCCGAGACTATCAGTCGATCAGGCCTTCCAGGATTCCTTTAGCCCTGAAGAGACCGTGGCCGACCTCGCCGATATCGGCGCCTGCGCCGCCGGCGAGCCGCTTCGCATCCAGTTTTATCATCGTCACGAACAACAGGGCCGCGTGCTCTCGCTGAAGATCTTCCATGCCGGCGGCCAGCTGGCCTTGTCGCGCCGCGTGCCGCTTCTCGAGAACCTCGGCTTCAATGTCGTCAGCGAACGCACCTTCGACATTGGGGTACAGGTCGCCGATGGCCCAACCCAACTCGTGGTGCTGCACGACATGGAACTCGAAACCCGCAGCGGCAGCGATATCGACCTGCATCGTTATGGCGCTGCGCTCGAGGAAGCCTTCGTCGCCGCCTTCGCCGGCACGCTCGACAATGACAGCTTCAACCGGCTGATCCTTTCGGCAGGGCTCTCGGCGCGCGAAGCCAATGTGTTGCGCGCCTATGCCCGTTATCTCCGCCAGGCCGGCATCGCCTATTCGCAGGATTACATCGCAACGACGCTCGATAAATATCCTGGTGTGGCCGCCGCCATCTTCCGGCTGTTCCACGACACGCTCGACCCCAAGCTTGCCGACAAAGCCCGTCTCAAGAAGATCGCCGACCTGCACCAGGCGATCGAGGCCGAGCTTGCCGACGTGCCGAGCCTTGACGACGACCGTATCCTGCGCCGCTACGTCAACATCGTCGACGCGACGCTGCGCACCAACTATTTCCAGAAGAACCCTGACGGGTCGCCGAAAGCCATGCTGGCCTTCAAGCTCGATCCGAATCTGGTCGACGGCTTGCCGCAACCGAAACCCTTCCGCGAGATGTTCGTCTACGGCGTCGAGGTCGAAGGCGTGCACCTGCGTTTCGGCCGGGTAGCGCGCGGTGGTCTGCGCTGGTCGGACCGCGCCGAGGACTACCGCACCGAGGTGCTCGGCCTGGTCAAGGCGCAGCAGGTGAAGAACGCCGTCATCGTCCCGGTCGGCGCCAAAGGCGGCTTTTACCCGAAAAGGCTTCCGGTGGGCGGCAGCCGCGACGAAATCTTCAATGCGGGCCGCGAGGCTTACAAGACCTATATTCGCACGCTGCTTTCGATCACCGACAATATCTCCGGCGCCGAGGTCGTGCCGCCGAAGGATACGGTAAGGCTCGATGGCGACGATCCCTATTTCGTCGTCGCCGCCGACAAGGGCACCGCGACCTTCTCCGACACCGCCAATGCGTTGGCGCAGGAAGCCGGCTTCTGGCTGGACGACGCCTTCGCCTCCGGTGGCTCGGCCGGCTACGACCACAAGAAGATGGGCATCACCGCCCGCGGCGCCTGGGAAACCGTGAAACGCCATTTCCGCGAAATGGACATCGACATCCAGACGACGCCCTTTACCGTCGCGGGCGTCGGCGACATGTCGGGCGACGTCTTCGGCAACGGCATGCTGCTCTCCCCGAAGATCCGGCTCGTCGCCGCCTTCGATCACCGCGACATCATCATCGACCCCGATCCCGATATGGAAAGGACGCTGGCCGAGCGCCAACGGCTCTTCAACCTGCCGCGCTCGAGCTGGCAGGACTTCGATAAAAACGTGCTTTCGAAGGGCGCGATGATCATTTCGCGCGCGGCGAAATCGGTGACGCTGACGCCGGAAGCGGTAAGTGCGATCGGCATCGACAAAGCCGTGGCCACGCCCTTCGAGATCATGACGGCGATCCTGAAGAGCCCGGTCGACCTGCTCTGGTTCGGCGGCATCGGCACCTATGTAAAAGCGCCGTCCGAAACCGATACCGAAGTCGGCGACCGCGCCAATGACCCGATCCGCATCACCGCGGCGGAGGTGGGCGCCAAGGTGATCGGCGAGGGCGCAAACCTCGGCGTCACCCAGAAAGGCCGCATCGCCTACGGCCTGAAGGGCGGGCGCTGCAATTCCGACGCCATCGACAATTCGGCTGGCGTCAACACCTCGGACGTCGAAGTCAACATCAAGATCGCGCTGGCGGCGGCCCTGCATGACGGGCGGCTGACGCGGGCAAAACGCGACCAGCTACTTTCGTCGATGACCGGTGAAGTCGCGGCCCTGGTCCTGCGCAACAACTATCTCCAGTCGCTGGCGATCTCACTGACGGAGCGCAAGGGCACGGCCAACGGCCTGGAACTCGGCCGCTTCATGAGCGTGCTCGAGGGGGCCGGTCAGCTGAACCGCAAGGTCGAGACCTTGCCCGACGACCAAACTCTTGCCGAACGTTATGCGGCCGGCAAGCCGCTGACGCGGCCGGAAATCGGCGTGCTGCTGTCCTATGCTAAGATCGTGCTCTTCGATGCGCTTGCCGCGAGCGACCTGCCCGATGACCCTTATTTTGCGGCGACACTGTCGAATTACTTTCCCGTCAGAATGCAGAAGTCGAACGCCGGCGATATCGCCGGCCACCGCCTGCGGCGCGAAATCATCGCGACCGTGCTTGCCAATGAAGCGATCAACCGCGGCGGGCCGAGCTTCACCATTGCCATGATGGACGCAACGGCGGCTTCGGCTCCGGAGGTGGTGCGCGCCGCAATTGTTGCCCGCGACGGTTTCGACCTTAACCGGCTCTGGGCCGAAACGGACGCGCTCGACGGCAAGATATCGGGCGGGATGCAGAACCGCATTTACGAGGAAATCAGCCACAGCTTTATCGTGCTCACGCGCCTGCTGTTGAAAACGGCCATGACCAAAGCCGATATGGCCGAGGTGATTAGCCGGCTGCGGGCGGCTCTGAAGAAGTTGAGGCCTGCTTTCGCCGAACAGGCGGCCGGCGATGCTGCCGCGCGCCAGTCGGAATATGCCGAAGCGGGCGTGCCCGAAGAGCTGGCAGCCGAAATCGCCAACCTCCAGACCTTCGCGCTGGTGCCGGAGATCATGCAGATTGCCGAGCGCACCGGCGAGCCGCTGGTGCGCGCGGCCGAAAATTATTTTGCCGTGTCTAAGACCTTTCGGATCGCGCGGTTGCTCGCAGCCGGCGGCCGGATCCTCACCTCCGACCATTACGAAAATCTGGCGCTGGCGCGCAGCATCGACCAGATCGCCAGCGCCCGGCGCGATATCGTCATCTCGGCGCTTTCCGATCACGGCAAGGAGAAGCTGCCCGTCCAGGCCTGGCATGCGCAGGATCGCGTCCGTATCAACCGCATCGTCGAGGAGCTTTCGAGCCTCAGCGATAGTGGCGATCCCAATCTTGCGCGCATCACTGTTGCCGCAGGCATCCTGACCGATCTTGCGCGCGACCGGGCGAGGTGAGACAGTCCGCGAAAAAGGAGCGGATGTTGAATCGCATAGACTGGACAGGAACACAGCCGCCGAAAGCCACGGAGAAGGGCATCTTGGCGTGGATGTTCTTCGATTGGGCGGCCCAGCCTTTCTTCACTGTGGTCACCACCTTCATCTTCGGCCCCTATTTCGTCTCCCGCCTGACGGATGACCCGGTGTCGGCGCAGACGACGTGGAGCAACATGGCGACGATTTCGTCTGTGATCATTGCCCTGCTCTCGCCCGTTCTCGGCTCGATCGCCGACCAGTCCGGCGCGCGCAAACCGTGGATCGGCTTCTTCGCCATCATCAAGATAGCCAGCCTCTTCGGCCTGTGGTTCGCAGCCCCCGGTTCGCCTGTCCTCTATCCCGTGATCTTTATGATCCTCGCCTCGGTTTCAGCCGAGTTTTCGATCGTCTTCAACGATTCGATGATGCCGCGGCTGGTCGGCAAGCACGAGGTCGGCAAACTCTCCAACACCGCTTGGGGGATCGGTTACCTCGGCGGCATGATCGTGCTCATTGCCGTCGTTACGCTTCTGGCGGCAAGCCCGGAAAGCGGCAAGACCGTTCTCGGCCTCGATCCGCTTTTCGGCCTCGATCCCAAGACCGGCCAGGACGCACGCATCACCGGGCCGATCTCAGCCGTCTGGTACCTGATTTTTATCCTGCCGATGTTCTTCTTCACACCCGATGTTCGCAGAGGCCTGCCCTTCGGCACCGCCATCCGCGCCGGCCTGCGGGAACTGAGAAACACGCTCGGCGAACTCAAGGAACGCCGCGGCACCCTGAAATTCCTGATTGCCCGCATGATCTATCAGGATGGCGTCAACGGCCTGTTGATCCTCGGCGGCGTTTTCGCCGCCGGCATGTTCGGCTGGGCGACGATCGAAATCGGCCTCTACGGCATCATCCTGAACGTCGTCGCGATCTTCGGCTGCCTGATCGCCGGCCGGATCGACAAGGGCGTCGGTTCGAAAGTGACCGTCGCCATCAGCCTCACCATGCTGCTTCTCGCCACCATCGGCATCATCTCGACCGGGCCGGGCTACACCCTGTTTGGCCTGATGGCGCTGCCGACGGCCGATTCCGGCGGCCTCTTCGGCACCGCCGCGGAAAAGGCCTATATCCTTTACGGCCTGCTGATCGGGCTCGCCTTCGGGCCGGTGCAGGCCTCGTCGCGCTCTTATCTCGCGCGCAGCGTCAGCCTTGAGGAAGCCGGCCGCTACTTCGGCCTCTATGCGCTTTCGGGACGCGCCACCAGTTTCATGGCGACGCTGCTCTTCTCGCTGGTGACCTATATGAGCGGCTCAGCGCGGCTCGGAATGGCAACGCTGATCCTGTTTCTCGCCGGCGGGCTGGTGCTGCTGATCCGCACGCCTTATCCCGCCGACCGATCCTGACAATTCTCCGGCACGCGTCAGTGCCGGAAATGGCGCATGCCGGTGAAGACCATCGCGACGCCGTGTTCGTTGGCGGCATCGATGACCTCCTGGTCTCGCATCGAACCGCCCGGCTGAATGACCGCTGTCGCCCCTGCGGCGATCATCGACAGAAGACCATCGGCAAATGGCAGGAAGGCTTCGGAAGCAACCGCCGAGCCTTGCGTCATCGGCGAGGGGAGGCCAAGCGCCTTGGCGGCCTCTTCGGCCTTCAGCGCGGCAATGCGGGCGGAATCCACCCGGCTCATCTGGCCGGCGCCGATTCCAGCCGTCTGGCCATCCTTGGCATAGACCACGGCATTCGATTTGACATGTTTGCCGACTTTGAAGGCAAACTTCATATCATCAAGCTCCTGCGCCGTCGGCGCACGCTTGGTGACGACCTTGAGCTCCAGATCCTCGATCATGCCGTTGTCGCGACTCTGGACGAGCAGGCCGCCGGAAACGGTCTTCGCCGTCAGTCCTGGGGCGCGCGGATCGGGCAGGCCACCGGCCGACAGCAGCCGCAGGTTCGGCTTGCGAGCGACGATAGCCCTGGCCTCCTCGGTGACATCGGGCGCGATGATCACTTCGGTGAAGAGCTTGACGATCCCCTCCGCCGTTTCGACATCCAATATCCGGTTGAGGGCGATGATGCCGCCGAATGCGGAAACGGAATCGCAGGCAAGCGCCCGCTGATAGGCTTCCACCAGGCTCGAGCCGGTGGCGACGCCGCAGGGATTGGCATGTTTGATGATCGCGCAGGCGGGCGCCTTTTCCGGCAGGAATTCGGCGACGAGTTCATAGGCGGCATCGGTGTCGTTGATATTGTTATAGGAGAGCTGCTTGCCCTGCAGCAGGACGGCCGTCGAAACGCCCGGGCGCTTCTCGCCCGTGACGTAGAAGGCCGCCTTCTGGTGCGGATTTTCACCGTAACGCATCTCGTCCTTCAGCACACCGCCGATGACGCGGTGGCGCGGCGTGTCGATCGCCAGCGCTTCGGCAAACCAGTTGGAAATCGTGGCATCATAGGCCGCGGTTCGGGCATAGGCCTTGGCAGCCATGCGCTGGCGGAAGGCATAGGCGGTCTTGCCGTCATCCGCCGAAAGCTGCTCCTTGAACTCGGCATAATCGTCTGGGTCTGTCAGGATGGTCACATAGGCATGGTTCTTGGCCGATGCACGGATCATCGCCGGACCGCCGATGTCGATATTTTCGACGGTCGTCGGATAATCGCCGCCGGCCGCGCGTACCTCTTCGAAAGGATAGAGGTTGATGACGGCCAGATCGATGCCCTCGATCCCGTGCTTTTTCATCGCTTCCTGGTGTTCGCCGTCGTCGCGGATCGCCAGCAGGCCGCCATGCACGATCGGATGCAGCGTCTTGACGCGCCCATCCATGATCTCGGGAAAGCCGGTGATCTCGGAGACGTCGGTGACCACCAGACCGGCAGCGGCGATCGCCTTGTAGGTGCCGCCGGTCGACAGCAGCCGCACGCCTCTTTCGGACAATGTCCGGGCGAGCTCGACGATGCCGGTCTTGTCGAACACGGAGAGGAGTGCGGTCTTGATTTCGACCTTGTCCGGGGCGGGGATCTTTTTGGAAATGACGGCCATGAACCTTCTCCGTTCGGGCTTCGGAAGATATCCGCTAGAGCATGAGGCCGAAAAGTGTGAGCGGCTTTCGGACGAAATCTGCCTTAGGGACGTTTTCTTGCTGCCGCCGCGTTAGCACAGCTTTGACGTCACGCAAACAGCGCTGATGCTCTGCCTTTCGATTTAGTCCCGAATTTGAATTTTGGCCAGTTGGCCGTCCCGTCTAAGCTTTACGGGAGAGAAACCAGCGGATCTCCGTCTTCTCGGCCAGATCGAAATCGATCTCGATCTGGTCCGAGCCACAAATGCCGGAGCTGTCGGCAAAGAAGATGTCCTCGGAAACCAGGACTTCATTTCCGGGCGCGGAAAACAGCCAGCTTTCGCCGTCCGGCGCCGTCAGCAGCACGGATTCTCCATCGCTCTGCTGCAGAACGATGGAAGGATGAATATGAAAACGGGCGACGGCCTTCAGGGGGTCGTCACTTTCATATCCTTCACGCCGGATGAGCCGGTCGTGGCCTGTCACCATCGAACCCGCGGCATTGAGCGTCAGCTCACGCTCGTGCAGCACGCCGAACGGCTTGAGATAACCGTCATGGCTGAGCTTGATGCTGTCGCGCCCATCCTCCGTTTCGACACGTTCGACGGTGACGGTTTTCACCGGTTCGGTGATTGCGTGATCGAGGAAAGGCGAGCGTGAAAAACGGCTGGATGAGGTGTCGTTGAGGATGACGGTCGAATGCGCCGCGGTCGTGCGCGCCATCTGCACATAGCGGTGTCCGGCAAATTTCGGCGAGCCGGAATTGACGATGAAGCGATGGCGGCCGGACGACATTTCGAATGAAAGGCTGCCGGCATGCGCGGTGCGCACTGCGCCGCCCGAAGGCGGCGTCCCGGTATCGGCGATTATGACGGTCTTGCCCCCGGAAAGCCGCTGATAGCGCGACTGCGGCAAAGCCTTGAACGGCTGGCCGGCGGTCTCGTCATATCTGAGCACCGACATCAGCTCATTGGCGAGCGTCGAGGTTGCGCCGTTGAAAAGCGCCAGGTCCCCGTCCTGATGCCGGAAAAACCGCAAAGCGGGATACATGCGGTCGATGCCGGAGATCAGCTTTTGCGGCAGGTCATGGCCGAGATTGACGTAAGTCTGCCGCAGCGGCAGCAGGTCGAGCAACAGTTCCAAGCCGATGCGCGGGTTGCGCGAGATGTGGCCGCCATCCGGCAGAATCTGGCTATCGAATTGACGGTCGAGCGCCTGCGCCGCTCTCCGAAGCGTGGAGGCGCGGGCCGGCATGGCGACGGAGGCCATGGCGAGCGCGATGCGTAGCCGGAACAGCTCCAGACCGCCAAGCGTATAAGGCGCCACGCGATGCAGGAACCTGACCTGGAAAGCGAGCGACTTCATGAAGCGCCGATAAAAGCCGCGATCGGCGTTCTGCAGCACAACAGGCGAATGTGACAGCCAGGCAATGACGCGCTGGGCGGTGACGTCGGTCTCCCAGGCAATTCCTTCCATGCGGCCGGCATGGATGGAAAGCCAGCTGTCGACGATCGCTCGGGCAACCGCCGCGCTGCGTTCCGTCTTGTGCGCACGCATGTGCCGCAGCCAGCCGAAGCTGTGCAGGCGGGTCGCAAAGGGCCGCGAAGGCAGGGTGAAGGTGAAGGGCGATTTGCCGTTCGTTTCCAGCATGCGCCCGGCCAGGAGGAAACGTCCATTGAGAATTTCGTCCGCCACATGTGAATCGATGCCGCGAAGATCGGTCGGGGCGACGATCAGGCGCTCGGGCGGTTTGATCGAATGGCGAATGAGCTTCAGGCGCAGCAACGCGACGCGGCGCAAGGCGCGCCGCCAAGCCTCCCGAACATACATGCTCGCAAAACGCCGACCGGACTGCATATTCTATTGTCTATTGACCCTCATGGTTAAGAATAGGTGAAAAGCAGCCGATTTCATCGCCCACAATGAATTAATTCGTTACAAATTTCGAATATACGAAAATTGTTGCACGTAATTCCGTCGCTACGCAAAGAACGACAGCTGTGCTGCGGGCGTGTAATCAGCGCATGAGACGGTTTCGGGCGACGAGGTTGAAGCAATCAGGCGGCTCGCCGCAGCATCACCGCGTAGAAGCCGTCGAGGCCGGAGGCAATGCCGTCCGGCATTTTCAGCATGGTCGGAAGCGTGCGGAATTCACCGAGCGGCGTGATCGCCGCTTCAAGACCGGGCCAGTCGCCCGCGCTGATCGGCACACGCTCGATCGCGTCCGTATTGGAAACAACGCGGGCGACCACCTCCTCGCCTTCGGCCGGATCGAGCGAGCAGTTCGAAAACACCAGCGTGCCTCCGGGTTTCAGCAAGGTCAGCGCATGACGCAGCAGCCGCTCCTGCAGCGCCGCCAGCCTCGCAATATCATCCGGCCCCTTGGTCCACAGCACGTCAGGGTGCCGGCGCGTCGTGCCGGTGGAAGAGCAGGGGGCGTCGAGCAGGATGGCATCGAAGCCTTCCGTCGGCTTGAATGTCGTCAGATCCGTCGCAACCGTTTCCGCGTTGAGGCCAAGCCGGTCGAGATTCGACCGCAGCCGTCTCAGCCGGCTTTCCGACTGATCGAGTGCGGTCACCGCGCCGCCGGCAAGGATGAGCTGCGCTGTCTTGCCGCCAGGCGCAGCACAGAGATCGGCGGCACGTTTGCCCGACAGATCACCGAAAAGCCTGGCCGGAATGCTTGCCGCCGCATCCTGCACCCACCACGCACCGTCGTCGAAGCCCTCGAGTGAAGGAATTCCGCCGTCAAAGGCGGCAAGCCGCACGCCGCCCGTCGGCAGGGCAACGCCGTTCAGCTTCTTCGCCCAGGCTTCGGCGTCGGATTTGACGGTCAAATCGATCGCCGCAGGTTCGAGCTGCGATTGCGCGATCGCCAGCGCCGCGTCGCGGCCATAAGCCTTTTCCAGCCGTGCGAGGAACCAGCCCGGCATCGGCGGAACCTTACCGATCTTCTCCAGCACCTCGTCCTTTTCACGGCCGAGCCGGCGCAGCACCGCATTGACCAGCTTTGCGAAGCGGCGATTGCGTGGATCCAGGTTGGCCTGCTCGACGGCAAGATCGACGGCCGAATGATCCGGCACGTCGAGATAAAGGATCTGCGCCGCCGCGATTGCCAGAACATGGTGTAAGGCCCGCGCACCCTCCGGCAGCGGCGATTCCAGCAGCGAGGCAATTGCGGCGTCGATGCGCGGCAGGTGGCGCAGCGTCGTGTTGAGAATGGCGCGGACGAGGGCGCGATCGCTTTCGCCAAGCGCCTTGTAGGCCGGATTGCCGTGTTCATGATCGAGAGCGCCGTCGAGCGGCAGCTTTCGGTCGACGACGGCTGCCAGAATTTTTGCGGCCGCCGCCCGGGTCTGCAGGCCCGGCTTGGCTGGCGCCGATCGGCCGGCGAAGGGTTTCTGTTGGCGGAATGGCTTTTTCGTGCCGTCTGAATTCAAGACCACGGACCTTTTGGCGGTTGCGAACCACCGCGACCCGTATTCGGAACAGAGCGCGATTTGCGCGACGGATTAGCAGCACGCACCGGTCCCGTCGAGACACTCATGCCGCTTTGCGCCATCTCCTGCAGCGCGGCAATGCGGTTTTCCGTGTTCGGGTGGGTGGAAAACAGATTGTCCATGCGTTCGCCGGAAAGCGGATTGATGATGAACATATGCGCCGTCGCCGGATTGCGCTCGGCATCCTCATTCGGCACATGAGCCGCGCCGCGGGCAATCTTTCCAAGTGCGGAAGCGAGCCAGAGCGGATTGCCGCAGATTTCGGCGCCGTGGCGGTCGGCCGAATATTCACGCGTGCGGCTGATCGCCATCTGCACCAGCATGGCGGCGAGCGGTGCGACGATCATCGCGACGAGAACGCCGATGAAACCGAGGGGATTATTGTTGTTGTCGCGGTTGCCGCCGAAGAAGAAAGCGAAGTTGCCGAGCATCGAGATCGCGCCGGCAAGCGTTGCCGTGATCGTCATGGTCAGCGTGTCGCGGTTCCGGATATGGGCGAGCTCATGCGCCATCACGCCGGCGACCTCCTCGGGAGACAAGGCGGAAAGCAGGCCGGTCGAGGCGGCGACGGCGGCATTTTCGGGATTGCGGCCGGTGGCGAAGGCATTCGGCTGCGGGCTGTCGTATAGATAGACCTTCGGCATCGGCAGACCGGCATTACGAGCGAGATCGCGCACGATCGCAAAGAATTCCGGCGCATTGCGTTCGTCGATCTGCTGCGCGCGATAGGCCGCTAGCACCATCCGATCGGAGTTCCAATAAGAGAAGAAATTCATGCCGGCGGCAATGAGAAAGGCGATCATCATGCCGCCTCGACCGCCGATCAGAAAACCGACGAACATGAAAAGCGCCGTCATGAAGGCAAGCAACATGGCAGTGCGAACGAGGTTCATTGCGAATCTCCAACTCGATTACGGCGTCGCAAGCTTTCATTCCCGGCGACCGCGCATTATGATTTGGTTATTCACCCGCCATTTTCAATATTTCCGGCAGGAGAAGGCCATGCAGGAAGCCGACAACGACAATAGCCAGACGCCGACGGTGGAGGGATCGGAGCCGCCGCGCAAGGTACTGTCTCCGGCGGCCCGACGTGCGCTTGCCGAGGCTGAAGAAAGACGCAAGAACCAGAAGCCGCTGGATCTGCCACCCGAGATCGGCGGCCGCGGCGGAGCCGAGCCTGCACGCTTCGGCGATTACGAGATCAATGGCCGGGCGATCGATTTTTAAGGCCGGATTGTCGGGCCCAAATCCGGGCCTCATGCAGGCCGTCCAAATTCAGCCAGCCAAAGCAAAGTGAGCCGCCCCGGGACTCGGATGGCCGGAGCGGCTCTTTATATCAGGCAGTCACCTTGTTCTGCCGGTTCGCGATCAGATCGTCGACGACGGCGGGATCGGCGAGCGTCGAGGTATCGCCGAGAGCGCCGAAATCGTCTTCGGCAATCTTGCGCAGGATGCGGCGCATGATCTTGCCGGAGCGGGTCTTCGGCAGGCCGGGCGCGAACTGGATCTTGTCGGGCGCCGCGATCGGCCCGATTTCGGCGCGCACATGTTTCACCAGTTCCTGGCGAAGCGTGTCGGTGCCTTCGTGGCCGGCCATCAAGGTCACATAGCAATAGATGCCCTGACCCTTGATTGAATGCGGATAGCCGACGACGGCCGCTTCCGACACCAGATTGTGCGAGACGAGGGCGGACTCAACCTCCGCCGTTCCGAGCCGGTGGCCGGAGACGTTGAGCACGTCGTCGACACGGCCGGTGATCCAGTAATAGCCGTCTTCGTCGCGCCGGCAGCCGTCACCGGTGAAATACTTGCCCTTGTAGGTGGAGAAATAGGTCTGGATGAAGCGGTCGTGGTCGCCATAGACGGTGCGCATCTGGCCCGGCCAGCTGTCGGTGATGCAAAGATTGCCGTCGGCAGCCCCTTCCAGCACTTTGCCTTCATTGTCGACCAGCTGCGGCTTGACGCCGAAGAACGGCATCGTCGCCGAACCGGGCTTGAGGTCGGTGGCGCCCGGCAGCGGCGTGATCATGTGGCCGCCGGTTTCCGTCTGCCACCAGGTGTCGATGACCGGGCAGCGCTTGTCGCCGACGACATTATAATACCACTCCCAGGCTTCCGGGTTGA
The DNA here is from genome assembly GCF_019685295.1 of Rhizobium sp. NLR22b. Lineage (NCBI taxonomy): Bacteria > Pseudomonadati > Pseudomonadota > Alphaproteobacteria > Hyphomicrobiales > Rhizobiaceae > Rhizobium > Rhizobium sp. NLR22b. Next base: position 291,720 of record NZ_JABDWM010000004.1, read on the forward strand.
TCGGTTCGCCGACCGTGCCGAGCAGCTGCAGCGACGAGCGGGAGGAGCGCGTGACGAATTCGTCGCCCGCGCCCATCAGCGAGCGGATTGCCGTCGGCGCGGTATAGAAAATGTTGACCTTGTGCTTGTCGATCACTTCCCAGAAACGGCCCTGATCCGGGAAATTCGGCACGCCCTCGAACATCAGCGTGGTCGCGCAGTTCGCCAGCGGCCCATAGACGATATAGGAATGGCCTGTGACCCAGCCGACATCGGCCGTGCACCAGTAAATGTCGCCGTGGTGGTAGTCGAAGACATATTCATGCGTCATCGCCGCATAGACGAGATAACCGCCGGTCGTATGCAGCACGCCCTTCGGCTTGCCGGTGGAACCTGACGTGTAGAGAATGAACAGCGGATCTTCCGCCTTCATCTTCACCGGCGGGCATTCCGCCTTCACGCTGGCGATTTCCTGATGAAACCAGAGGTCGCGTCCCGGCGCCCAGCCAGTCTTGCCGCCGGTGCGGCGAACGACGAGGACCTTGCTGACGGTGACGTGCTGACGGGCAGCGATATGGATCGCCGTATCGGTGTTGTCCTTCAGCGGTACCGGCTTGCCGCCGCGCACACCTTCGTCGCAGGTGATCACGAAGGTGGATTCGCAATCGACGATGCGCCCTGCCAGCGCCTCCGGCGAGAAGCCGCCGAAGACGACGGAATGCGCCGCGCCGATGCGAGCACAGGCGAGCATCGCATAGGCTGCTTCCGGGATCATTGGCATGTAGATGGTGACGCGATCACCCTTCTTGACGCCATGCTTCTTCAACACGTTCGCCGTCCGGCAAACATGCTCGTAGAGCTCGTTATAGGTGATCTTCTTGTCGACGTAAGGGTTATCGCCTTCCCAGATGATCGCCACCTGGTCGCCATTCGTCTTCAGATGGCGGTCGATGCAATTGTAGGAGACGTTCGTCTGGCCGTCTTCGAACCATTTGATCGAGACCTTGCCGGTAAAGGAGGTGTTCTTGACCTTCGTGTAAGGCTTGAACCAGTCGATCCGCTTGCCGTGCTTGCCCCAGAACTTGTCCGGATTTTCAATGCTTTCATCGTACCATTTCAGGTACTTCTCCTTATCGATCAGGGCGCGCGCCTTCACCGGCTTCGTGACCGGATAGATCTTCTCCGACATGGAACTCCTCCTCATGGGACATGCGACGGACCGCCAGCTATGCAGGGCCGAACTTCAAATCACGGCAATTCATAGCAGTTCGCATCGCCACGGCAATTAGACAAAGGTCATTTGATTTCGGAAGAATTGCAATTCTGCGACAGTCCGGTTATATAGCGCCATATTTCCCGGACATTGTGGTGACAATCCACGGACCGCGACCGGCGCGGACGATAGAAGGACTATATCCATGGCTCAAACATTGCTCATGCCGAAGGCGACTGCCATCTGGCTTGTCGACAACACGGCGCTGTCTTTCGATCAGATCGCGCAGTTCTGCAAACTGCATCCGCTCGAGGTCAAGGCGATTGCTGACGGCGAAGCCGCGCAGGGCATCAAGGGTCTCGACCCGATCTCGACGGGACAGCTCTCCCGTGACGAGATCGCCCGCGCCGAAGCCAACCCGAACCACAAGCTGAAGCTTTCCGAACCGAAGGTGCGCGTGCCGGAATCCAAGCGCCGCGGCCCGCGTTACACGCCGGTCTCCAAGCGTCAGGACCGCCCGAACGCCATTCTCTGGCTGGTGCGCAATCATCCCGAGTTGAAGGACGCGCAGATTTCCCGACTGGTCGGCACGACGAAATCGACGATCGAGCAGATCCGCGAGCGCACCCACTGGAACTCCGCCAACCTGGCGCCGATGGATCCGGTCACGCTCGGCCTCTGCAGCCAGATCGACCTCGACATGGAAGTGGAAAAGGCATCCAAGGGTCGTCCGCTGCCGACCGCCGCGGAGCTTGGCGCAACGCTGCAATCGGCGCAGGAGACCGAACGGCTGACCCCGAACTACGAGCGCGAAGAGGAAAAGGAAATCGACGCCGACGCCGTCTTCCGCAAGCTGAGCTCGCTGCGCTCGGCCCCGAAGGACGAGGATGACGAAGATCAGTACTGAGATATCGGTCATCTCCGCAAAAACCCTGCCGGCCGGCAGGGTTTTTTATTGCGATAACGACGTGCGGAACCGGGCCCGTCGATATCTGGCTTACATCGGCAGGGAGCCAAAACCACGCTTGCGCAGTGCCTCTGCGATCTCTTCCAGAATCGCCGGATCATCGATGGTTGCCGGCATTTTCCAGGGTATGCCGTCAGCGATCTTCTGCATGGTTCCGCGCAGGATTTTGCCGGAGCGTGTTTTCGGCAGGCGATTGACGGTGATGGCCGTTTTGAAGGCCGCGACCGGGCCGATCGACTGGCGGATCATCGCCACGACCTCCGATTCGATCGCCGGCGTTTCACGGGAAACATCGCGTTTCAGCACCAGGAAACCACAGGGCACCTGACCCTTCACCGCATCGGTCACACCGATGACCGCGCACTCGGCGACATCGGGATGGCGCGCGCAGACCTCCTCCATCGCCCCGGTGGAAAGCCGGTGACCAGCGCAATTGATGATGTCATCGGTGCGCGACATGATGAAAAGATAACCGTCCTCGTCGACATAGCCGGCATCGGCGGTCTTGTAGTAGCCAGGAAATTCATCGAGGTAAGCCGACCGGAAGCGATCGTCGGCGTTCCAGAGGGTCGGCAGGCAACCCGGCGGCAAGGGCAGCTTTATGACGATATTGCCGAGCGTTCCCGACTCGACCGGGTGACCGGCATCGTCGAGCACCGCGATGTCATAACCGGGCATCGGCAATGTCGGTGAGCCATGCTTGACGGGGAGGGCGCCAAGACCAAGCGGGTTGGCGGCGATCGCCCAGCCGGTCTCCGTCTGCCACCAGTGATCGATGACCGGAACGCCGAGCATGCGCTCCGCCCATTTCAGTGTCTCTGGGTCCGCCCTCTCACCGGCCAGAAATAGTGCCCGGAAATCCGGCATTGGATATTGTCGCAGCAGTTCGCCCTCACCATCCTCCCGCCGAATGGCGCGGAATGCGGTCGGTGCCGTAAAGAGCACACGCACCTTGTATTCCGAGACGACCCGCCAGAAGACGCCGGCATCCGGGGTGCCGACCGGCTTTCCCTCGTAGATCAGCGTGGTCACGCCCGCGATCAGCGGTGCATAGACGATGTAGGAATGGCCGACGACCCAGCCGATATCGGACGCCGTCCAGAAGACCTCTCCCGGCTTCAGCCCGTAAATATTGCGCATCGACCAGTTGAGCGCGACCATATGGCCGCCATTGTCGCGCACCACGCCCTTCGGCTGGCCCGTCGTCCCAGAGGTGTAGAGGATATAGAGCGGATCGGTCGCTTTGACGGGAACACAGGCCAGCTCCGCGCCGCGATGGCGCGCCACCGCCGCCTCGAAATCCTGATCGCGGCCGCTGACGAGATCTGCCGGAAGCTGCGGCCGCTGCAGCACCAGGCAGCGCTCCGGCTTCATCCGTGCAAGCTCGATCGCCTGATCGACCAGCGGCTTATAGGCGACGACTCGGCCGGGCTCGAGGCCGCAGCTCGCGGTGATCACCAGCTTGGCGCCGCTGTCGTCGATGCGCGCGGCAAGCTCGCTGGCGGCAAAGCCGCCGAAAACGACCGAATGGACCGCACCGATGCGAGCGCAGGCGAGCATCGCAAACACCGCCTGTGGCACCATCGGCATATAAAGGATCACGCGGTCGCCTTTGCCGATGCCGAGCCCGAGCAGCGTCGCGGCGATCGCCTTCACCTCGCCAAGCGCCTCGTCATAGGTGAAGCGGCGTTTCTCGCCGCTCATCGCGCTGTCGAACAGGATCGCCGTCTCGCCCCCGCGTCCCGCCATGACATGCCGGTCCAGACAATTGTGACAGGTGTTGGTTTCCGCACCTGAGAACCAGCGGCCATAGGCGCCGTCATCGGGCGAAAATATCCGCTCCGGAGGCGTGAACCAGTTGATATCGGTGGCCGCTTCGCGCCAGAAGCCTTCGGGATCGCCTTTCCAGGCCGCATAGACTTGATGATAGCCGTTTTGCATCTGCTCCTCCCCAGGACATGCAAGCCTCGATATCAATTTAGGCTGGGCCGGGGAGGACGGAAAGCCCGACGAAAGCAGGTATCAGCGCGCGCCGAAAATCGCCGATCCCACCCGTATGCTGGTGGCGCCGAAGGCGATCGCCGTCTCGTAATCGCCCGACATGCCCATGGAGAGTTTTTCGACGCCGCATTTCAGTGCGAGCTTTGCCAGCAGGGCGAAATGCGGCCCGGGATTTTCGTCGGCCGGCGGAATGCACATCAGCCCGTCGATGGCCAGGCCGAGCTCATCGCGGCAGAGGGCGACGAAACCAGGCGTATCCTCGGGAGCGATGCCGGCCTTCTGTGGCTCCAGTCCGGTATTGACCTGGACGTAGAGCCGCGGCGTCCTGCCTTGCCGCTTCATCTCTTCGGTAAGGGCGCGGGCGATCTTTTCGCGGTCCACCGTCTCGATGACATCGAAAAGCGCCACCGCATCCGCCGCCTTGTTCGATTGCAGCGGCCCGATCAGGTGCAGTTCGATATCAGCATGCTCGGCCTTCAGATCAGGCCATTTGCCCTGGCTTTCCTGTACCCGGTTCTCACCGAACACCCGCTGCCCCGCCTCGATCGCCGGGCGGATCGCATCCGCCTCGAACGTCTTCGATACGGCGACGAGCTGAACGGAACCAGCCGGACGGCCTGCCTGGCGTTCCGCCGCCGCGACCCGCGACCGCACGTCATTCAACCGCTCTTGAAGGTCCATCATTCTGCCTCGACATATCTCAGTGAAAAGAATTGGCAATGAACTAGCCAGCCATTCCGTGCTTGCCAAGACCCGCTCCGGCGAAATCGCTTCGGCGGCATGAAGATCGGACGCTTGCAACGCCTGCAAAACTTGACGCTACGGTGGTTTCATGGTGAAGGTCTCGACCAACTCCCCTGATTTTCTGGAATTCTGAATACCATGGCCACCGAACGTTATAATCCGCGCGACGCCGAGCCCCGCTGGCAGCAAAAATGGAACGAAGAGAAGGTCTTCGAGACCGACAATTCGGATCCGCGCGAAAAATATTATGTCCTCGAAATGTTCCCCTATCCCTCGGGGCGCATTCATATGGGCCATGTCCGCAATTACGCCATGGGCGACGTGGTCGCCCGTTACAAGCGTGCCCGGGGCTATAACGTGCTGCATCCGATGGGTTGGGACGCCTTCGGCATGCCGGCGGAAAACGCCGCCATGGAGCGCGGTGTGCACCCCGCGTCCTGGACCTACCAGAACATCGCTTCGATGAAGGCGCAGTTGAAGGCCATGGGGCTGTCGCTGGACTGGAGCCGCGAATTCGCCACCTGCGACGTTGACTATTACCAGCACCAGCAGCATCTGTTCCTGGACTTCCTGGAAAACGGTCTGGTCTACCGCAAGCAGTCGAAGGTGAACTGGGATCCGGTCGACAATACCGTTCTTGCCAACGAACAGGTGATCGACGGCCGCGGCTGGCGCTCCGGCGCGCTGGTCGAACAGCGCGAACTGACGCAGTGGTTCTTCAAGATCACCGATTTCAGCCAGGACCTGCTGGACGCGCTGGATACGCTCGACCAGTGGCCGGAAAAAGTGCGCCTGATGCAGAAGAACTGGATCGGCCGTTCCGAAGGCTTGACGGTCCGGTGGGAGATCGTGCCGGAGACGGCGCCCGCCGGTGAGACCGAAATCACGGTCTATACGACACGGCCGGATACCTTGTTCGGCGCCTCCTTCCTGGCGATCGCCGCCGATCATCCGCTGGCCAAGGATGCGGCGGCGAAGAATGTCGAGATCGAAGCCTTCTGCGAGGAGTGCCGCCGCGCCGGCACCTCGCTCGCCGCGCTCGAGACCGCCGAAAAGAAGGGCATGGATACCGGCATCCGGGTCAGGCATCCGCTCGATCCCTCCTGGGAACTGCCGGTCTACATCGCCAATTTCGTGCTGATGGATTACGGTACCGGCGCGATCTTCGGCTGCCCGTCGGGAGACCAGCGCGACCTCGATTTTGCCCGGAAATATGGCCTGCCGGTTGTGCCGGTCGTCATGCCGAAGGATGGTGACGCCGCAAGCTTTTCCGTCGGCGACACCGCTTATGACGGCGACGGCGTGATGATCAATTCGCGTTTCCTCGACGGCAAGACGACGGAGGAAGCCTTCAATATCGTCGCCGACCGGCTTTCGGCGGCTTGCCTCGGCAATGCGCCGCAGGGCGAGCGGATGATCAATTTCCGCCTGCGCGACTGGGGCATTTCGCGCCAGCGCTACTGGGGCTGCCCGATCCCGGTCATCCATTGCGACGCCTGCGGGGTTGTGCCGGTGCCGAAGAAGGATCTGCCGGTCAAGCTGCCCGAGGACGTAACCTTCGACCAGCCCGGCAATCCGCTCGACCGCCATCCGACTTGGCGTCATGTCGCCTGCCCGAACTGCGGCAAGGACGCTCGCCGCGAGACGGATACGATGGACACCTTCGTCGATTCAAGCTGGTATTTCACCCGCTTTACCGCGCCATGGGAAGCCAAGCCGACCGATCCTGAGGCGGCTAATCGCTGGCTGCCGGTCGACCAGTATATCGGCGGCATCGAGCATGCGATCCTGCATCTGCTCTATTCCCGTTTCTTCACCCGCGCGATGCGCGAGACCGGCCATGTCGCCGCCACCGAACCCTTCAAGGGTCTTTTCACCCAGGGCATGGTGGTCCATGAGACCTATAGCCGCGGTTCCGGCGCCAGCCGCGAGTGGGTGGCTCCCGCCGATATCCGTATCGAGGAGATCGACGGTAAACGCCGTGCCTTCTTGCTGGCGTCAGGCGAGGAGATCGCCATCGGCTCGATCGAGAAGATGTCGAAGTCGAAGAAGAACGTCGTCGATCCGGACGATATTATCGCCTCCTATGGCGCCGATACTGCCCGCTTCTTCGTTCTGTCCGATTCGCCGCCGGAGCGTGACGTCATCTGGTCCGAGGCCGGGGTCGAAGGTGCCCATCGCTTCACCCAGCGCCTGTGGCGTCTGATTTCCGAAGCCGCTAACGGCCTGTCGAGCGTTGCCCCCGCACCGGCAAGCGAAGGGGAGGCTCTGGCAGTCTCGCAGGCGGCGCACAAGACGCTGAAGGCCGTTCAGAACGATTACGACAAGCTTTGGTTCAACAAGGCCGTCGCCCGTATCTATGAGCTCGTCAATGCGCTCGCCGCGCCGCTGACGAGGGTTGCGGCGGGTGAAGGCGATATCGCCTATCGTGCCGCCGTGCGTGACGCTGCCGAGATCCTGATCCAGCTCGTCGCACCGATGACGCCGCATCTTGCCGAGGAATGCTGGGCCACGCTCGGCAATGCCGGGCTGCTCGCCCGCACGGAATGGCCGCGCTACATGGAAGCGCTGGTCATGGAAAATGACGTCATTCTGCCCGTCCAGATCAACGGCAAGAAGCGCGCTGAATTGACAATTTCTCGCGACGCAGATCAGAATGCCGTCACCAACGCCGTGCTGGAACTGGATGCGGTGAAGAACGTGCTGAACGGTCAGGCGCCGAAGAAGATCATCGTGGTTCCCCAAAGGATTGTGAACATTGTCGTCTGATATCACCCGCAATGCCGGCATCGCCATGATCCTTGCCGCCTCGGCCTTTCTTGCGGCCTGCCAGGTTCGGCCGCTTTATTCGGAGAACTCGGGTGTTGCGGAAAAGCTGTCCTCGGTCGGCTTTTCCGATGCGGCAAGTCGCGTCGAGCAGCAGGTGCGCAATCACCTGATCTTCCTGGCATCGCGAGGCGCCGGCGAAGCGGTAAATCCACAATATCACGTCCAAATGCGCGCTACATCGATCGTCGCCGATACACTGCTGCGTCAATCCGGCGATACCTCCCGCGCCGGTCGCGTCACCGTCACCGTCACCTATACGCTGAGCTCGGTAGCCGATGGTCGCGTGATCAAGGCCGGCAGTCGCCAGACGACGGCTCTGGTCGATTTCTCCGAGCAGGAATTCGCGAAGCAAAGGGCGATCCGCGATGCCGAAAACCGCGCGGCCGACCAGGCGGCGGAATTCGTAGGAGCCGATCTCGCCGCCGCCCTCAGCCGCTGAGGGCGGGGCAGTGGCTGAAATCAAGTCCCATGAATTCGAGACTTTCCTGCAGAAATCGGCGGGGAATTACCGGATTTTCGTCATTTACGGGCCGGACCGCGGTCTGGTTTCCGAACGGGCCGGCCAGATCGCCGGCAAGACCGGCGTCGCGCTCGATGATCCTTTCTCGATGACCAAACTCGATATCGGCGATCTGCAAAAGGATCCCGGACGGTTGCTTGACGAGGCTCAGTCTATCGGGCTGTTCGGCGGCGAGAAACTCATCTGGATCCGCGGTGCCGCCAACGAGAAATACCTCGTCGACTCGCTGGCGGTGCTGGCTGAAAAACCGCTCGAAGCCGCCCACCTGATCGTCGAGGCCGGCGATCTGAAAAAAGGATCCCTGCTTCGCAAGACTGCGGAAGCCATGCGATCCATCATGACGATCCCCTCCTACGCCGACGACAGCCGCGCTCTGAACGGCTTGATCGACGCTGAACTCGGGGCGGAGAAGCTTGGTATTACCCCGGCGGCCCGTCAGGCGCTGATTGCACTGATCGGCGGTGATCGCATCGCTTCTCGTAACGAAGTGCGCAAGCTCGCCCTCTATTGCAGCGGCCTCAACACGGTTGAGGAACATCACGTAACCGAAATAATTGGCGACGCCAGCGCGATATCCGTCGATGACGCCGTCGATGCTATCCTCGGCGGTGATCTCCACGGTTTCCTACATGCCATGCAAAAGATCAGCAGTTCAAAAACCGCGATCTTTCTGGTACTGCAGGCCTGTCTGAAGCAATTCCAGCTTCTGGACATGATGCGCGCTGAAATGGAAGAAAAAAGGGTACAGGCGCCTCAGGTCATGCAGACGATGGGTCGGCATCTGCATTTTCGTCGCAAGCCGATCATCGAGCAGGCACTACGCCACTGGTCGGCGGAAAACATTGCGCGTGAATCCAATCGCCTGCAAGCGGCGATCCTCCAGAGTCGGCGGCGACAGGTGCTGGAAGACAGCGTTGCAATGCAAACACTTCTCTCCACCACCCTTCAATCCGGCCGCAGATCCGCGTGATCATCGCCTTTCCAGCAGGCGGCAGACTTCCTCGAGCTGTTCCAGCGACTTATAAGCAATCTTGATCTGGCCGCCGCCGGATTTGTGATTGATTGAAACCTCAAGCCCAAGGGCATCAGAAAGCGTTCGTTCGAGCGCCAGCGTATCCGAATCCTTCTGATCACGACGCAAGGCCGGCTGCTGCGGCTCCGATTGCGCCTTGATATTGTTCTGCGCCAACTTCTCGGCATCACGCACCGACATGCCCTTGGCGACGATGGTGCGGGCAAGGCTTGCCGGGTCGGGTGTCGAAACAAGCGCGCGTGCATGTCCGGCCGAAAGGCTGCCGGCAGCAAGAAGATCGCGAACCGGATCGGGCAATTTCAGCAAACGCAACGAGTTGGCGACATGACTGCGGCTTTTGCCAATGATCTCGCCAAGATCATTTTGGGTATAGCCATACTCGGCGATCAGCTGCTCATAGCCCAATGCCTCTTCGAGAGGATTGAGATCGGCTCGCTGCACGTTTTCGACAATCGCAATCTCAAGCGCGGTCTTGTCGTCAACGTCCCGAATAATGACGGGGATTTCAATCAGGCCGGCGAGCTGAGCTGCACGCCAGCGCCGTTCACCGGCAATGATTTCATATCGGTCCTGCGACATCGTCCGCACCACGATCGGCTGAACGATGCCGTGCTGGCGGATGGAACTCGCAAGGTCGTGCAGTTCGGTGTCGTCGAAGAAACGGCGCGGATTGCGCGGATTACGGTTGACGAATTCGATCGGAATCATCCGGTCGGCGCTGACGGTGCGTTCAGCTTCGACCGGAACAGGCTGATCCATTTCACCAATCAGTGCTGCAAGGCCGCGACCCAGTCGTCTTTTCGATACGTCGTCATTCATATTCTACACTCACCTATACCCCGGAAATGATCTTACGCGGCCAGTCTCTGGCGCTCACGCTGAATGACCTCGGAGGCCAGTTGCAGATAGGCCTGGCTACCCGCACATTTCAGATCATAGAGAATAGCAGGCTTGCCGTAGGATGGCGCCTCGGACACCCGGACGTTACGGGGGATTAACGTATGATAAACCTTTTCCCCTAGATGGGTCCGCACATCATTGACCACCTGCTGGGCCAAATTGTTACGCGCATCGAACATCGTCAAAACGATGCCCTGGATGTCCAGCCGCGGATTTACTGTCCGCCGAATCTGACTGACGGTCTCGAGCAGCTGGCTCAGCCCCTCCAGCGCAAAGAATTCGCATTGCAGCGGCACCAGCACCGAATGGGCGGCCGCCATGGCATTCATCGTCAGCAGATTGAAAGAGGGCGGGCAATCCAGAAGAATATAGGAGAATGCCATAGCCTCGGGAGAGGACAGTGCCTTCCGCAATCTAAACACCCGATCGCTCTGCTGCGAGATCTCCATCTCGATGCCGAGCAGATCCATGGTCGAAGGAACGATGAAGAGGTTGGGAACGGCTGTCTCCAGCGTCACGTCGCCGATCCCGCGTTCGCCGACCATCAGGTCATAGGAGGAGAGCTTGCGATCACGACGGTCGATACCCAGGCCGGTGCTGGCATTGCCCTGCGGATCCAGATCGATGATCAGGACACGCTCGCCGATGGCGGCCAGCGCCGTTGCCAGATTGATTGCAGTGGTCGTCTTGCCAACGCCACCTTTCTGATTTGCGATGGTTATTATCCGATGTCGTTCGCCAGCCATTGCTGCAATATCCGATCTGTTAAACCAAGCGCCGGAGATTGGATACTTCCAAAATCACGGATTCCTGCTCGACGGCGCTCTCATGTTCTATCAGATCGAATTCCCACCGACCACGGGCTTCGGCAATTTCTCTCAGGTAATCCCGGCCTTTGTGAAAAAACCCCCGGCAATTTTCCTTGCCAAGCATCCAGGGGGCTGTATAGGCGATCAACCCATCAAGATCGGCAAGGGCTCGCGCTGAGATCGCTTCGCAATCGCCGATCTCCGCATAGGCGTCTTCGATTCGAGTGGCGTGTACGCTTCCCCGTGCATTCGTCTCTCGTAGCGCCGTTCGCAAGAACGCAGCCTTTTTGTGGTTGCTTTCGACAAGATGCACCCAACCGTCTTGCAGCTCTGCCAGGAAGATGGCGGTAATCACACCGGGAAAGCCGCCGCCACTGCCGAGATCAACCCAGGTGACAGGCCGCGGGCAGATCTGAAAAATCTGACTGCTATCAGCGATATGGCGGCGCCACAGTGCATCGAGCGTCGACGGCGCCACCAAGTTGATCGTTTTGGCCCATTTTTGAAACAGTGTCGCAAAATGTTGAAGTCGTTCCTGTGTTTCACGTGAAACACGCAAACCGTTCAATTCCATTCTCACAGACTCTCACATCTTGTATCAGGCGCTTTGGCGTTCGAATCCCTGCTGCCGACGCAAGTGCACCAGCAACAGCGCAATGGCGGCGGGGGTCATGCCCTCGACAATCGCCGCCTGGGCAACGTTGAACGGGCGAGCAGCATTGAGCTTAGCCTTAAGTTCATTCGAAAGCCCGGAGAGAGCGTCATAATTGAAATCCGCCGGTATCCGCCGCTCCTCGTCGCGCTGCTGGTCGGCAATCGCCGCCGCTTGCCGATCGAGGTAAACCGAGTAACCCGCCTCAATCTCCAACGCCTCCATGACTTTTGGCCGGAGCCCACCCAATTCTTCCGGCCAAACCTGTCGAAGTGCGGCGAAATCATAGGCCGGATAGGACAAGAGATCGTAGGCCGTCCGGCGCTGGCCATCGAGGTTGATGTTCAGGCCCGCCCGTCGCGCCTGGTTGGGCGTCACCGTCAGCGCCATCAGTTGGGCGCGGCCAGCGTCAATCTCGGCCTGATAGGCCGTGAATCGCTCGGCGCGCTCGGCGCCCACACATCCAAGCTCCATTGCCAGCGGTGTCAGCCGCGCGTCCGCGTTGTCGGCGCGCAAAGTCAGGCGGTATTCCGCACGCGAGGTAAACATTCGATACGGCTCCGTAACGCCACGCGACGTCAGGTCGTCGATCATCACGCCAATATAGGAGCTTGTACGGCTGAAATGGAACGGTTCCGAATCGGAACTGCGTAGTGCGGCATTCAATCCAGCTGCCAGTCCCTGGGCCGCGGCCTCCTCATAGCCGGTGGTGCCATTAATCTGGCCCGCGAGGAACAGACCTCTCAGTCGCTTGACCTCAAGCGATGGGGTAAGCTCTCTTGGATCGACATGGTCATATTCGATGGCATAACCCGGCTGCAGTATCTTGGCAGATTCGAGGCCCGGAATGGTCTTGATGAAAGCAGCTTGAACTTCGGCCGGCAGCGACGTCGAAATGCCGTTCGGATAAACCGTGTCGTCATCCAGTCCCTCAGGTTCAAGAAAGACCTGATGCCCGTCGCGTTCTCCGAATTTCACCAGCTTATCTTCGATGGACGGGCAGTAGCGCGGCCCGACGCCTTCGATCTGGCCGGAATACATCGCCGAGCGCTTGATATTCTCGATAATGATGCGGTGTGTCGCCTCGGTCGTCCTGGTAACGCCGCATTCAACCTGCCGCGTGGTGATGGAATTCGTCATGAGGGAAAAGGGCACAAGTTCCTCATCCGCACCCTGTCGGCCGACGGAGTCCCAGTCGATCGTCTTGCCATCAAGCCGGGCCGGCGTTCCGGTCTTCAACCGTCCCAGCCGCAGCCCCAACCGCGCCAGGGTGGCGGACAGGCCGATCGACGGAGCTTCGCCGACACGACCAGCAGGCGTCTTTGCAGCGCCGATATGAATAAGGCCGCGCAGGAAGGTGCCGGTTGTCAAGACCACCGCCGGCGCCTGAAGCCGTCGACCGTCTTTCATGATGACGCCAGCAACACGGCCATCGAGCACATCGAGATCAAATGCGTCGCCCTCGATAATGTCCAAGCCTGGCATTGCTTCGATTGCGGCGAGCATCGCCAGCCGGTAAAGCTTTCGGTCTGCCTGGGTCCGTGGACCCCGCACAGCGGCGCCCTTTTTGCGGTTCAGCATTCTGAACTGGATGCCGGCAACATCGGCAACCCGGCCCATCAGGCCATCCATCGCGTCGATCTCACGAACCAGATGTCCCTTTCCGAGCCCGCCGATCGCCGGATTGCAGGACATGACCCCGATCGTGTCTCGTCTGTGAGTAACCAGCGCAGTTTTCGCACCGAGGCGCGCAGCCGCACTGGCTGCCTCGGCCCCTGCATGGCCGCCGCCGATGACGATCACATCATAGCCACTATCGGTCATATCAAAACTCCAAAACAGCAGGGTTTCACGTGAACCTGAGAGGCGCCGCCGGAAAAGGTTTCACGTGAATCACTTGCCGATGCAAAACTCCGAGAAGATCACGTCGAGCAGCTGTTCGACATCCACCCGCCCGGTAATTCTCCCCAGGTATTCAGCCGCAAGCCGAAGCTGTTCGGTGCGCAGTTCAAGATCTGCGTCAATCTCCGAGATTGCCGCGTCGAGCGCCGCCAAACATTTCGTCAGCGAATCCTTGTGCCGCTGCCGGCTGGGGATGGCCAGAGACAGGCCACTGAAACGCTCGGCGACAATGCCCCCGATCAGCTGGCGCAACTCCGACAGACCGTCACCGGTCAGCGTCGAAATCTGCAGGTCATAGCGATCCGAACCAGTTTCAACGAGATCCTTCTTCGTTCCGACAGTAACATGGGGCAAAGTCTGCTCCAAGTCGCCGGGAATCAACGGATTGCTCATGTCGACCAATAGCAGCGCAAGATCGGCATCACGAAGCGCAACACGCGCGCGTCGCACGCCCTCCATTTCCACCCGGTCGTCCACCTGGCGCAGACCGGCGGTGTCATAGAGTTTGACAAGATAGCCGTCAATATCGAGATCGACTTGCAGCACATCACGGGTCGTTCCGGCAATGTCCGTGACGATTGCGACGTCACGCCGGGCCAGAGCGTTCAGCAGGCTCGATTTTCCGGCATTCGGAGCGCCGGCGATCACCACTTTAAAGCCGTCCCTGATGATTTCGCCCGCCGAGGCCGATTTGAGATGAAGGCCAATATCGTCACGAAGCCGCTTCATGTCGGTCCAGACCATATCCGAGACGGAACCAGGAACGTCGTCTTCGTCGGGGAAATCAAACTCAGCCTCGATCAGGGCCCGAGCACGGGTTAATCGTTCCGCCCACGAATCGTAAATTGCCGAGACACCGCCGGCACTCTGCTCCACGGCAAGACGACGCTGCATTTCTGTTTCGGCGCCGATCAGGTCGGCGAGCCCCTCAACCTCGACAAGATCAAGCTTGCCGTTTTCAAAGGCCCGCCGCGAAAACTCGCCTTCGTTGGCCATACGAACACCTGGAATATCGCCGAGTTCGGAGAACAATGCCGCCAGCACGGCCTTACTGCCGTGGATCTGCAACTCGGCCACATCCTCGCCGGTGAAGGAGTGCGGGGCGGGAAAAAACAGCACCAAGCCGTTGTCGATCGGCTGGCTGTTACGAGTCCGAATCGTTCTGTAGGAAGCCGATCGGTCCGCCGGCACGGATCCCGCCAGCCGGGCCAATATATCTCTGGTCAGCGGACCGCTGACGCGGACGACTGAAACACCCGAGGGCGGAGCACCGCTCGAAAGCGCATAGATGGTATCATTCAACATGGCCATGCGTCCGGTTTTCAGTTCGAGTCCGAATCGATTCCCTCAAACAAAAAGCTGGCGACATCGAGACGATACGCCAGCTCTCACAATCGGAATCCGGCTAAGGATTAGGTATTCATCGAATCGAAGAAGTCCGAATTGTTTTTCGTCTGTTTGAGTTTGTCGATCAGGAATTCGATCGCATCGGTGGTGCCCATAGGCGCAAGAATACGGCGTAGAACGAAGATCTTCTGCAGATCCTGGCGCGGAACAAGAAGGTCCTCCTTGCGTGTGCCGGACTTCAGAATATCCATCGCCGGGAAGATGCGCTTATCGGCAACCTTGCGGTCAAGGACGATTTCGGAGTTGCCGGTACCCTTGAACTCTTCAAAGATGACTTCGTCCATGCGGCTGCCCGTATCGATCAACGCGGTAGCGATGATCGTCAGAGAACCGCCTTCCTCGATGTTGCGCGCGGCGCCGAAGAAGCGCTTCGGCCGCTGCAGCGCGTTGGCATCGACGCCACCTGTCAGAACCTTGCCGGAGGAGGGAACGACCGTGTTATAGGCGCGGCCCAGACGTGTAATCGAATCGAGCAGGATGACGACATCGCGCCCGTGCTCAACCAGACGCTTTGCTTTTTCGATGACCATTTCGGCCACCTGGACGTGACGCACCGCCGGTTCGTCGAAGGTCGAGGAGATAACCTCGCCGCGGACCGAGCGCTGCATATCGGTCACTTCCTCGGGACGTTCGTCGATCAGGAGAACGATGAGATAACATTCCGGATGGTTGGCCGTGATCGAGTGCGCGATGTTCTGGAGAAGCACGGTCTTACCGGTCCGCGGCGGCGCGACGATCAGTCCGCGTTGGCCCTTGCCGAGCGGCGCCACGAGGTCGATCACACGCGGCGACAGATCCTTGGAGGTCGGGATCTCGAGTTCCATCTTGAAGCGCTCGTTCGGGTAGAGCGGCGTCAGGTTGTCGAAATGAACCTTGTGACGAATCTTTTCCGGATCGTCAAAATTGATGGTGTTGACCTTCAGCAGCGCGAAATAACGCTCGCCTTCCTTTGGCCCGCGGATCGGTCCCTCGACCGTGTCGCCGGTTTTCAGCGAGAAACGGCGGATCTGCGACGGCGAGATGTAGATGTCGTCGGGACCGGGCAGGTAGTTTGCGTTCGCCGAACGCAGAAAGCCGAAACCGTCCTGCAGCACCTCGACGACCCCTTCGCCGATGATTTCCACATCCTGGCTGGCAAGCATTTTGAGGATCGCAAACATCAGCTCCTGCTTACGCATCGTGCTTGCATTCTCGACCTCGAGCGATTCGGCGAAAGCCAGAAGATCCGTCGGGGATTTGCTCTTAAGTTCCTGAAGCTTCATTTCAGCCATGAAGTGACCAATACTCTTTTCAATTTCGAAGGGGAAAGGCGATGTTGGGTCGTATTCGGTACTGCGAAAGGGGCTCGCAGACGACTGAAATCTACACACATGCCACGTAGATGAGATGCGCGGAAAATAGCGACTCGTTATCGCCGCCGCAAGGGGGCTGCTTAAAATGAAGCAAATTTAACCTGAGAGAGGATTTCTCGTCAGAACGGCTTCACCACGACGAGGATCACGATCGCGATCATCAGCAATGTCGGCGCCTCGTTCATGAACCGCCAGTAGCGCGCAGAACGGCGATTTTCATCCCGCTCGAACGCCCGCACGGCGCTGCTGAAGAACATATGGATCGCGGTCAGCAGCACCACCAGACCGATCTTCGCATGCAGCCAGCCGCCCTGGAACCCGTAGACCGACCAGGCGAGATAGAGACCGAAGATCCAGGTCAGCATCATCGCCGGCGTCATGATGATGCGAAGCAGCCGGCGCTCCATCACCTTGAAGGTTTCCGACTGCACCGAGCCTGGTTCGGCCTCCGTATGATAGATGAACAACCGCGGCATATAGAACAGCCCTGCCATCCAGGAGATGACGGCGATGATATGAAGCGCCTTGATCCAGAGATAGAGATTGTCGGGATTCCAGGCGAAAAGCCCGACCGCCATCAGCGCGAAGAAGGACAGGGCAAAATGCGCGCGGCGCCGGGCGTAAGCGCCAGCTCTGCGGTCCGTCTCTTTTTCCATCGTCACGCCCGGGGCATCCGTAAACCCCGCACGCGCTCGACCAGCAAACGCACCTGTTCGGGGTCGGCTTGCGGCGTGATGCCGTGGCCGAGATTGAAGATCAGCGGTCCATTGCCGAGATGATGAAGAATATCGTCGATACCCTCTTCCAGCGCCAGGCCGCCGGCAACGACGCGCATCGGATCGAGATTGCCCTGAACCGGACCATCCTTCTGAAGATCGGCGGCAAAGGCCAACGGAACGGACCAGTCTAGACCGATCGCATCCGTTCCAGTCTTCTGGCGATAGGTCTTCAGCTGGTATCCCGCACCCTTGGCGAAGGCGATAATGCGCGCCTGCGGCCGTCGCGCCTTGATCGAGGAGATCATCCGTGCAACCGGCTTGACAGCGAAGGCGTCGAACTCTTTCTCACCGAGAACACCCGCCCAGGAATCGAAAATCTGCACGGCATCGGCGCCGGCATCGATCTGCGCCACCAGATAATCGGCCGAAACGTCGGCAAGCAGCATCAGCAGATGCTCGAAGGCGCGGGGATGTTTGTAGGCGAAGAGACGGGCAGGGGCCTGATCCGCGGTGCCATGGCCGGCGATCATGTACGTCGCAACCGTCCAAGGCGCGCCGCAGAAACCAAGCAGAGCCGTTTCTTCAGGCAATTCGTGCCGCAACCGCCGCACCGTTTCCAGAACCGGTCTGAGATAATCGACAACGTCGTCGCCGTTCAATCTGCCGATGCCCGCTTCATCGATTGGATCCATCTCCGGTCCGTGACCTTCGGTGAAACGAACATTCCGCTTCATCGCGTCGGGAATGACGAGGATGTCGGAAAATAGGATCGCTGCATCGAAGCCATAGCGGCGGATTGGCTGCAAGGTCACTTCGACGGCGTAATCGGGCGTGTAGCAGAGATCGAGGAAACTGCCGGCCTTTGCCCGAGTCTCCCTGTATTCCGGCAGATAGCGTCCAGCCTGTCTCATCAGCCAGAGAGGAGGAGGGAAAACGCATTCGCCGTCGAGAACCCTCATGATCTTTCGCCGCGTATCGCTCAAGCGCGTCTTCCCTATAAAAAATCAAAGATATTTTAAAAGGTTTCTATTTCTTAGAGTCGGTGTCTATCAAGGATTAAAATCCATCCACTGCCGATGCCATTTGTCGCGTGTTCGAAGAGAAACTCGAAAGAATTTCTCCATTCCCGTCAATTTCCGGGGAAAATCTGAATCCGAAAGCGATTCCAGATCCTTGCCGGGAGACGTGTTTTTTCGCGCCTGTGGATAGGCTGTGGGTGGCTGGACGACAAGTTGATTTCATCCCCAGCCTCCACAGGAGCGATCGAAACCGGTTAGCAAAATTCGAAATGTGGATAAGCAGGCATGTTTTCCCTTGCTCGAGGCAGCCTCGCCGCCTTAGCTCTCCATCATCCAGTCTTTTCAACAGGCAGCGGAAAATAACGTGGAGAACAGAACGAACTTCTTTCATCTGCACCTGATTTCTGACTCGACCGGAGAGACTCTCATCTCCGCCGGCCGCGCCGCTTCGGCTCAGTTCAGATCCGCTCAGCCGATCGAGCATGTCTATCCGCTGATCCGCAATCGCAAACAACTGCTGCCGGTTCTTCAGGCGATCGATGATGCGCCCGGGATCGTGCTCTACACGATTGTCGACCGCGATCTGGCGAGCCTGATCGACGAACGCTGCGTCGAGATGGGGGTCGCTTCCGTCAATGTCTTGGAGCCGGTCATGAACGCGTTCCAGATCTATCTCGGCGCCCCGTCCCGCCGCCGGGTCGGCGCCCAGCATGTGATGAATGCCGGTTACTTCGCACGCATCGAGGCGTTGAACTTCACCATGGATCATGACGACGGCCAGATGCCGGATGACTACAATGATGCCGATGTCGTCATCATCGGGATCAGCCGGACATCGAAGACGCCGACCAGCATCTATCTCGCCAATCGCGGTATCAAGACCGCGAATATTCCGATCGTCTACGGCGTACCCTTGCCGGAGAGCCTGCTCGCAGCAACAAAACCGCTGATCGTCTGCCTGATCGCCACCACCGACCGCATTTCCCAGGTCCGGGAAAATCGCGTGCTCGGGACGACGCAAGGTTTCGACCGGGAGCACTATACCGATCGAGCCACGATCTCGGAGGAGCTGAAATATGCCCGCTCCCTCTGCGCCCGCCACGGATGGCCGCTGATCGACGTTACTCGCCGCTCAATCGAGGAAACGGCGGCCGCCATTGTTGCCCTCCGCCCGAAGCTGCGCTAAGCGCAGACGAAAAGCCGGGAGTGGGAGAATCCATGACACCGAAACTCATCCTTGCATCGTCAAGCCCTTTTCGGCGAATGCTGATGGAAAATGCCGGTCTCTCCTTTGAGGCACATCCCGCTGAGATCGACGAAAGGGCGGTTGAGGCGCCGCTGGAAAAAGCCGCTGCGAAGCCGGATACCGTCGCCTGCATCCTGGCCAAGGCTAAAGCCGAAGACGTCAGCACCCGTTTTCCCGAGAGCCTCGTCATCGGTTCGGATCAGACGATGTCGCTCGGCGACCGCGTTTTCCACAAACCGAAGGACATGGCCGACGCAGCGAACCATCTTCGCGCCCTGTCGGGCACGACCCATCGGCTGAACAGCGCCATCGCTTTCGTCCGCGGCGGCGCCGTTTTGTGGGAGTATGTCGGCCATGCGGAACTGACGATGCGACCCTTGACGGAAGATTTCATCGCCAGGCACTTGGCGCGGGTCGGTGAACGTGCGCTCTCCAGCGTCGGCGCCTACCAGCTGGAAGGCGAGGGCATTCAACTCTTCGAGAAGATCGAGGGCGACTATTTCACCATACTGGGGTTGCCGATGCTTCCGCTCCTGAGAAAATTGCGAGAATTCGGAACGATCGATGGATGATTCACGTGAAACACTGGGGCCGAACGCGTTTGTCACTGGCTTTCCCGTCAAGCATTCACGCTCGCCGCTGATCCATGGATACTGGCTGAAGAGACTTGGCCTGCCGGGCAGCTACTGCGCCCACGAGGTGGCGCCGGATGCCTTTCCGTATTTCATTGCCTCGCTGAAAGACGGCAGTTCCGGTTTTATCGGAGGCAATGTCACCATCCCCCACAAGGAACTTGCCTTCCGGCTCGCCGACAAGCCGGACGATCTGGCGCATGAGCTCGGTGCCTCGAATACGCTCTGGTTGGAGAATGGCCTCCTGCACGCCACCAATACCGACGGCCGCGGCTTCACCGCCAATCTCGACGAGCGCCATCCCGGCTGGGACCGTCATGATACGGCCGTGGTCTTCGGCGCCGGCGGCGCAAGCCGGGCGATCATTCAGGCGGTCCGCGATCGTGGCTTCAGGGAAATCCATGTCGTCAACCGCACCGTCGAACGCGCGCGCGAACTGGCCGATCGCTTCGGCCCGAGAATTCGAGCCCATCCGGTGGGCGCGCTTGCCGACGTCATGCATGGCGCTGGCCTCTTCATCAACACGACCTCGCTCGGCATGGATGGCGAAGCGGCGCCGTTGATCGATTTTGCGCCGCTTGCAGCAGATGCCGTCGTCACCGATATCGTCTACGTCCCCTTGAAGACACCGATCCTGAGACAGGCGGAAGAGCAGGGACTGTCGGTCGTCGATGGTCTCGGCATGCTGCTGCACCAGGCTGTTCCCGGTTTCGAAAAATGGTTCGGCGAGCGCCCTGTGGTTGATGCGGCACTGCGAGCTCTGATCATTGCTGACATGGAAGCGCACTGATGCTGAAGATCGGACTCACGGGCTCAATCGGAATGGGCAAGTCGACGGTCGGCAAACTCTTTGCCGAAGCGGGAATCCCCTTGAACGATTCCGACGCTGTGGTCCACGATCTCTACTCCGGGGAGGCAGCGCCGTTGGTGAACGCCGCTTTTCCCGGCACGATGACGGATGGAGTGGTCGACCGGCATGAGCTAGGCCGCCAGCTCGCGCTTGATCCCGAAGGCTTTAAACGTCTCGAAGCGATCGTTCATCCGCTGGTTCGCAAACGGGAAACGGAATTTCTGGCGCGACAGCAGGCCGCCGGCGCTGAAATGGTGCTGCTCGATATTCCGCTGCTCTTCGAAACCGGCGCCTGGGAAAGAGTGGATGTCATCGTCGTCGTCAGCACCGATCCACAGATTCAGCGTCAGCGGGTGCTTGCACGCGACGACATGACCGAAGAAAAATTCGATATGATTCTCGCTCGCCAGACCCCGGATGCGGAAAAACGACGCCGCGCCGATTATCTGGTCGACACCAGCCACAGCATTGCCGAGACGCGGGCGCAGGTGCTTGAGATCATCGCCGAACTGAAAATGCGGATTGCCAAGGGAGATTTCCGGAATGCGTGAGATCATCTTCGATACGGAAACCACCGGCCTCGATAACCGCGCCGACCGTATCATCGAAATCGGCGGTATCGAGCTCTTCAACCATTTTCCGACCGGCAACACGCTGCATATCTACATCAATCCGGGAGACCAGAAGGTCCATCCGGATGCACTTGCGGTACACGGCATCACCGATGAATTCCTGAAGGACAAGAAGCCTTTCGCCGCGGTGGCCGACGAAATCCTCGCCTTCTTCGGCGACGGCAAGTGGATTGCTCATAACGCGACCTTCGATATGGGCTTCATCAATGCCGAATTCGCGCGCATTGGTTTGCCGCCAATCTTGCCGGACAAGGTGGTCGATACGCTGTCGATGGCGCGGCGCAAGCACCCGATGGGACCGAACTCGCTCGACGCCCTTTGCCGGCGTTACGGCATCGACAACTCGCACCGTACCAAACACGGCGCGCTGCTCGACTCCGAACTATTGGCCGAAGTCTATATCGAGATGATCGGCGGCAGACAGGCAGCGTTCGGCCTGAGCATATCGGGTCAACCCGGCCAGGCGGCCCGCGGTGAAACGGCGATGGAAGACGATATGGCGTTTGCTGCGGCGCTCGAACGCCCTCGTCCGCTTGGCTCCCGCCTCAGTCAGTCCGAAGCACAGGCGCATGAGGCGCTGGTCGCCAAGCTCGGCGAAAAGGGCATCTGGGCGAAATACGCCAGCTCGAATTGAAAATGCCCGGGACCGGCCCGGGCATCCGCATGTCAGAATCATAAGAATTCGATCAGTTCGGAACGGCCTGAACCTTGGCGCGGGCCTGTTCTTCGGCAACGCGCTGAGCGAACATCTGCGTGAAGTCGATTGGGTCGATCATCAACGGCGGGAAGCCGCCATTGCGGGTCACGTCGGCGATGATCTGACGGGCGAAGGGGAAGAGCATGCGCGGGCACTCGATGAAGAGTACCGGCAGCATGTGCTCCTGCGGGAAGCCGGCAACGCGGAAGACGCCGCCATAGACGAGTTCGGTGTGGAACACCGTCTTGTCGCCGTCCTTGGCTTCGGCATTCAGCGACAGCACGACATCGAAATCCGTGTCGGAAAGCGGGTTGGCGTTGACGTTCACATTGATGTTGATCGTCGGCGCCTTGTCGCGGGCCTGCAGAGAACGCGGCGCACCCGGATTTTCGAAGGAGAGGTCCTTGGTATATTGCGCAAGGATCGAAAGAGTGGGGTTCGTCGCACCGTTGCTGTTGTTATCGTCTGCCATTGGCTTTTCCTCGAAGGGCATGGGAATGGTGCCGCCATCTAACATTTCGGGGAGGGGCTTACAACCCTGGGCGCAAGCCGCACCCTATCGCCGGCAAAGCCTCAGTCACCGAGATGTTTGCCGGACCATGGCGAGTTCCGGTTCGGCTCTCTATGATAGTCCTCCTCGTCGAGATCGACCACCTTTGAATTCGGGTTGCGATCGCGGAAACCAGGTTTCGGGCCAGCGCCAAAGCCGCCCTTGGCGTTGACGACGACGAAGCGTTTGGCGATCGATCGCCAGACGAAATCCCGCAGCGGCGGAATGAGAATGAGGATGGCGATGATATCCGTGAGGAAGCCGGGAATGATCAGGAGCAGCGCGGCAATGACCGTCATCGCCGGCTTCAGCAGATCGCGTCCGGGCATGACGCCGTTCCGTCCTTCGCTCGACATGCGCCGCAGGATACCGATCCCCTGCCGGCGCAGCAAGACCACGCCGAGGAGGAAGCTCGCCATGACGAGCGCAAGCGTCAGCGCCAGGCCGATCGCCCGACCGACGACGACGAAGCCGGCAATTTCGCCAAGCGGTAGCAACAGAATGAAAGCCGGCAGAATTGAAAAACGCATGGTCGTCATGTCCCGGGCTTACCGGTCTCCTCGTGGCGCCGGCGAAGATGCCAGCCATGATTTGAATCATCTGTATAGGCGGACTATATGGGAGTACAAATCAGAGATGTTAACGGCGGTTGCGACAGGATATGAGTTCGAACGACTTCATCACATTATTCTTCCTGGTGGCGGCGGTGCTGATTTTCTTTCAGCTCCGTTCCGTGCTCGGGCGCCGCACTGGCAATGAGAAGCCGCCGCGCGATCTCTATAGCCCGCGCGATGCGGCTCCGCCCGAGGCCGCTGATGCCGGTAAGGTCGTGACCCTCCCGCGCCGTGATGCGACAGCCGACGATGAGGATCGCTTCTCCGCCATCGACGCCTTCGCCGCACCGGGGACACCGCTCAACGAATCGCTGCGCGCCCTGAACAAGGCCGATCCTTCCTTCAGCCCGAAGGAGTTTCTGAACGGCGCCCGCATGGCCTACGAAATGGTCGTCATGGCCTATGCCGATGGTGACCGCAAAACGCTGAAGAGCCTTTTGTCCCGCGAGGTCTATGACGGGTTCGAGGCGGCCATCGCCGAGCGTGAAACCCGGGGCGAGAAGGTCAAGTCCACCTTCGTCGGTATCGACAAGGCCGAAATCACCCATGCCGAGACGAAGGGCAGCGAAGCACAGATCACCGTGCGCATCGTCAGCCAGCTGATATCGGCGACTTACGACAAGGCGGATGTCCTGATCGAGGGCGACGCCGAAAACGTCGCCGAGGTCAACGACCTCTGGACCTTCGCCCGCGACACCCGCTCGCGCGATCCGAACTGGAAACTTGTGGCGACCGAATCGGAACATGAGTGATCAGGCATCGGACTTCGTCCTGCAAGCCATCAGCTTCGATCGTTTGGAAGGCTGGAAGGATGATGATCCCTCCGGCCTTTTTGAAGTGATGCGACACTGCCGGCGGCAGATCACCGACGTCAAACCCTACCGCACCGGGTCGCTCGGCCTGAGCGCGGAGGACTTGCTTCCGCTTCTGATGGACGCTGAAAATTTTACGCCGTCGTCGCCGGCAGCGGCGCGCACTTTTTTCGAAACGCGTTGCCTGCCCTTTCTGATCCGCCGCAAGGACGGCAAGTCCGGTTTCGTCACCGCCTTTTACGAGCCGGAGATCGAGGTATCGGATCGGCCAAACGAGGTTTTCCGTTTTCCCTTCTACAGCCGTCCGAACGATCTGATCGATCTCGATGACGGCAATCGTCCGGCCGAATTGGATGGATCCTATGCTTTCGGCCGACTGCATGACGACGGCCGCATTGGCGCTTATCCGGATCGCCGCGAGATCGATCAGGGCTTTCTCGACGGCCGCGGCCTCGAAATCGCCTGGGCGAAATCGAAGGTCGATGT
The DNA here is from genome assembly GCF_019685295.1 of Rhizobium sp. NLR22b. NCBI lineage: Bacteria > Pseudomonadati > Pseudomonadota > Alphaproteobacteria > Hyphomicrobiales > Rhizobiaceae > Rhizobium > Rhizobium sp. NLR22b. The sequence goes on from NZ_JABDWM010000004.1 coordinate 316,285, forward strand.
TTTCTTCGTCCACGTGCAGGGCGCCGCGCGCCTGCGTTATCGAGACGGGCGTATCGGCCGTATCACTTACGCGGCAAAAGCAGGGCATCCCTTCTCGGCAATCGGCAAGCTCTTGATCGACCGCGGTGAAATCGACCGTGGCGAGATTTCCATGCAGTCGATCCGCGCCCGGCTAGCCCGCAATTCCGAGCGGGTGGATGAGGTTCTATGGCATAACCGCTCTTATATTTTCTTCCGCGAAACGCCCTCGCGGGCTATCAGCCTGCGAACCGCTGATACTGAGGCCGGTCCGATCGCCGCCGCCAAGGTGCCGCTTCTCGCCGGGCGCTCGCTTGCGGTCGACCGGCTGATCCATACCTTCGGTTTCCCCTTTTTCATCCGCGCCGACAGCCTCACTCATCTTGATCATGGCCGCCCCTTCCGCCGGCTGATGCTGGCGCTCGATACAGGCTCGGCGATCGTCGGGCCTGCGCGCGGCGATATCTTTACCGGTTCGGGGGACTTGGCCGGAGAACGCGCCGGCACCGTCCGAAACGATGCCGATTTCGTCATCCTCATCCCCAACGCCGCCGCCGGACGTTTCAACTGATGGCCAGGGATCGCAAGCTCAGCGCCGATGAGAGGATTCTGTGGGGCAAGGTTGCCCGCAGCACGCGGCCGATGCCCGGCAAGGCGAACGAGTTGACCGAGCTTGACGCTTTTCTTGCCGAAACCGAAGCGGCAGCCGAACGGCAGACAGCCGAAAAGCAGACCTCCGTTTCGCCGACGGCGGCACAGCCGGCCCCACCGTCGACGCCGAGACAGCCGGCTAAGGTGCACCATCCGCTGGAAAGGCCGGTCAAGCGCAAGATCGCCAAGGGCCGTCTGGCGCTCGAGGCGCGCATCGATCTGCATGGCCTGGTGCAAAGCGAGGCCCATGTCATCCTCCTCGATTTTTTGATCCGCGCCCATGAGCGCGGCATGCGCCATGTGCTTGTCATCACCGGCAAGGGCAGCTCCCTGGGCAGCGAAGGTGCATTGAAGCGGGCCGTCCCCCTGTGGTTCTCGAAGCCCGAATTCCGCTACCTGATCTCCTCCTACGAGTCCGCCGCGCAGCATCATGGCGGCGACGGCGCGCTCTATATTCGCCTGTCGCGGCGGCATGGGGAAAAGCCATGACTCCCTTCGGAGAGGCGGTTCGCAGGCTGAGAGCCCGCAAGGGCGTCTCGCAGAAGGAGATGGCCGAAGCGCTGAACGTCTCCCCCGCCTATCTCTCGGCGCTCGAACATGGCAAGCGCGGCCTGCCGACATTCGACCTGCTGCAGCGCATCGCCGGCTATTTCAACATCATCTGGGACGAGGCCGAGGAACTGTTCCTGCTTGCCCGTTCCTCCAACCCCCGCGTCGTCATCGACACGTCGGGCCTGCCGCCGGAATATACCGAATTCGCCAACCGGCTGGCCCGGCGGATCCGCAGCCTTGACAGTGCAGAGATAGGCCGGCTATCGGCTGTTCTCGAAAATGACGGCAAAGGCGACGGAAAAGCGTCATAATCCCCTGTTTTATGGCTTGTTCAGGGGACTTGCCATTGGGAACCGGGCTCAAAAAACCTATATACGAGAGTGAAGAAAGCCGGTGATTCGCAGGGCGCGCCGCCGCTTTACGACAACAGGGAAAATCTCGACAGAATGAGCGATACATCCGCGACGGAAAACGGCGTAAGCAGTGAATATGGCGCAGATTCCATCAAGGTCCTGAAGGGCCTCGACGCCGTGCGCAAGCGCCCCGGCATGTATATCGGCGACACTGACGATGGCTCCGGCCTCCACCACATGGTCTATGAAGTTGTCGACAACGCGATCGACGAAGCGCTTGCCGGTCATGCCGACATCGTCACCGTCACTCTCAATCCGGATGGTTCGGTAACGGTCACCGACAACGGCCGCGGCATCCCGACCGACATCCATAGCGGCGAAGGCGTGTCGGCAGCGGAAGTCATCATGACGCAGCTGCATGCCGGCGGCAAATTCGACCAGAATTCCTACAAGGTCTCCGGCGGTCTGCACGGCGTCGGTGTTTCCGTAGTCAACGCGCTCTCGGTCTGGCTGAAGCTGAAGATCCGCCGCCATGGCAAGATCCATGAAATGAGCTTCACTCATGGCGTCGCCGATGCTCCGCTGAAGGTCACGGGCGATGCCCCCGATTCGACCGGTACGGAAGTCAGCTTCATGCCGAGCAGCGAAACCTTCACCATGACCGAATTCGATTACGGGACGCTGGAGCACCGCCTGCGTGAACTCGCATTTCTGAATTCCGGCGTCCGTATTCTCCTGGCCGACAAGCGTCATTCCGATATCAAGCAGGAGGAAATGCGCTATGACGGCGGCCTCGAGGCCTTCGTCTCTTATCTCGACCGCGCCAAGAAGCCGCTCGTCGACAAGCCGGTCGCCATCCGCGGCGAAAAGGACGGCATCACCGTCGAAGTGGCGATGTGGTGGAACGACAGCTATCACGAGAACGTGCTCTGCTTCACCAACAACATTCCCCAGCGCGACGGCGGCACCCATATGGCCGGTTTCCGCGCGGCCTTGACCCGTCAGGTGGTTTCCTATGCCGACAATTCCGGCATCACCAAAAAGGAAAAGGTGACGCTGCAGGGGGAAGACTGCCGCGAGGGTCTGACGGCAGTTCTGTCGGTCAAGGTGCCCGATCCGAAATTCTCGTCGCAGACGAAGGACAAGCTTGTTTCCTCGGAAGTCCGCCCTGTCGTCGAAAGCCTCGTCAACGAGGCGCTGAACACCTGGTTCGAAGAACATCCGAGCGAAGCCAAGATCCTCGTCGGCAAGGTCGTCGAGGCGGCAGCCGCGCGCGAAGCGGCCCGCAAGGCCCGTGAATTGACCCGCCGCAAGGGTGCGCTCGATATCGCCTCGCTACCGGGCAAGCTCGCCGACTGCTCCGAACGCGACCCGGCCAAATCCGAAGTCTTCCTGGTCGAGGGCGATTCCGCCGGCGGCTCGGCCAAGCAGGGCCGGTCGCGCGAAAACCAGGCGATCCTGCCGCTGCGCGGCAAGATCCTGAATGTGGAACGGGCCCGTTTCGACAAGATGCTCTCCAGCCAGGAAATCGGCACGCTGATTACCGCGCTCGGCACCGGCATCGGCAAGGACGAGTTCAACGCCGAAAAGCTGCGTTATCACAAGATCATCATCATGACGGACGCCGATGTCGACGGCGCCCACATCCGTACCCTGCTGCTCACCTTCTTCTTCCGCCAGATGCCGGAACTGATCGAGCGCGGCCATCTCTACATCGCCCAGCCACCGCTCTATAAGGTCGCACGCGGCAAATCGGTGCAGTATCTGAAGGATGAGAAGGCGCTCGAGGAATATCTCATCGCCCAGGGTCTCGAAGATGCAGCGTTGAGGCTCGGCAGCGGCGAGGTCCGCACCGGCCAGGACCTGCGCGAAGTTATCCTCGATGCGCTGCGCATGCGCGCTTTGCTCGACAATCTCCATTCGCGCTACAATCGCGCCGTCGTCGAACAGGCGGCGATCGCCGGCGCGCTCAATGCCGAGCTCGTCAGCGATCAGGCAAGAGCGCAGGCATTGGCGAGCGAGGTCGCAAGCCGCCTCGACATCATCGCCGAAGAGACTGAGCGCGGCTGGCAGGGCGACCTGGCGAGCGATGGCGGCCTGCGCCTCGAGCGCATGGTCCGCGGCGTCAAGGAAGTGGTCGTGCTCGACATGGCGTTGATCGGCTCCTCCGATGCCCGTCACATCGACCAGCTGACCGCGCGCCTCAAGGAAATCTACCAGACACCGCCGTCGCTGCACCGGCGCGAAGGCGACATCGAGATTTCAGGGCCGCGCGCCCTGCTCGACGCGATCTTCGCCAGCGGCCGCAAGGGTCTCAGCATGCAGCGCTACAAGGGTCTCGGTGAGATGAATGCCGAGCAACTCTGGGAAACGACGCTCGATCCGAATGTCCGTTCGCTGCTGCAGGTCAAGGTTGCCGACGCCACCGATGCCGATGGGCTCTTTGCCCGCCTGATGGGGGACGAAGTCGAGCCACGGCGCGAATTCATCCAGGACAATGCGCTAAGCGTCGCAAACCTCGATATCTGATCGATATGCCTTCAACAAAAAGCCCCGCCGTCGCAGGACGGCGGGGCTTTCGCTTATTCTGATGTCGCTCAGTTGGCTAGGAAATGGCCGTTAAAGGCGAGATCGGAGAGCGGCTTGCGCTGGCTCGGGATTTCGCGCGCCTGATTGCGTTCTGAAAGGACGCGCTTGTCGGCCAGACGGCCGACGGCAACGCCTGCTTCGACCCGGTAGCCCTCGGGGATATCGAACGTTTTTTTGATGTCCTCATGTTTGATGCCGCCCATGCCATGGGCATAGAAGCCGGAAAGGCGCGCCTGCAGCGCCAGATATCCCCAGGCTGCACCGGCGTCGAAGGAATGGGTGTAGCTCGGCTTTTCCTCGCCGGATCCGGCAACGCCGGTGAAGCTGCGTGAGACGACGAAGATCAGCGCCGATGCGTTCTTCGCCCATTCCTGATTGGCATCGACAAGCAGTGCGACGAATTTCTCCCAATGCTCCGAGCCCTTGAGGGCATAGATGAAGCGCCAGGGCTGCTGGTTGGACGAGGACGGCGCCCAATGGGCGGCTTCGAGCAGGCTGAGCAGCTGTGCCTCCTCGATGATTTCGCCGGTAAAGGCGCGCGGCGACCAACGGTCGAGAAACATCGGATCGATCGGATATTGGGATTCGCGGTTATTGCTCTGCGTCATGCTTGTTCCAGGGTTGGGACATAAAAATCGTTGAGGTCAATCGGTCCAGACGATGTCGAGTTCCTCGCGGAAGGCGAAACGCTTCAGATGAGCGTCGATCACGCTTTGCATCCCTGCCTGCTGGTCGGGATCGGCAACGGAAAGCGTCATGGTGAGCGCCGCATCGTCGGCGGCGAATATCACCTCGGCGCTATCGCTGAACGGCACCCGGCCCTTATGAGGATCGAAATCGACGCTGAACTTGTGGCTCCAGTGTTTGCAGAGCTGCTGCAGGTACCGGCTCGCATGTTCGGTGCGTACGACGGCCTTGGAGAGGTGCATGTCGAACTCCATCTCGTGTTGGACGACAGCATGTCGCACCAAAATGTGCAGCGGTTTTGCAATAACGACATGCGTAAAACAAGGACCTAAAGCGCGGGCCAAGCGAATCTGAAAGATCGTGACGCGCTTAGAGCCAAGTCATATTTCCTGCTTCGCCGGCTTGGCAAGCGCAGCATCGTCGCAGTTGCGTGGACGGACTGTCTCCATAAAAGCGGCCTTACGCGTGCGCCGAAGCAGGGTAATGGACTGCTTCAATCGGTCGGTTGGAGAAGTGCGCATGCTGGTGAACGGAAAATGGACGGAAGACTGGCAGCCCGTTCAGGCGAAGGATGAAAAAGGCGGCTTCGTCAGGCAGGTTTCGAGTTTCCGCAATTGGGTGACGCCGGATGGCAGCGCCGGGCCGACAGGCGAGGGCGGTTTTGAAGCCAGCCTCGGCCGCTACCATCTCTACGTCGCCTATATCTGCCCCTGGGCCTCTCGCACCCTGGTCGGCCGTAAGCTCAAGGGCCTGGAAGAGGTCATTTCCGTCTCTGTCGTCGAACCGGTGCTGACGAAGCAGGGCTGGCGCTTCGGCGACTATCCAGGTGCAACGCCGGATCATGTCAATGGCATGAGCTACATGCATGAAATTTACACGAGGGCAGCGCCCGGCTTCACCGGCCGCGCCACCGTCCCGGTTCTCTGGGACAAGCAGAGGCAGACCATCGTCAACAATGAATCTGCCGATATCCTGCGCATGCTGAACAGCGGCTTCGGTGAACTGGCGAAAAATCCGATCGATCTTTATCCCATCGAAAGGCGCGCCGAGATCGACGCTTTCAACGAACGTATTTATCCCGCCCTCAACAACGGGGTCTATCGCGCCGGTTTTGCCACGACCCAGATCGCCTATGAGGAAGCCTTCGCCGATGTCTTCTCCTGCCTCGATTGGATCGAGCCGAAATTCGAAGGCAGGTCTTTCCTCTTCGCGGATCACCCCACGGAAAGCGATATCCGCCTTTTCGTGACGCTGGTGCGCTTCGACGTCGCCTATCACGGCATCTTCAAATGCAATCTGCGCCGGCTTTCGGACTATGCCAATCTGCGCACCTTCTGCCGGCGCATGCTGGATTGGCCGGGCATTGCCGACACGGTGAATCTCGACCACATCAAGCGCGGGTACTACTCGGTCGAAAGCCTGAACCCGACGAAAATCGTTCCTGCCGGTCCGGATCTCTCCGAAATTTTCTAGTAACGCCGTACCGCTTCCGGGCAAAGCCGTAATGACACCGATGAATAATTCGTTCATAGGTGGCTGCAAATTCGTTTTCGATGAGGAGGCATTCCATGAAGCTGATGCGTGTTGGCGAAGCAGGTCGGGAGAAACCGGCGCTTCTCGATGCCGATGGCAAGATCCGCGATCTCTCGGCGCATGTCGCCGACATCGGCGGCGAGGCAATCTCGCCGGCCGGCCTTGCAAGGATCGCCGCGCTCGATCCGAAGAGCCTGCCGGAACTTGCCTCCGGCCGGATCGGAGCCTGCGTAGCCGGCACGGGCAAATTCATCTGCATTGGCCTCAATTTCTCCGACCATGCCGCCGAAACCGGCGCCACCGTGCCGCCCGAGCCGGTCATCTTCATGAAGGCGACCTCGGCGATCGTTGGCCCGAACGACACCGTGCTGATCCCGCGCGGTTCCGAAAAGACCGATTGGGAAGTCGAGCTCGGCGTCGTCATCGGCAAAACGGCGAAATATGTCAGTGAAGCCGAGGCGCTCGACTACGTCGCCGGCTACTGTGTGTCCCACGACGTGTCCGAACGCGCCTTCCAGACCGAGCGCGCCGGCCAGTGGACCAAGGGCAAGTCCTGCGACACTTTCGGCCCGATCGGCCCCTGGCTGGTCACCAAGGATGAGATCGCCGATCCCCAGAACCTCGGCATGTGGTTGAAGGTTAACGGCCAGACGATGCAGAACGGTTCGTCCAAGACCATGGTTTATGGCGTCGCCCACGTCGTTTCCTATCTCAGCCAGTTCATGTCGCTGCATCCGGGCGATGTCATCTCGACGGGGACACCGCCCGGCGTCGGCATGGGCATGAAGCCGCCGCGCTTCCTCAGGGACGGCGATGTCGTCGAGCTTGGCATCGAAGGGCTCGGCAGTCAGAAGCAGAGCTTCGTTGCGGATCGTTAACGACGCTACTTCAGCGGAACCTTAAGTTTTCCGTCTACGTGATGCCGGAGATCAACTCTCCGGCATTTCCTGTGCAGCTTCGGGACGTCCATGTTGCTGTGCAACAGAAACCTGTTAGTCTGCGTTACGTGCCAGCGTGCGGAAAGAGCTCGATGTCTATCAACCGACGTCATCTTTTCGATAGATGAAAGGCAGCGCCTTCTATGTTCTATCAGCTTTATGAATTGAATCATGCCGCTATGGCGCCGTTTCGCGCCGCAGCGGACATCATGCGATTTGCCTATGCCAATCCGCTGAATCCGTTCTCTCACACACCCTTCGGCCGGGCGATGGCGGCAAGCCTCGAAATGTTCGAGCGCACGACGCGTCGCTACGGAAAGCCGGAATTCGGGTTGAAGCAGACGACGATCGGCGCGCAGACGGTTTCCGTCCGCGAAGAGGTCGTCTGGTCGAGATCCTTCTGCAATCTCCTGCATTTCGCACGGAACGTTCCGCCCGGCCGGGCCAGCGATCCCCGTATCCTGATCGTCGCGCCGATGTCCGGCCACTATGCGACGCTCTTGCGCGGTACGGTCGAGGCGCTGCTGCCGAGCGCCGATGTCTACATCACAGATTGGATCGACGCCCGCATGGTGCCGATGACGGAAGGCAGGTTCGATTTCGACGATTATGTCGATTACGTCATCGAGATGCTGCATTTCCTCGGTCACGACACCCATGTCATCGCCGTCTGTCAACCCTCCGTTCCGGTGCTCGCTGCAGCGGCGGTAATGGAGGAAGCCAACGATCCGCTCTCGCCGTCCTCGATGACGCTGATGGGCGGCCCGATCGACACGCGCATCAACCCGACGGCGGTGAACAAGCTCGCCCAGGAGCGGTCGCTGCAGTGGTTTTCCGACAATGTCATCATGGACGTTCCTTGGCCGCAGCCGGGCTTCATGCGCCCTGTCTATCCGGGCTTCCTGCAGCTGTCGGGCTTCATGTCGATGAACCTCGATCGCCACCTCGTCGCCCACAAGGAATTCTTCATGCATCTCGTGAAGAACGACGGCGAGCCGGAAAAACATCGCGATTTCTACGACGAATATCTCGCCGTCATGGATCTGACCGCCGAATTCTATCTGCAGACGGTCGAGCAGGTCTTTATGAAGCATTCGCTGCCGAAGGGCGAGTTGATGCATCGCGGCAAGCGCGTCGACCCGGCCGCGATCCGCAACGTCGCGCTGCTGACCGTCGAGGGCGAGAATGACGACATTTCAGGCGTCGGCCAGACCAGGGCGGCCCAGACCATCTGTGTCAACATTCCTGAAGACATGCGCATGCACTATCTTCAGCCGGATGTCGGCCATTACGGCGTTTTCAACGGCTCGCGCTTCCGTCGCGAGATCGCGCCGCGCATCGTCGATTTCGTCCGCCAGCATTCCCGCGCCGCCGTCAAGCCGCGGGTGCCGCGTGTGATCAAGGGCGGACGGACAGCGTGATTCAGCGACGTCTGAATTAGCAACGCCGATTCAAGGCTTTGTCCGATTTCGCCGGCAATCGTCTTGAAGGCGGTTCTTGCGGTTACCACATCGTTTTCCAGCGTTTGGCATCTTGCCGGGCGCCGAAAGCGAGGATACCGCACGATGAACCAGTCAGCATTGCTTCGACCGGATTGGACTCCGGCTACCATTGCCCTGATGATTCTCGGCTTCATGGTTTTCTGGCCTCTGGGTCTGGCCATGCTTGCCTATATCATCTTCGGCGATCGTCTGCGCGGCTTCAAGCGCGACGTCAATCAGGCGACCGATGGTTTCTTTGCCTCCTGCCGCCGTTCGCATGGCCGCCACCGCCCGCATTTCTCGACCGGCAATGTCGCCTTCGACGACTGGCGTAAGGCCGAGCTCGACCGGATCGAGGAAGAGCGCCGCAAGCTCGACGAAATGCGCGAGGAATTCGACGAATATCTGCGTGAACTCCGCCGCGCCAAGGACCAGGAAGAGTTCGACCGCTTCATGCGTGACCGCAAGAACGCCAAGCGCGACGACAACGGCCCGGTCGCGGAGTTCCAGACGCCGTGAAGGCCTAAAGCATGTCGCGCAAAAGTGTGAAGCGGTTTTGCGGCAACGACATGCGTAAACGAAGACCTAAAGCGCAAGGAGCGAAGCTGGAAGATCGCGACCGCGCTTTAGGCAATGAAATGATGACCGGCATCTCGCGATGCCGGTTTTTCCATGTCCGCCTGCCCCGCAAATCGTTTAGATTCCCCGGCGAATCGTATAGAAAACCCCCATGTTTCCGCTTCTGAAGACACGGCCAAAGGCGCGAAAGCCAGCTCCGCCCGAAACGCGGACGCTCGATGTCGCCGGCCGGCTCATGCCGCTGACCATCAAGCAGCACGATCAGGCAACCCGGATCACGCTTCGCATCGAGCCGGGTGGGCGGGCCTTGAAGATGACGGTGCCGAGAGGTCTGGCGGCGCGTGAGGTGAACGCCTTCCTCGATCGGCACCAGGGATGGCTGCTCACCAAGCTTGCCAAGTTTTCGACCGATACCGGCTTACGCAACGGCGGCAAGATCCTCCTGCGCGGTGTTTCCCATCGCATCGAGCACACGGGCAGCCTGCGCGGCTTGACGGAGGTCGTCTCCGTGGATGGCAGTCCTGTGCTGCGCGTCAGCGGCATGCCCGAGCATGTCGGGCGGCGCATCGCGGCCTTCCTCAAGAAGGAGGCGCGCGCCGATCTTGAGAGGCTGGCGATGATGCATGCCGCGACAATCCGGGCGCCGATCCGCTCGATCTCGATGAAAGATACCCGCAGCCGATGGGGCTCCTGCTCGTCGGAGGGAAACTTGAGTTTCTCCTGGCGTATCGTCATGGCGCCGCCTTCGGTGATCGATTATCTCGCCGCCCATGAAGTCGCTCATCTCAAGGAGATGAATCACGGCCCCCGCTTCTGGGCGCTTTGCAAGACGCTTTGCCCCGGCATGGAGGAAGCGAAATCCTGGCTGAAGCGGCACGGCAGTCAGCTGCACGCCATCGATTTCGATTAGCCGCAAGCCCCGCTAAATACAGCTTTCCATGCAATTTGGCTCGACTCTTGCCGCATTTCGTGTCACTTCGCTGCCATGAAAACCGATATCAAGATCTGTGGCTTGAAGACGCCCGAAGCGATCGATCGTGCGCTGAAACGCGGCGCGACCCATATCGGTTTTATCTTCTTCGAAAAGAGCCCGCGTTATGTCGAGCCCGATGTGGCGGCAAAACTTGCCGAACCGGCGCGCGGCAAGGCGAAGATCGTCGCCGTCGTCGTTGATCCCACAAATGACGATCTCGACGAAATCGTGTCGCTGCTGAAGCCGGACATCCTCCAGCTCCATGGCAACGAGAGTCCCGAACATGTGCTGACCATCAAGGCGCTCTATGGTTTGCCTGTGATGAAAGTCTTTTCCGTGCGCACGGCCGACGATCTCAGGCGCGTCGAAGCCTATATCGGCATCGCCGACCGTTTTCTCTTCGATGCGAAAGCGCCGAAGGGTTCGGAACTGCCTGGCGGCAACGGGATTTCCTTCGACTGGAGCCTTCTCGGCTGGCTCGACGGCAGCATCGACTACATGCTGTCCGGCGGGCTGAACAAGGACAATGTCGCGGATGCGCTTGTGAAGACCAAGGCACGTGGTATCGACGTCTCCTCGGGTGTCGAAACCGAGCCCGGCGTAAAGAGCGTCGCGTTGATCGATGAATTTTTCGATGCGGTCGAAAAGGCGGATACGCCTGTCATGGCCTCAGGGAGTTGATAGTGAACGAAACGCCTAAACCGAATTCCTTCCGTTCCGGGCCAGATGAAGATGGCCGCTTCGGCATCTATGGGGGTCGTTTCGTTGCCGAAACGTTGATGCCTTTGATTCTCGATCTGCAGGACGAGTGGAACAAGGCGAAGAGCGATCCGGCCTTCCAGGCGGAACTGAAGCATCTTGGCGCCCACTATATCGGCCGGCCGAGCCCGCTCTATTTTGCCGAGCGGCTGACTGCCGAACTCGGCGGCGCGAAGATCTATTTCAAGCGCGAGGAACTGAACCACACCGGTTCGCACAAGATCAACAACTGCATCGGCCAGATCCTGCTCGCCAAACGCATGGGCAAGACCCGTATCATCGCCGAAACCGGCGCCGGCCAGCACGGCGTCGCTTCGGCCACCGTTGCCGCCCGCTTCGGGCTTCCCTGCGTCGTCTACATGGGCGCCACCGACGTCGAGCGTCAGGCACCGAACGTTTTCCGCATGAAGCTGCTCGGCGCCGAAGTCAAGCCCGTGACGGCAGGCAGCGGCACGCTGAAGGACGCGATGAACGAGGCGCTCCGCGACTGGGTCACCAATGTCGAGGATACCTATTATCTGATCGGCACGGCGGCCGGCCCGCATCCCTATCCGGAGATGGTCCGGGACTTCCAGTCGGTGATCGGCGCGGAAGCGAAAGAGCAGATGCTGGCCGCCGAAGGCCGCCTGCCGGACCTCGTCGTCGCTGCCGTCGGCGGTGGCTCGAATGCGATCGGCATCTTCCACCCCTTCCTCGATGACCCCTCCGTGAAGATCGTCGGCGTCGAAGCCGGCGGCAAGGGCCTCCAGGGCGACGAACATTGCGCTTCGATCACCGCCGGGTCTCCCGGCGTGCTGCACGGCAACCGCACCTACCTGCTGCAGGATGGCGACGGCCAGATCAAGGAAGGTCATTCGATTTCGGCTGGTCTCGATTATCCCGGCATCGGCCCCGAACATTCCTGGCTGAGCGATATCGGCCGCGTCGACTACGTGCCGATCATGGACCACGAGGCGCTCGAGGCGTTCCAGACCCTGACCCGCCTCGAAGGCATCATCCCGGCGCTCGAGGCGGCGCATGCGATTGCCGAGGTCATCAAGCGCGCACCGACAATGAACAAGGACGAGATCATCCTGATGAACCTCTCCGGCCGCGGCGACAAGGACATATTCACCGTCGGCAAGATTCTGGGAATGGGACTGTAAGACATGACCGCACGCATGGACAAACGCTTTGCCGCGCTCAAGGCCGAGGGCCGTCCGGCGCTTGTGACCTATTTCATGGGCGGTGATCCTGATTACGATACCTCTCTCGGCATCATGAAGGCACTGCCGGAAGCAGGTTCCGACATCATCGAGCTCGGCATGCCCTTTTCCGATCCGATGGCCGACGGCCCGGCCATCCAGCTGGCCGGCCAGCGGGCGCTGAAAGGCGGTCAGACGCTGAAGAAGACGCTGCAGCTGGCGGCAGACTTCCGCAAGAGCAACGACGCGACGCCGATCGTCATGATGGGCTATTACAATCCGATCTACATCTACGGCGTCGAGACGTTCCTGGACGATGCGCTGGCCGCCGGTATCGACGGCCTGATCGTCGTCGACCTGCCGCCGGAGATGGATGACGAACTCTGCATTCCGGCGATCCGCAAGGGGATCAACTTCATCCGCCTGGCGACGCCGACCACCGACGAAAAGCGCTTGCCCACCGTGTTGAAGAACACCTCCGGCTTCGTCTACTACGTCTCGATGAACGGCATCACCGGTTCGGCACTGCCCGATCCGTCGCTGGTTTCCGGCGCCGTCCAGCGTATCAAGCAGCATACGGAGCTGCCCGTCTGCGTCGGTTTTGGCGTCAAGACGGCGGAACATGCGAAGGTCATCGGCGGCTCGGCCGATGGCGTCGTCGTCGGTACCGCCATCGTCAACCAGGTCGCGACGAGCTTGACCAGCGATGGCAAGGCGACGGCGGACACGGTTCAGGCGGTCGCAACGCTGGTGCGCGGCCTTTCCTCGGGAACACGCTCGGCACGCCTTGTTGCTGCCGAATAGTTTTCCCACATTGGCGCTATTCAACCAGGAGAATTCGAGTTGAACTGGATCACCAACTACGTTCGCCCGCGGATCAATTCCATGCTGGGCCGTCGCGAAGTGCCGGAGAATCTCTGGATCAAGTGCCCGGAAACGGGCGAGATGGTCTTCCACAAGGACCTGGAAGGCAATAAGTGGGTGATCCCTGCTTCCGGCTATCACATGAAGATGCCGGCCAAGGCCCGGCTTGCCGACCTTTTCGACAATGGTGAATATGAATCGCTGCCGCAGCCGAAGGTCGCCCAGGACCCGCTGAAATTTCGCGATTCGAAGAAATACAGCGATCGTCTGCGTGACAGCCGCCTGAAGACCGAGCAGGAGGACACGATCCTCGCCGGCCTCGGAAAGGTGCAGGGTGTGAAACTCGTGGCCGTCGTGCACGAATTCAACTTCATCGGCGGTTCGCTCGGCATCGCCGCCGGCGAGGCGATCGTCAAGGCTTTCGAACGTGCGACGTCGGAAAAATGCCCGCTGGTGATGTTCCCGGCTTCCGGCGGTGCGCGCATGCAGGAAGGCATTCTCTCGCTGATGCAGCTGCCGCGCACGACCGTTGCCGTCGACTTGCTCAAGGAATCCGGCCAGCCCTACATTGTCGTGTTGACCAACCCGACAACAGGCGGCGTCACGGCCTCCTATGCCATGCTTGGCGATATTCACCTGGCCGAGCCCGGCGCCGAAATCGGCTTTGCCGGCAAGCGGGTGATCGAGCAGACGCTGCGTGAAAAGCTGCCGGAAGGCTTCCAGACCTCCGAATATCTGCTGGAACATGGTATGGTCGATATGGTTGTCAAACGTCATGACATTCCGGAAACGCTGGCGCGCATCCTGAAGATTCTGACGAAGAAGCCCGTCTCGGCAGCCAACGACGTGACTCGTGGAGCGATCGCCTTGGCGGCGAGCGCCTGATATCAGGCAAGCAGGCGGGATGCCGAATTGATACCCAGAGGCCAAACCGCGGTGAGTGAGGCAGCGCAGGAGATCGAAAAACTCATGGGATTGCATCCCAAGGGCTTCGATCTGTCTCTCGATCGCATCACCCGTCTTCTCGACCAACTCGGCAATCCGCACCGGAAACTGCCGCCGGTCATCCATGTCGCTGGCACCAACGGCAAGGGTTCGGTCACTGCCTTCAGCCGGGCTCTGCTGGAAGCGGGGGGTTACAGCGCCCACGTCCACACCTCGCCGCATCTCGTCAATTGGCACGAGCGCTATCGCATTGGTGTCGCGGGCGGGCGCGGGCAGCTTGTCGACGACGCCGTCTTCGCCGATGCTCTGCGACGGGTGGCCGAGGCCAATGCCGGGCAGCATATCACCGTCTTCGAAATCCTGACGGCGGTCACCTTCATTCTGTTTTCCGAACACCCGGCCGATGCCGCGATCATCGAAGTCGGTCTCGGCGGCCGTTTCGACGCCACCAATGTCATCTCCGATCCGGCTGTGTCCGTCGTCATGCCGATCTCGCTGGATCACCAGCCTTATCTCGGCGACAGGGTGGAACTGATCGCGGCTGAAAAGGCTGGCATCATGAAGCCCGGACGGCCCGTCGTCATCGGCCATCAGGAATATGATGCGGCGCTCGACGTGCTGATGTCGACGGCCGAGCGACTGCATTGCCCGAGCGCCGTCTTCGGGCAGGATTTCATGGCGCATGAGGAATATGGACGGCTGGTCTATCAGGACGAGTACGGGCTTGCCGACCTGCCGCTGCCGCGCCTTCCCGGTCGCCATCAATATGCCAATGCCGCCGCCGCCATCCGCGCTGTCAAGGCCGCCGGCTTCCCCGTCACCGAGACGATGATGGAAAAGGCGATGAATTTCGTGGAATGGCCGGGCCGGCTGCAGCGCCTCAGCGAGGGCCGGCTGCTATCGCATGCGCCCGCCGGCGCCGAGATCTGGGTCGATGGCGGGCACAATCCCGGAGCGGGTGAGGTGATCGCCGAAGCCATGG
This sequence comes from Rhizobium sp. NLR22b, assembly GCF_019685295.1. Taxonomy (NCBI): domain Bacteria; kingdom Pseudomonadati; phylum Pseudomonadota; class Alphaproteobacteria; order Hyphomicrobiales; family Rhizobiaceae; genus Rhizobium; species Rhizobium sp. NLR22b. The sequence continues at coordinate 331,373 of NZ_JABDWM010000004.1, forward strand.
CTAATTTCGAGGAGCGCCAGCCGCGGCCGCTTTTCCTGATCATCGGCATGATCAACACCAAGGACCCGATCGGGTATTTCAAGGCCTTTACAGGCTTGGTCGAGAAGGTGTTCTGCGTGCCGATCCGCGGCAGCGAGGCGATGATCGACCCGGTGATATTGTCGAACGCCGCCTATGATGCCGGTTTGGTCGCCGAACCGATGTCGACGGTCGGCGAGGCGCTGGAAGCGATAAAATCGGCCCTCGACCCGACGGCACTGCCGCCCCGCATCCTCATCGGCGGCTCTCTCTATCTCGTCGGCGATGTGCTTGCCGACAACGGCACGCCTCCGAAATAAGCAAATGAAAAAGCCCGGTCGAAGCCGGGCTTTTCATGCAATATAAAGACGATATCGATCAGGCGGCGTTCGAAATCCAGTTCGAAAGAGCTGTCTTCGGCTTGGCGCCGACCGAAATATCGGCCACTTCGCCGCCCTTGAAGATGGCGAGCGTCGGAATGGAGCGCACGCCGAATTGGGCGGCGAGTTCCGGGTTTTCATCGATATTGAGTTTGGCGACCTTTACCTTGCCTTCCATCTCGACGGAGATTTCCTCGAGGCTCGGAGCGATCATCTTGCACGGACCGCACCATTCAGCCCAGAAATCGACGACGACGGGTTCTGCGGATTCCAGAACTTCCGACTGGAAGTTATTGATATCGACTTTCACGGTAGCCATAGGCTGCTCCTTTGACCGAAGAAGATGTTGAACCACATGTGATGGTGCGGCGCCAAATTTTCAATGTCCGGTATTTCACTTTGTCTTGAGTCCTGCAAGCGCCAAACCGAGCGCCTTTTCGCTCAGCGTATAAAGCGACGCATTCTCGGTATAGACGAGCATGCAGTCGATGCGTTTGCCGGGATAGAGCGGCGCCAGGATCTCACGATAGATCGCGAGCTGAGCCTTATGTGCGAAAGGGATCGCCTCCTCGGTCGAAGGCGGCACCCGATTGGTCTTGTAATCGAGAATGACAACGCGATCGGCAAGCACGGCGAGCCGGTCGATACGGCCCGAGACCGCATAGCGGCTGTCTTCGAGCGTCAATGTTCCCATGATCGAAACTTCCGGCTGGGCCTCTGCCCCGAGAACCGGCTGCAAAGCCTGTTCGTCCATGAGTTTCAGAACCGAATCGACGAGCCGGCGGCGTTCCGCTTCCGGCCAGAACCGCGCCGCCCGTTCGGCATAACGGCATGCGGCATCGGGTCGTTCTCGAAGCGGAATTTCTGGAAGCGCCTGCAGCATGCGATGGATCAGTCTGCCCTTTTCCAGTGAACGATCGCTGCGCTCCTTCTCCCCGAACAGCGGCGAAGCGACAAACAAGCTGCCCTCGTCTTCGTCGATGATCGTCCCGATACCGGACGGGCTGAGGGGGCGGGGCAGCTCAGCCTGTGGTGGCAATGGCCGCAATAGGCCTTCCGGCAACGCCTGCTGACGGTCGCGCGCCTCGTTGCGTTCGATACGCTCGAAGCGCCGCTCCACCCGCGGCACGCGCCATCGGATACCCGGCCATTCCCCGTCAGGGCCGGAGAAGGTGGCCGCCTCCACATGCGGATGGCCTTCGCTGAGCGCAGTGGAGATCATCGTGTGCCAGGTATCGTTATTGACACGAACGCCACGATAGCCGCAGACGACCAGCCGGTCGGCAGCCCGCGTCATGGCGACATAAAGCAGCCGGCGATACTCCTCTTCCGCCAGCATCTGGATCCGCGTTGCATCGTTTTGCGTCAGCGAATTGGCGAGGTCCGAGACGGGAACCCAGGCCGGCAGCGGCGGCTCGTCGGGGTCGGTTTCGATCAGGCGAAGTTTCGGCAGATGCGTATGCGTGAAGGGCTTGGAGCCGCCGTCGACGAGGAAGACGATTGGTGCTTCAAGACCCTTGGAGGCATGCACGGTCATGATCCTGACCTCGTTGCGCCCCTTGTCCTGCTCACGCTTCACCTCCGGCGCTTCAAGCTCCAGCATTGAGATGAAGGATTGCAGCCCGGGTAGGCCGGAGTTCTCGTGGTCGAGGGTGAAGGTCAGGAATTCGTCGAGAATATCGCTGACCTCGGTGCCGAGACGGGCAAGGAATTGCCGCCGCCCGCCATGGCTGCCCAGCACCCGCGCATAGAAATCATGGACCGACAGATGTCGCGACTGCCGCAGAAACAGCTCCAGCCTTTCGACGGCGGCACGGAAACGTTCGGTGCCGTCGGCCGCAAACCTCTTGAGATGGCTCCAGACGCTCTCGTTGTCGCCCCGCAGGCCGGCGATTGCAAAGATATCGTCCTCGGAAAGATCGAAAAGCGGGCTCTTCAGCACCGCAGCGAGCGAAAGGTCGTCCTCCGGCAGAAGCAGGAAACGGCCGAGCGCCAGCAGATCCTGGACGGCGATATGGCTGGTCAGCGTCAGTCGGTCGGCGCCGGCCACGGGAATGTCGCCGCGGCGCTTCAAGGCGCGGGTCAAGGCATTGACGAAGGCGTCGCGCTTGCGCACCAGAACGAGGATGTCGCCGGCTTCGATGAGCCGCTCCCTGCCTTTGTCGACGATCGTTTCACGGCCGACGAGGGTGCCGATCGCATGGGCGATCCGCCGCGCGAGGATTGCGGCCGGCGCACTTTCCGGCGTCGCATCGAAGGGCGCCGTCCAATCCTCTTCCTTCACCACCGCCTCAGGCGCGACCATCTCCCAGAGGTCGACGGCGCCAGGATGTCCGATCCGGCTGGATCGATGCACGACCGGTTCGCCGACCGCGCTCAGACCCCGCGCATTATCCGATATCCTGAAGATCTGGTCGACGGCCTCGAGTACGTCGGCGGTCGAGCGAAAGGAGAGCGGCAGCCGTACGGAGGAAAAGCTCTGCCCGCTGTCGGAGACCCGCCGCCGCGTCCGGTCGCTCTCTTCGGAAAAACGCTCGGGCCGCGCCCCCTGAAAGGAGTAGATCGACTGCTTCTCGTCGCCGACGGCAAAGAGCGTGCGTACGACTGGCCGGGCGCTCTCGCCGGAAAAGAAATCCTCGGCGAGCGACTGGATGACGCTCCATTGGATCGGGCTGGTATCCTGTGCCTCGTCGACGAGGATATGATCGATACCCCGGTCGAGCTTGTAATGGATCCAGGGACCGACGCCACTCTTTGTCAGCAGGTCGGCGGTGCGGGTGATCAGGTCTTCGAAATCCAGTTGGCTGCGTTGCTTCTTCAACTCCTCGTAATCATGGTTCAGCCGACCGGCGAGCACCAGCGCGGCCTGCGTGGCGCCGAACATTCGCATCGTTTTCAACCGATCACGGCTTGCCGCGACATGCGCGCGGGCGACGGCGATGGCGCGCGCCAGTTGCGGTGCTTCCGCAAGCATGGCCTTGACCAGGAACTGCGTCTCCGATTTCGGCTCGCCCTTCGCCGTCAGGAAGATTTTCTCCAGCATTTCGGCGCGCCTGGCGTCATCGCGCTCCCGGCCGGCGAGCCTGAGGCCATAAGCAACTTCCTGCGCCTTGGCGCCGCCTTTCTGGTCGGCAAGCGACAGATAAAGCTCCAGCATGCCGCCCGAAGGCTCCGGCAACGGCCAATATTGCGCCGCGATCCGGCTTTCCGTATCGCCGGCGGCAAGGCCGAGCCTGTTGCGCAGCACTGCCTCCACGCCGCCGCGTCGCTCGGCAGCCGCGGTGAAGCGGCGAATGGCGTTGCGGTTGGCGATGATGTCGGCGAGCAGGTTCTCCAGCCCGGATTCGTCGCCGAGATTGAGCACATAGGCGAAAGCCTTGGCAAGGGCGCTGCCTTCTTCCGGCGCGGTCGCCGCCAGCAGCGCCCGGCGTGCATCGGAAAGCAGCGCCGCCGCCGCGCGATCGTCGAGGACCGAAAAATGCCCGGCAACATTGGCCTCCAGCGGGAATTGGTGCAGCAGCGCTTCGCAAAAGGCATGGATCGTCTGGATCTTCAACCCGCCCGGCGTTTCCAGCGCCTTGGCAAATAGCCGGCGCGCCTCGGCGAGCTTCAGCGCATCGGGCGCCGTCCCCTCGATCTGCATGATCCGCCGGCCGAGCTCTTCGTCGTCGAGCACCACCCAGTCCGCCAGCCGTTCGAAGACGCGATTCGACATTTCAGAGGCCGCGGCCTTGGTATAGGTCAGGCAGAGAATGGCGGAAGGCCGCGCGCCGGCAAGCAGCAGACGAATGACGCGCTGGGTCAGGACATGCGTCTTGCCGGAACCGGCATTGGCCGAAACCCATGCCGAGCGCTCGGGGTCGGAGGCGATCGCCTGTTGAATCGTGGTCCAGCCGATCCAGGCGCCGGGATCGTCGTCATTCGGAAGAGCGTCACTCATCGCCGCCGCCTTCCTCAGTCTCAGCCGTGGACCATTCGGAGACGCGGGCGAGATGATCGTAGTCGCCGCCGAAATCAAACTGCTGCGCCGGGATGAGCCGCGAGGTAAAGCCCTTTTCGCCGGACTGCAGCAAACTGACGAACTTGATCAGCTGGTCGATCGATTCTCCGGCAAGGTCCATCGCCGATTTCGCCTTGTCGCTGCGGGCCGCGTTTTCGTTGTTCACCGTATCGACCTGGAAGCGACGTCCCGGTCGCAGGCGAACATAGAGCAGATCCTGCGGCACAAGACTGCCGGCATCGCGGAAGGCGCCGGCGCTCAAAGCCGCCGCTTCCAGGGCGAGCTGCGGATCGAGAAGCGCGCGTGCCTGTGTCGGTGAGGGATTGTAGCCGGTCTTGTAGTCGATGATATCGGCCGCCCCCGGTCCTGTAATATCGATCCGGTCCGCAACGCCGTTCAGCCGGATATTGATCGCCTCCAGCTCCACGCCGCCGCGTACTTCCGTCAGCGTCCTGCGGATGCCGGGACGTCGTCCGGCCTCCCATTCGAGGAAGGCACGGGCCACTTCGCGAAAGCGCGGCCGCCAGACGGCATCGATATGCGGTGGCAGCTTCTCCATGTCGAAAAGCTCGTTAAGGATGCGCTCCATCGCCGCTGCCGCCGCCGGCGTGCCGGCCACATGGGCCTCGCGGACGAACCGGTCGATGATCGTGTGATAGAGCGTTCCGCGTTCGGCCGCTCCCGGGTCGCGGTTGAACGCGTCCACCGGATCGAGCCGCAGGATGCGGCGGGCATAGATCGCATAGGGATCGCGGCGCAGCCGTCCGACCTCGCTGAAGGAATAGGACTTCGGCTGCAGCGCCAGCGGCGGTGTCGGCGAGGGCCGCTGCGCCGGTGCCTGGGCGTCTCCCCGATCGATCAGACCAGCCCATTGCAGGTACCGGTTACCGCGCTCCCTCAATGCCGCTTGAAAGGTCCCTCCGCCGAGCGCCAGCAGCCGCTGCAGCCAGCGTGAGGCGACGGTCGGCGTCGAACCTTGGCGCAGCGCTCTCGAATAGATCAGGTGGCGGGTGCCGTTCGCCATCTCGAAATCATGCGCTAGCTGCCCGATGCGCCGCTCCGGCGGTTCGAGCCCGATCTCCGTCTTCATCATACGTGGAATGAAGGGATTGTTCGCGCTCTGCCCTGGCCAGGAGCCTTCGTTCAACCCGCCGAGAATGAGCGTGTCGACGCTCTGCAGGCGGGCTTCGAGCGTGCCGAAGATGAAGAGGCGGGGATGGCTGAGCGCCCGCGGCTTCACCGCATGGCCGGCGGCAAGTGCTGCCATGATGTCGATCCATTGCGGTCCGTCGGCCTCCATCTGGCCGTCCGTGTCGATGACTTCGCTGAGGAGTGAGGCGAGGGCGTCCCCTGCCTCGTGTGCCCAGAGATCGGCAAGATTGCCGTGCGGATCTGCCGCGACCGCTTCGAGCGAACGGCCGGTCCGCTCCGCCCATTCCGACAGCGTGAAACTTGCTGTCTTGCCGCGCTCCTCCGGCCGGTGCCGGACCAGCGCGGAAGCAAGAGGCTCGGTTGCGCGGGTGACCCGGCGCGCAAGTTCGGATGCGGTCTCGACGGCCTCGGCTGGCAGCGTCTTGCGCCATTGCGGCGCGTGTCGGTCGAGGACCTGTTCGCCGAGCTGCTGGCTCAGGAGCAATTCAAGTGCGTTGATATCCACCTCCGCCACCCCGCCGCGCAGCGCCAGCAGTTCGAGCGCTTCGGTCGCGGAAATCAAGGCGTCGCGTTCGAGGCCGAAGCGGGCCAGCGGATGTTTGAGCAGCGAAACGATCGCCACCGGATCACCCGGCCGCAGCGCCGCCTCCAGCAGCAGCTGTAGCAGCGTGCCCTGCGGGGTCGCCGAAAGCGGTGTGCCGGCCGAATCGTCGGCGAGGATCCCGAAGCGGGAGAGCTCGGCCATCACCCGACGGGCGAGATTGCGGTCTGGCGTAATCAGCGCAGCCCGGCTTTCGCCGTCCTGTCCCTGCCTTTCCAGTGCAAGCCTGAGCGCGATGGCAATCGCGGTTGCTTCCTCGCGCTCATTGGCGGCTTCGATCAGCGAAACATCGCCGAAGGCCGAAGTCAGCGCTCCCTCGGGTAGCGAGCTCTTCCAGGCCCCCCAGTCGCTGGTCGCCTCTGCCGGGGCGAGCGCGCGCGACAGGATTTCGGCGCGCCGGTTAAGATCGGCCTCTGGTCTCCCCAGGAGGCTGACGTCGGCTCGTGTCAGCCTCAGCCTTTTCAGCAGCAAGGACAGGCCATATTGCGGATGGCTCCGGCTGGCCGGATTGCCATGCTGGCCTGGCGCCGGTTCCGGCGCCACCATTTGCCAATGCCTGTCGGGCATGGACAGATCGAGGCCGGGAAGGACGATCACGCCTTCGGGCAGATTGGCAACGGCGGCGATGAGATCGGCCGTGGCAGGAACCGAACCCGTTGAACCGGCGATGATAATCGGCCCGGCCGGCTTCGCCGCCGAAATCCTGGCTGCTTCGGCCCGCAGAATTGCGTTCCTGTGCCGCGCCGGCGAGGACTTGCCGAGCTCGGAAAGCCGCTCCGGCCAAAAGGCGCTGGCGATCTGGAGGAACTCCGCCGTCAGCTGCCACCAGGCGGCGTAGTCGCCGGTGTCGAGTTTCGACAGTTCCGACCAGTCAAGATCCTCGGTTTCGATGGAATCGATCAGCTCCGCGAGGTTGCGGGCGAGCCAGATCGCATCTGCCGGGCTGGCCGGCGCAACGAGCGGCGAGTCGGAATGGATATGGCGGACGATCTCCGGCAGCTTGTTTCGCCAGGCAAGGATCAGCCGCGCCAGTTCCAGGAGCCGGGCGGTATTCGACAGCGGCTGGGCGAGATCGATCGTCGCCGGCAGCGCCTCTTCGAAATATCCGCTGTCGTCATCGGTTTCGCCGAGAGGACGGATCACCGGCAGGATCGCCGAGCGGCCGCCGAGCAGGTCGACGAATTCTGAGCGCAGCACGCGCACGGCGCGCCGGGTCGGCAGGTAGATCGTCACCCTGGCGAGCGACAGCGGATCATCGGACTCATGCCGAAAGAGCGGCGTCAGGCGTCCGTCGCAAAGCGTCGTCGCCAGCGTTTTCAGGAAGGGCAGGCCCGCCGGGATCGTCAGGATGCGTGGCTGGTGCCGGTCCGCCATGAGCTCACGCGAACGCCCGCAGTCGGCGGATTGTTTCCTCCGCTTCGCCGATCGCCTCTGGCGTTCCCACAGTCAGCCAATGGCCGTCGAGCACGATGCCGAACAGACGTCGGCGCGCGATCGCCTTGTCGAAATAGATATTGAGGTTGAAGGCATCCTTCGGCGCATCATCAAACAGCGTCGGGTTCATGGCGATCGCCCCGGCATAGACGACGGGATTGGACGGATCGTCGCGATACCGCGTCAGCCGGCCATCTGCAGCGAGGCTGAAATCATTCTTGCCGTTGTGACCGGTTGTATCTTCGATCCTGACGCAAAGCAGCGCCATGTCCATTTGCTCTGCATCGAAGAATCCAGCTAAGCGCTGCAGGTTCGTCGGCCGTCCCGGCTGTTCTCCGATCCAGAAGAGATCGGCATTCATGACGAAGATGTCGTCGCGTTCAAGCAGCGTCAGGCCCTTCGCCAGTCCTCCGCCGGAATTCATCAGTCCGTCCCGCTCGTCCGATATGATGATGTCGAGGCCGCGATATTTGCCGAGATGGTCGAGCATCTGCTCGGCATGATGATGAACGTTGACGACGGCCCGCTCGACGCCGGCCGAAACCAGCGCGTCCAGCGAATAGTCGATCATCGGCTTGCCGTCGATCTTCACCAGCGGCTTCGGAATCGTATCGGTGATCGGGCGCATGCGGGTCCCGAGACCCGCGGCCAGAACCATGGCTTGTCTGATGGTCATCTTGATCCGGAACTTATGATTCGCTCTGGCCTATTCCAGCCCTTGTGCACCAATCGCGCAAGGGGGCAAGCGCCTCGTGCTCGAGCGCGACATTCAGATAGGCAAGTGTGCGCGGCATATGTTTGAGATAGCCGGGCTTGCCGTCCCGCTGCAGCAGCCGCACCCAGAGACCGGCAAGCTTGCAATTGCGCTGCGCCGACATGATCGCCCATGCTTTCAGGAATCCGGCTTCGTCGAAGCCGCCCTGTGTGCGGCGAAGCGCCAGATAATCGTCCATCAGCTGCCGGAAAAGCTGCGGTTCGATCGTGACGCGCGCGTCCTGGACGAGCGAGGCAAGATCATAGGCTGTGGGCCCGATCATGGCGTCCTGGAAGTCGATGAGTCCGATCTTTTTGATGCCCGGCTCCTGCGGCCGCCAGATGATGTTCGGCGAGTGGAAATCGCGCAGCAGCAGGTTCTTTTCGGCCGTGGCAAGTTCATCGATCAGGGCGTCCCAGATCGCCAGATATTCCTTGCGTTCGGTATCCGAGGGGGCGGTGCCGCGCTTCCAGGCTATGTGCCAGTCGAGCACAAGCTGCACTTCCATCTTCATCGCCGTGCGATCGAAGTCCGGTATGTGATGCGTGTGCGTGGCGGAAACCGGTATGTCTGGCGGAAATTGCATGGAATGAAGATGGGCAAGACAGGCGACGCTTTGCCGGTAACGCTCGATGATCGGCCGCCCCTCGTCATCGAGCACGCCTTCGGTGCCGAGATCCTCGATCAAGAGGATCCCCTGCTGATAATCGACCTTATAGATCTCCGGCGCCGCAAAACCCCGTTCGCGCAGCGCATCGGCAATCGCAACGAAGGGATAGGCGTTCTGTGCCAGATGCGCGACTTTGGGATAAGGTTTGCCGTCATGGACCGGCGGTCCCTCGGGATGCGGCCGCCAGTCCATCAGGATGATGCGGCGCTCGGCGTTCTCGCGATAGATCGCCTCGTAAGCGCGAAGCGAGGCATCACCGGTCAGGAAGCGGCGTTTGGCATTGGAATAGCCGGCGTCTTCGAGGAAATTGCGGATCGCCAGGACGCGCCGGATGCGCAAAGCCTGTGCGCCGGCGGCGCTAATCGTCGCCCGGCGGCCGTTGCCTTCATGCGTCAGCGTCAACGTGATGCATTCGCCAGGCAACTCGCTCGCGGCCATCTCCGGCCATTCGACGAGACAGATGCCGTTCTGCAGGGCCTCGTCGAAGCCGAGCTCCGTCAATTCGCCGGGGTCACCGAGCCGATAGAGATCGAAGTGCGAAACCGGGATACGCAGATCGTAGGATTGCACCAGTGTGAAGGTGGGGCTCGGAACTTCGAGCCCATCGTCATCGGCAATGGCACGCAGGATCGCACGGGCAAGCGAGGATTTGCCGGCGCCGAGATCGCCCGACAGGGCAAGGCAATCTCCGGCCTTCAGGCCAAGCGCCAGGTCTTCGCCGAGGCGAACCGTGGCCGCTTCGTCTTTCAGGAACAGCGAGATCGTATCATCGGTCGTCATTCGGCGGCGGCGGAATGCGGTATGTTGACCGATGGGATACGGCAGACGACCGTCGTGCCTTTGCCCGGCTCGCTGTCGATCGTCACGTCGCCATGATGAAGGCTGACAAAGCTGTCGACGATCGAGAGACCGAGGCCGGCGCCGCCGCGTTTGCCGCTTTTAGCCCCCGTCGCGAACCGGTCGAACACGGTCGCGATCATGTCGGGCGAAATGCCGGGGCCGCGATCGCGGACGGAGAAGACGAAATCCGTGCCTTCGCGATGGCATTCCAGCGAGATCGACGTGCCCTCGGGCGAGAAATTCGCCGCATTGGCAAGAAGCTTCAGAAGGATCTGCTTCAGCCGCTGCGGATCGGCGACGATCGAGCCGAGATAGGCGGAGGCGGTGATTTCAAGCGCGACGCCGCTTTCGTGCAGCCGGTCGGCGATCTGCATCGAGACGTCGTCGAGCAGGTCGTTGAGATCAATCTCGGCATAGTTGAGCCGCATGATGCCGGCATCGACCGTCGCAAGGTCGAGGATATCGTTGACGAGCGTCAGCAGAACCGAGGACGAGGTCGAAATGTGGTCGACATATTCGGCCTGCCGTTCATTCAGCGGCCCGACGCCCTGCGTGCGCAGCAGATCGGTAAAGCCGATGATATTGGTCAGCGGTGAGCGAAGTTCATAGGAAACATGCTGAACGAAGTCGTTTTTCAATTCGTCGGCTTTGCGCAACGCCTCGTTCTTCTCGGTCAAAGCCCGCTCGGCCCGCACGCTGTCGGTCATGTTGACGAAGGTCAGCATGGTCTGCGCGTTCGGCAGCGGGATGACGGCGTAATCGAGCACGAGGCCGGAGAAGAGTTCCAGCGTCCCCTGGCTCGAGCGGCGTTCGTCATCGAAGCTGGTGATCAGTTCCGCGAAGGTCTTCCAGCCGTCCGGCCGGTCGTAGGACGGCGCGCAGGCCTCGCCCAGCGCGCGGATATGAGTGCCGGGCTTGGCTTCGGTTTCCGTAATGCCCCAGAGCGCCCGGAAGGCCGGATTCGACAGGCGGATACGTCCATCCGGTCCGAATACCGCCACCCCTTCGGAAAGGTGATCGATCGTCTCGCCCTGTACCTTGACCAATGTGTTGTAGCGCGTTTCGAGATCGACCTGCTCGGTCAGATTTTCGAATACCCAGGTGGCGCCGCCCTGCGGATGGGCGGTGGCGAAGACGCGCAGCGTCTGGCCGTTGGGCAGGTGCCAGAGATCCGATTGCGTGTCGAGCGCGCGATAGACGGAAAGGGCCGCTTCCTTCCAGCTTTTCCAGTTGAGCTGGTCCGGCAGCTTCTTGGCCGCGCGCAGCCGCTCGAGCAGCTCGCTATTATCAGGCCGGCTTTCGAGGAAGGCGATATCGAGCTCCCAGAGCGCGACGAAGGCCTGGTTGTAGAATTGCAGCCGGCGCTCGCCGTCGAAGATGGCGACGGGTGTGGCGAGATGGTCAAGTGTTTCGGCGTGGCTCTTCAGCGTCCGTTCCAGCTCGGCGCGCACGGCCTCTATATCAGACACGTCAATCGCAATCCCGGCCGAGCCACCCGGGACCTTGACGTCGACGACGTCGAAGAATGTCCGATTGCCGCGCACAACGGTCGAGATCGTGTCGTGGAAAGGCGATTCCGGCGTCGTAACCGCGCGAATGCGTTCGCGCGCCACGGTCGTCAGCATCTCGCGGCCTTCGTTGATCGCCTGCTGCGGCGAGCGTGCCTCGACCGCGTCGCCATAAGCTTGGTTGACCCAGGTGAGGCGGCCCGCCGGGTCGCGCTGCCAGGCCGGCATGTCGATCGCGTCGAGCATGGTCTGGAAGGCCGAGATCGAGGTCATCAGCCGGTCGCGCTCGATCCTGAGTTCGGCAAGCTCGGCGCGCAGATTGTTGAGCGCCACGAAGCGGACGAAGGCGCGTCCGCCGGAAACCCGGCCCTGCGCCTCGAGGATTTCATCGCGGATGGTTTCGACCACCATATCGAAGCTCTGCGCGCCGTCGCGCAGCCGGTCGATCGCCTTTTCCAGATCGGCGGCCGAATGCGATTTCAGCCAGAGGCCGAAGGCCAGGAATTCGCCGTCCTGCGGCGCGCCGGTCTCGGGCGGAAGCTGGCCGAGAAGCTCGGGGCGCGTATTGCCGTCCCAGATGACGATCCGCCGGTTCTTGTCGGCGATCAGCGCCTGATATTGCGAAATGCGCTGCTGGGCATCGGAAAGCGCCGAGCGGATTTCGCGGCTCTCGTTTTCCAGATTGCCGCGCTGGCGTACGAGCCAGAGCGTTGAAAGCAGGGCCGCCGAGATGACGCCGATGACGACGGAAACGCCGACGACCTGCGAGGAGGTGAAGAGGTGAGCCGAGGCGGCCACCTGCCGCTCGGTCTGTGCCAGAACCGGCCGCGCCAGCGCGGCAAGCGCCGTGCCGGCCGCGCACGTTTTCAGGAGGCGCGCCAATGATCCATGCTCTTGCTTTGCGGCCTCGTGTGCCGTTGCAGATTTATATTCTCGGCCCGCCGAGAGCGGGCGGCGACCGGCGCGAGCGCCGTCATCCGCCTGACCGGGCAGGCTGTTTTTCACTTCCGACATCCGCGGTATGTCTCCGTCCTTCAATGTGCCGCATTACGACAAGACATCCCATTTTCGGAGCGGTCGGACGGGGTCCGGCGTCCCGAATCAAGTCTTAAAACAATACTTCGGAAGGGAATCGGCGGGAAGAGAGCGGCCAAAAAATAAGCCGCGGCATTTGTCAATGCCGCGGCTTCTACATCTTGTGGATATTGATGGTGCCATCAATATCTGTAGTGGTCGGACTTGAACGGACCCTGAGGCTTCACGCCGATATAGGCGGCCTGCTCTTCGCTGAGCTGGGTCAGCTTCACGCCGAGCTTGTCGAGGTGAAGGCGTGCGACCTTCTCATCGAGATGCTTCGGCAGGATGTACACCTTGTTCTCGTACTGGCCGGGCTTTGTGAAGAGCTCGATTTGCGCCAGCGTCTGGTTGGTGAAGGAAGCCGACATCACGAAGGATGGATGGCCGGTCGCATTGCCGAGGTTGAGCAGACGGCCTTCGGAGAGAAGGATGATGCGGTTGCCCTTGGGGAACTCAATTAGGTCGACCTGCGGCTTGACGTTGGTCCACTTGAGGTTACGCAGCGCGGCGACTTCGATTTCGTTGTCGAAATGGCCGATATTGCCGACGATCGCCATGTCCTTCATCTGCCGCATGTGGTCGATGCGGATGACGTCCTTGTTGCCTGTCGTGGTGATGAAGATATCGGCCGACGAAACGACGTCTTCGAGCAGCACGACTTCATAACCGTCCATGGCGGCCTGCAGAGCGCAGATCGGATCGGCTTCCGTAACCTTGACGCGGGCGCCGGCGCCGGAGAGCGACGCAGCGGAACCCTTGCCGACGTCACCGTAACCGCAGACGACGGCAACCTTGCCGGCCATCATCACGTCGGTGCCGCGGCGGATGCCGTCGACCAGCGATTCCTTGCAGCCGTATTTGTTGTCGAACTTCGACTTGGTGACGGAGTCGTTGACGTTGATCGCCGGGAAGGGCAGCAGGCCCTTCTGGCTGAGCTGGTAGAGGCGGTTGACGCCGGTCGTGGTTTCCTCGGTGACGCCCTTGATGGCATCGCGCTGCTTGGTGAACCAGCCCGGGGAAGCGGCAAGGCGCTTTTTGATCTGGGCGAAGAGGATTTCCTCTTCTTCGGAATGCGGGTTGGAGAGCACGTCCTCGCCGGCTTCGGCGCGGGCGCCGAGCAGGATGTACATGGTGGCGTCGCCGCCGTCATCGAGGATCATGTTGGAAAGGCCGCCATCGGCCCACTGGAAGATCTTGTCGGTATAGACCCAATAGTCTTCGAGCGACTCGCCCTTGATGGCGAAAACCGGAACGCCAGCGGCGGCGATCGCGGCTGCGGCATGGTCCTGCGTCGAGAAGATGTTGCACGAGGCCCAGCGGACTTCGGCGCCGAGCGCAACCAGGGTTTCGATCAGCACGGCCGTCTGGATGGTCATGTGCAGCGAACCGGTGATGCGTGCGCCCTTCAGCGGCTTTGCGTCGCCGAACTCGGCGCGGCACGACATCAGCCCCGGCATTTCGGTTTCGGCGATCGTAATTTCCTTGCGGCCGAAATCCGCAAGCCCGATATCGGCGACGACATAATCTTTTTCAGTGCTCATAGAGGTCTCCAGGCTGAAAAACGTCTCAAAAATTGGCGCAGGCGCAAGCAAGCGCACGGCATATCAGCCGTTTAGCAGGCTTCGCCTGGGATGGCAATAAGGATATAAAGAAGTCTTTATATGTTTATATGAACTCGGCCGAGCTCACATTTCTTCGCCGAACTTGTTCTGGATCAGCTGATCCAGGGCCTCCAGGGCTTCCTGAGCCTGGCTGCCGCTTGCCGAGACGACGACGCTGGACCCGGGGCTTGCGGCAAGCATCATGAGGCCCATGATTGAGGTGCCGCCGACCGTCATTCCATCTTTGGAAACGGTGATGGCCGCATCGAAATTCTCGACCATCTGCACGAATTTGGCGGAAGCGCGAGCGTGAAGGCCGCGCTTGTTGATGATAAGGAGTTCCCGGGAAAGCGATGTCATGAAGCGCCGTTATTTTCCGCTGAGCACGCGGCTCGCGACATTGATATATTTCCGCCCGGCTTCGGAAGCCTCCACCAGCGCCTTCTCCATGTTGTTCTCGCCGCGGACGCCGGCGAGCTTGATCAGCATCGGCAAGTTCATGCCGGCAATGACTTCGGTGTGGCCGCTACTCATGACCGAGATGGCGAGGTTAGATGGTGTGCCACCGAACATGTCGGTCAAGATGACGACGCCATGACCGTCATCGGCGCCGGATACGGCTTGCAGAATGTCCTGCCGTCTCTGGTCCATATCGTCTTCGGGGCCAATACAGACCGTCTCGATAAATTTCTGAGGACCGACGACGTGCTCGACAGCATGACGAAACTCTTCAGCCAGCTTGCCATGAGTGACAAGCACAAGTCCGATCATGATATTACTGCTCCCATATACGCAAACGGTGGCTGAGATATCGCAATGCAGCAATTTCGTCCACCGGTGGCGGCACATCTTGGCTATGAAAAGCCGAAGTGCAAGATAAAAATGCAAACATATAAGGCGGATTGATCAATCCGGAAGCCTTTCAGCATCCGATGTCAGGCGCTTTCGCCATCAGGATCGCCAGCGGTGAGGCAACATTTGTGAGCAACCGCAATGCGGGAAGCGAAAAACCAGGGGCAAGACTGACGATTTCGCCCTCCGCAGGGACGCGGTTTTCACCGGAAGCGCTGCCCGGAAGCACGGCATAGTGCATGGTTGCCGGGGACACGTGATCCTGCCGGACGATGCCGGTGCCGCGAAGTTCGATGAGCCCGGCGATCGACGGCGGGCAGGTGGCAATCACCGACCCGGCTTTTTCCGATAGGAGGACCTGGTCGTCGGCGACCAGCGCCGTAAAAAGACCCAGCCGGCGGGCTTCGGTCATGCAGGTGAATGCCAGCATCGACTTTCCCCAGCCGGAGGGCCCGCTGAACAGCAGCCCCGTCCTGCCCACGACAATCGCCGTCGCATGGATGGTGGGAGCCGGCTCGCTCATGCGGCGGCATCGAGCGGAAGGGCGAGGATGAAGCGCGCGCCGAGCACGCGCCCGTTCTCGCCATCGGTGATGTTCTCCGCCCTCAGCGAACCGCCGTGGGCTTCGGCGATCTGGCGGCTGATCGAAAGGCCGAGGCCGGAATTCTGGCCGAAACCTTCCGATTCCGGACGGTCCGTGTAGAAACGCTCGAAGATGCGGTCGATATTTTCCGCCTGAATGCCGGGGCCGTTGTCTTCGATGGTGGTGACGCAGCGTGACCGTGTGCGTACCAGCCGCACGGTGATCTTGCCGCCCTTCTCGGGCACGAAGGAGCGGGCATTCTCGATCAGATTGGTGACGATCTGGCCGATGCGCAGATCGTGGCCGTTGACGACGAAACGGGTTTTGATGTTCGGCTTGCGTTCCACCGTATACTCGATCTCCACCTGCTTCTTGCTTCCCCTGATCTGGCGGGACACGTCGATCAGGTCGCGCAGCAGCACCTCCATGTCGACAGAGCCGGCATCGACGCGTGCGAGTTCGGCATCGAGCCGCGAGGCGTCTGATATATCGCTGATCAGGCGGTCGAGGCGGCGGACATCGTGCTGGATGACATCAAGCAGCCGTTTCTTGGAATCCTCCGACCTGGCGAGCGGCAGTGTTTCAACGGCGCTGCGCAGTGAGGTCAGCGGGTTCTTGAGCTCGTGGCTGACATCGGCGGCAAAGCTCTCGATCGCGTCGATGCGGTCATAGAGCGCCGTCGTCATCTCGCGTAAGGCGATGGAGAGGTTGCCGATTTCGTCCTGGCGGGCGGAAAAGTCCGGAATTTGCTCACGTGTCTTGGCGCCGCGGCGAACGCGGATGGCGGCGGCCGAAAGACGGCGCAGCGGATTGGCGATCGTCGACGAGAGCACCAGCGACAGCAGTACGTTGACGAGCGTCGCCACACCGAAAACCCGCATGATCGCCAGCCGTTCGGCATGAACGATGTTGTCGATGTCGCCGGCTTGCGTCGACAACAGCAGCACGCCGAGCACGGCACGGAAGCGCTGGATCGGAACGGCGACGGAAACGATGAGCTCGCCTTTCTCGGTGGTGCGCACGACTGCGCCGCGCACGCCGGTCAGCGCGTTCATCACCTCGGGATAGATCGAGCCGTCGCCGCCCGGTGCTTCCTTGTAGAGCGGCAGATTGCCCGGCTGCAGCGCCTTGTTGAACAACGTCGCAAACCAATCGCTCCAGGTCTGCTTCTCTTCTTCGACCGGCGGCAGGTCGAAGCGCAGCACCTGGCCGCGCGAATAGAGGTGGCGCGAATCGAGCAGCAGATTGGCGTCGGCATCGAAGATGCGCGCGCGTGTGCGTGTTGGCGAGATCAGTCGGCGCAGGACCGGCGCGACCTTTTCCGGATCAATCGGAAATTCCAGATCCTCGTCGTTCGGCACCGGGGTGATGCTCTGGCCTGCCTGCAGTTCGAGCAGCTTTTGCGGATCGATGGTGATCGAGTTCGTATCGACTGACGCGGAGGCCGAAACGGCGCCGGCAATGATTTCACCCTGCGTCAACAGGCTTTCGGCGCGGGCGTCGATCAAGCCTTCGCGAAACTGGTTGAGATAGAGAATGCCGCCGACGAGCACCACAAGCGCGACGAGGTTGAAGAACAGGATGCGCCGCGTCAGGCTCGAAAACACCGCATTGCCGAAGATGCGGCGGATCAGCGTGAAGGGATGCGACCAACGGCGGCCTCGGACGCGACGGGTGCTCACGCCCTCCGCATCGTCCAAATCCCTTTCCTGCACCAACTGTGCCAATGACAGGCCCTTTCGAAAGGTTGGGCCGGATAAACCGGCCGGCAACCTTCAACATTTCCAGCTGTGCCGCTCGGGCTCAGGCTGCTTCGCGGAAGCGGTATCCCACTCCGTAGAGTGTTTCAATCATATCAAAGTCGGTATCGACCATCTTGAATTTCTTGCGCAGCCGCTTGATGTGGCTGTCGATGGTCCGGTCGTCGACATAGACCTGTTCATCATAGGCTGCATCCATCAGCGCGTCGCGGCTTTTCACGACGCCGGGGCGCTGCGCCAGCGAATGCAGAATCAGGAACTCGGTCACCGTCAGCGTCACGGCCTCACCCTTCCAGGTGCAGGTATGGCGCTCCTGGTCCATGACGAGCTGCCCGCGCTCCAGCGAGCGGGCCTGCTGCACCGCGCCGGCCTTCGGCGCACCGCTGGGGCTCGTGCCGCCGGCGGCTGCGGCTTCGCGGCTCGAGGCCCGACGCAGGACGGCGCGGACGCGTTCCACCAGCAGGCGCTGCGAGAAAGGCTTGGTGATGAAATCGTCCGCCCCCATCTTCAGGCCGAACAGTTCGTCGATCTCCTCATCCTTGGAAGTGAGGAAAATGACCGGAATATCCGATTTCTGCCGCAGGCGGCGCAACAGTTCCATGCCGTCCATGCGCGGCATCTTGATATCGAAGATCGCCAGCTGTGGCGGTCGCGCCAGAAGGCCGTCGAGCGCCGAGGCACCGTCCGTATAAGTCTCGACCTTATATCCTTCGGCCTCCAGTGCGATCGACACCGAGGTGAGGATGTTGCGGTCGTCGTCAACGAGCGCGATTGTCGCCATAGCATTGGTCTCCGTCATCAGTGCGCAATCTCCCGGATTTTGGTCGTCCCCAGGCGGTCTCAATGACCGGATGCGCTTATGGAGGATAAAGGTGGAACAAATTGTGGCAAAGATAAAGGGGAAGATTGTTGTAAAATTCCCCGGCATCGCAAAGTTGTAGGTGGAAATGTTTCAACGCGGCTCTTCAAACGATTTAAAAAGAATGAAACAAATTTAAATCGATTAATTATTTGATATTACTATATTTTCTCAATTTTTGTCTCTTGTCTTTTAAAATTTCTCCCCGTATTTTCCCGCTTGGTTTTAACGGCAACGAGCCTGAGCAAAGGGAACTAGCCATGGAAAAGTTCGGAGTTCATAACCCGGCAACGGAGCTTGCAACGGTTGGATTGGGCGGCGCAGCCAGCGTCCGCTATAACTTTTCCGCCGCAGCGCTCTATGAAGAAGCGATCCGCCGGGGTGAAGCCGAACTGACAGCTCAGGGCGCGCTTCGGGCCCTCACCGGTCAGCATACGGGCCGTTCGCCGCGCGACAAATTCGTCGTTCGCGACACCAATACCGATGGTCAAATCTGGTGGGACAACAACAAGCCCCTCTCGCCGGAGCATTTTGCCCTGCTGCGCGACGATATGCTGGCGCATGCAGCGGGCAAGGATCTGTTCGCTCAGGATCTCGTCGGCGGCGCCGAGGAAGGCCACGCCCTGCCGACCCGCGTCATCACCGAATTCGCCTGGCATTCGCTGTTCATCCGCAATCTGCTGATCCGCCCCGAGGAGGCGGCGCTGCCGACCTTCGTGCCGAAGCTGACGATCATCGATCTGCCGAGCTTCAAGGCCGATCCGGCCCGTCACGGCTGCCGTTCGGAAACGGTGATCGCCTGCGATCTCACCAACGGTCTCGTTCTCATCGGCGGCACCTCCTATGCCGGCGAAATGAAGAAGTCGGTCTTCACCGTGCTCAACTACCTGCTGCCGGCCAAGGGTGCCATGCCGATGCACTGCTCGGCAAATGTCGGTCCGGACGGTGACGCGGCTGTCTTCTTCGGTCTTTCCGGCACCGGCAAGACGACGCTTTCGGCCGATCCGGCCCGCACGCTGATCGGTGACGACGAACACGGCTGGAGCGAAAACGGCATCTTCAACTTCGAAGGCGGCTGCTACGCCAAGACCATCCGCCTTTCGGCTGAGGCCGAACCGGAAATCTACGCAACGACGCAGCGCTTCGGCACCGTGCTCGAAAACGTTGTCCTCAACGAACGGCGTGAACCCGATTTCGATGACGGTTCGCTGACTGAAAATACCCGTTGCGCCTACCCGATGCATTTCATCCCGAATGCCTCGGAAACCGGCCGGGCCGGGCATCCGAAGACGATCATCATGCTGACGGCCGATGCCTTCGGCGTCATGCCGCCGATCGCGCGCCTGACGCCCGATCAGGCGATGTATCACTTCCTCTCCGGGTACACCGCCAAGGTGGCCGGCACCGAAAAGGGTGTCGTCGAGCCGGAAGCGACCTTCTCCACCTGCTTCGGCGCGCCCTTCATGCCGCGTCATCCGGCCGAATACGGCAACCTGCTCAAGGAGCTGATCAGCCGCCACGGCGTCGAGTGCTGGCTCGTCAACACCGGCTGGACCGGCGGCGCCTACGGCACCGGAAAGCGCATGCCGATCAAGGCGACGCGTGCCCTTCTCGCTGCCGCCCTCAGCGGCAAACTCGGCCAGCTCGAATTCCGCACAGACACGAACTTCGGCTTTGCCGTGCCGGTTTCCGTCGATGGCGTCGACGGTGGCATTCTCGATCCGCGCTCGACCTGGGCCGATAAGGCAGCCTACGACGCGCAGGCCGAAAAGCTGGTCTCGATGTTCATTGCCAACTTCGCCAAGTTCGAAGGTCACGTCGACGGCGGCGTTCGCGATGCGGCCCCGGGCGTAAAGGTGGCCGCCGAATAAGAAGCGCAAGCAATTCCAGCAAAAGTGTGCAGCGGTTTTGCGCGCGGAATTGCGCTAGACAAAATCTCTGATTCACGTGAAACCCGGTATTGCAGGATTGCCGGGTTTTCTCGTTGAGGGCCAATTTTCAATTGGCGGCCGATATGAGATAGAACGCCGCATGGCCAGTGACGCGCTCTACATCGATGACAGGATCACCATCGCGGGATGGGAACTGACGGAACAATTCGTTCTGGCGGGCGGCCCCGGTGGGCAGAACGTCAACAAGGTTTCGACCGCGGTCCAGCTGTTCTTCAACATCGCCAATTCGCCTTCCCTCAATGATCGCGTCAAGGCCAACGCGATCAAGCTCTCCGGTCGGCGCATGTCGAAGGAGGGCGTGCTGATGATCGAGGCGAGCCGCTTTCGCAGCCAGGACCGCAACCGCGAGGATGCCCGCGAGCGGCTGAAGGAACTGATTCTGGAGGCAGCCAAGCCGCCGCCGCCGCCGCGCAAGAAGACCAAGCCCACCAAAGGTTCGGTCGAACGCCGCCTGAAGGAAAAATCCGGCCGCTCGGAAGTCAAAAAAATGCGCGGCCGGCCCGGCGGCGGTGAATGACATGCCCGAGCTCCTGAACGGCATCCGGTATCTGCCCGGCTATCTTGACCGGGCGCGCCAGGAGGAATTGGTCGAGGTGATCCGTGCCGTGGTCACCGAGGCGCCGCTCTATGTGCCCGTCATGCCCGGCACCGGCAAACCGATGTCGGTCAGGATGACCAATTGTGGGCCGCTCGGCTGGGTGACGGACAAGGAGCGGGGCTATCGTTATCAGCCGACGCATCCGGCAACCGGCGGGCCCTGGCCTTATATGCCGCAGCAATTGCTCGATATCTGGAATGACGTTTCGGGTTATGAGAAGCCGCCGGAGGCTTGCCTCGTCAATTTCTATTCCGACGACGCCCGCATGGGCCTGCATCAGGATAAGGACGAGAGGGATTTGCAGGCGCCGGTCGTCTCGATCTCGCTCGGCAACAGCTGCCTCTTCCGGGTCGGCGGCCTCAACCGCAATGATCGCACGCTGTCCTTAAAGCTTGCGAGCGGCGATCTGGTCGTGCTGGGCGGTGAGGGGAGGCTTTGTTATCATGGCGTCGACCGGATCTACCCCGCGACATCGACGCTGTTGAAGAACGGCGGCCGCATCAATCTGACGCTGCGCCGCGTTCGTTCGTGAAAATTGATCGCCTGCTATAGTTTTCTGAGTGCGACCTGTTCGATCAGATGATCCTTGCCCTTTTTCAGGATGAGATCGGCGCGCGGCCGCGTCGGCAGGATGTTCTGGCGCAGGTTCTTCAAGTTGATGTTCCTCCAGAGATCTTCGGCGATTTCAAGCGCTTCCGCATCGGTGATCGAGGCGTAGCGATGGAAATAGGAGTTGGGATCGCGGAAGGCGGTTTCACGCAGCCGCATGAAGCGCGTCACATACCAGTTGTGGATCTGGTCTTCCGCGGCATCGATGTAGATCGAGAAGTCGAAGAAGTCGGATACCATCGGCACGATCTTGCCGTCGGCCGGCAGGTCGCGCGATTGCAGCACGTTGATGCCTTCGAAGATCAGAATGTCGGGACGGTCGACGATCTTGTATTCGTCCGGCAGCACGTCATAGACGAGATGCGAATAACACGGCGCCTTCACATCGGGCCGCCCGGCCTTGATCGCCGAGAGGAAGCGCAGGATCGCGCCCGTATCATAGCTTTCCGGGAAACCCTTGCGCTGCATCAGCTTTTCCCGCTGCAGCACCGCGTTCGGGTGGAGGAAGCCGTCTGTCGTGATGAGATCGACCTTCGGGCTGGAAGGCCAGCGCCCCAGGAGCTCCTTCAGGATACGGGCTGTGGTCGATTTTCCCACAGCGACCGAGCCGGCGATGCCGATGACGAAAGGCGTTTTCGTGACATCCGACATGCTGAGGAAGCGGTTGCGCTGGTCGAACAGCATCTGCGAGGATTCGACATGCGACGAAAGCAGGCGCGACAGCGAGAGGTAGATGCGCCGGACCTCGTCGAGATCGATCGGGTCGCCCATTGAACGCAGCCGCTTGACCTCGTCGCCGGTCAGCGTCAGCGGCGTGTCGGCGCGGAATTTCGCCCATTGCCCGGAAGAGAAGAAATGGTAGGGCGAATAGGATTCAGACTGGAAGTGATCCAATATCTCCGGCACCCCGATAATCTCAGTCGCGATACTCATGAACTCTGCCGGCTGGCCTTTTCCTTGAGACCGGACTGCGCGGTTCTGCGCTCGAGTTCGGCCATGACATTCTCTAGCGGTATTTCAGCAATCTTCAATACGACCAATAGGTGATAGAGCAGGTCGGCCGCCTCATAGGTCAGATTGTCGCGATCGCCTGTCACCGCCGCCATCACCGCTTCGATGGCCTCCTCGCCGAGCTTCTTCGCCGCCTTCGGCTGGCCGGCGGCCACGAGTTTGGCTGTCCAGGACTGCTCCGGTGAGGCTTTCGATCGCTCTTCGACGATGCGTTCGAGGTCGGAAAGGGAAAATCCGCTCATTGTCTGCTCTCAGGGTTCAGTCGAGACGCATGTCGATGCCGCACTTCGACATATAGTGTTTTGCCTCGCCGACAGTATAGGTGCCGAAGTGGAAGATCGATGCGGCCAGCACGGCATTGGCATGGCCTTCCTTCACCCCGGCGACGAGATCGTCGAGGTCGCCGACACCGCCGGACGCAATGACCGGCACACGCACCGCATCGGCGATCGTCCGCGTCAGCTCCAGGTCGTAGCCGACCTTGGTGCCGTCGCGGTCCATGGAGGTGACCAGCAGTTCGCCGGCCCCGCGCGCCACCATCTTCTGCGCGAATTCGACGGCATCGATGCCGGTCGCGTTGCGGCCTCCATGCGTATAGATTTCCCAGGCGCTGAGATTGTCGCCGCCGACCGCTTGCGTGCGCCTGCGCTTGGCGTCGATCGAGACGACGATGCACTGGTCACCGAACTTGTCGGCCGCCTCGGCGACGAAATCAGGATTGCTGACAGCTGCCGAGTTGATCGACACCTTGTCGGCGCCGCACAGCAAGAGCTTGCGGATGTCGGCGATGGTTCTGACCCCGCCTCCGACCGTCAGCGGCATGAAACATTGATCGGCCGTGCGCGACACGACATCGAAAATCGTTTCGCGATTGTCCGAGGACGCGGTGATGTCGAGGAAACAGAGCTCGTCGGCGCCGGCCGCGTCATAGGCCTTCGCCGCTTCGACCGGATCGCCGGCATCAACGAGATTGAGAAAATTGACGCCCTTGACGACGCGGCCGTCCTTGACGTCGAGGCAGGGAATGACACGAGCCTTGAGGGTCATTTACGCAGTCTCCTTGGCCCTGTTGGCCTTGATCAGCGCCAGCGCTTCCTTGGGGTCGATGCGACCGTCGTAAAGCGCCCGGCCGGAAATCGCTCCTTCCAGCTTCTGCGCGTCGGGCTGCAGCATGCGCTTGATATCGTCCATGGAGGCCAGGCCGCCCGAAGCGATGACGGGAATGGAGACGGCATCGGCGAGTTCCAGCGTCGAGCTCCAGTTGATGCCGGTCAGGATGCCGTCGCGGTCGATATCAGTGTAGATGATCGCGGCAACGCCGGCGCCCTCGAATTTCCTGGCAAGCTCGATAATGCCGAGTTCGGAAGCTTCAGCCCAACCCTCGACCGCCACCTTGCCGCCCTTGGCATCGATGCCGACGGCGACGCGGTCGGGAAACTTCCGGCAGGCCTCGATGACCAGCTGAGGATTTCTGACGGCGACGGTGCCGAGGATGACCCGCCGCAACCCCCGCGACAGCCAGGCTTCGATGTGGTCGAGCGTGCGGATGCCGCCACCGAGCTGCACCGGATTTTTCGTCGCCTTCAGGATCGTCTCGACGGCGTCGCCATTGGCCGAATGCCCCGCGAAGGCGCCATCGAGATCGACCACATGCAACCATTCGAAGCCCTGGTCTTCGAAGGATTTCGCCTGGGCGGCCGGATCGGTGTTGTAAACCGTCGCCTGCTGCATGTCGCCGAGCTTCAGGCGAACGCATTGGCCGCCCTTCAGATCGATCGCGGGAAAAAGAATCATGTCGTCTTACGTCCGTAGAGTGATCGCCGCCATCAGCGCATTCCACGCATCTACGATATCCGAGCGGAAAAAGACAGCGGCAATGGCGGCCGCGCTCAAAAGCAGCAGAAGCAGCAGGATGACGATGAAGCCGGCACGCACCTGGCGCCAGAAACCGAGGCGCTTCTTCACCGATTTCTCGATCTCGCGCACCCGCCGCAGGGCGTCGCTGTTGACGGCGGCGAGCCGGATATCTGGCTCCATCGCCTCCACATAGGTCTCGGCATAGCTCGAAAGAATCTGCGAGGCGCGATCGCGCAGAGTGTTGCGCAGGTCGGTGGAGAGATAGTTGCTGGAAACTGCGGCAAGCTCGGCCTCATTGGGCGAACGACCGGCATTCCGCTTGCGATAGCTGACGACGAAATCGCGCTTCTGCCGCTCGTAAAGGGCGTAGGCAAGCAGGCCGATCAGATCGTCTTCGCCTTCGATATAGAATTCCAGCACGGCTTCGGTGATATCCCCGGCGTTGATCCCATTGGCGCGCAGCTGCGAATTCTCGTTGCCGGCAAGGAATTCGTGGATCATCGGTCCAGCCTTTCTTTCAATGCCTTGGCCGCGTTGGAAAGCGCTCTTTTATGGAGGGCTTCGTCGACACGACGAATGATCGTCCCGTCGGGAAGCCGGATGTCCGAGAAGGGAGGCAGACCCTCCCTGGAGGGCCGCAGCATATAGAACACCTTGCCTGATTTCTGCGAAGCCGGCATCGAGCGCACTCCTGTTCCTCCCTTTCCATAAAGAGGAAATAAGGCGCAGGTATTACGGATTCCAGCGCAGGAAATTGGCGATCAGGGCGAGGCCGAGCTTCTGGCTCTTTTCCGGGTGAAACTGGGCGCCCACCATGTTGTCGCGCCCGACGAGGGCGGTCATCGGCCCGCCGTAATCGACGGTCGCAATGACATCCTCGGGGTTTTTGGCGGCAAGATGGTAGGAATGCACGAAATAGGCGTGCAACCCCTGCGTCCCGGTGGGAATGCCGTCGAACAGCGGATGTTCGCGCTTCAGGTCGAGCGTGTTCCAGCCGATTTGCGGAATCTTCAACGAGGGATCGTCAGGCGTCATCTCGATGACGTCGCCTGGGATCCAGCCGAAGCCGTGTGTTACGGTTTTCTCGAGGCCACGCGACGACATGAGCTGCATGCCGACACAGATGCCGAGGAAAGGCCGCGCCTTATTCTCGACAGCCTCGATCAGCACCTCGCTCATTCCGGGCACGGCATCCAGGCCGCGCCGGCAATCGGCGTATGCGCCGACGCCCGGCAACACGATACGATCGGCCGCAGCAACGTCCTCCGCCTTATCGGTGAGATCGATATGGGCATCGATGCCCGCCTCGCGCGCGGCCCGCTCGAAAGCCTTGGTCGCCGAACGAAGGTTGCCGGAACCGTAGTCGATAATCGCGACGCGCATCGTCAGCGTCCTCCATCAAAACCAAAGAGACCAAGAGATGTCGCTTGGCCACGCAGCCTGTTTGCACCGGACTTGTTCTGCCAATCCGGTGCGACCGTATCGTCACTGCCCGCAGGCACCGTCTTGTCCGCAAAATAGACCTGCTCGGCAATATCGAGCTTATCGGCTGCAATGAGGGCGTCCTCGTTCCAGCCCTTGGCGGCAAGATTGCGGATGCGACAGTTCTGGCCTTCGAGAGCGACCAGTATATTCACGCCCAGCATGATCGCCGCACCCGCCGGCCCCAGACCGGGTTCGTCCATCAGTGCGCCGCCGATTCCCTGCAAGAGAAAAGCCGCAGCCGCATGCAGCCATAGCCGGTGCACCAGAAGCCAAGCCCATGGAAACAGGAGGCCGAGCCAGGTGAAACCGTCGCGAATCGTGCGCACCTCATCGGTCGCTACACTCGCCCCGCCTGGCGGTGTCAGGAAAATATAGCTGGAGGTCATTGTCGCCGCTCCCTGAGGGGCTCAGACGAGCGTGCCCTTCGTCGAGGGAACACGGCCCGCCTGTCTCGGATCGATCTCTGTCGCCGTGCGCAATGCGCGGGCGACCGCCTTGAAGCATGTCTCGGCAATATGGTGGTTGTTGGCGCCATAATGGTTGAGAATATGCAAGGTGATGCCGGCGTTCTGGGCGAGCGCCTGGAAGAATTCGCGCACGAGTTCCGTGTCGAAGGTGCCGATCTTCGGCGCGCTGAAGGCGACATTCCAGACGAGGAACGGGCGACCCGAAAGATCGACCGCCGCCTTGGTCATCGTCTCGTCCATGGCGAGATCGATCGAAGCATAGCGTGTGATGCCTCGCCGATCGCCGAGCGCTTTCGAGATCGCCTGGCCGATCGCAATGCCGGTATCTTCGACCGTATGATGATCGTCGATATGCAGGTCGCCCTTGGCTTCGATGTCCATGTCGATGAGCGAATGCCGCGAAAGTTGGTCGAGCATATGGTCGAAGAAGCCGACGCCGGTCGAAATCTTCGATTTGCCGGTGCCGTCCAGGTTGACGGAAACGGAAATCGACGTCTCGTTGGTCTTGCGGGCAACGCTGCCCGTTCGGCTTGCTTCGGTCTCGGCCATGTGGCCCTCCATCGGAATAAGGCCGTTCCTTATCAGGCGCATCGGCAAATATCCAGAAGCCGCGGAGGAGAAAAGCCCCCATTTGCAATCGGCTCAGGCCTGCTTACATAGGGTTCAACAAGGACCGGCATGCGGTCTCGCGTAAAGGCCCGCCTCATGGGCAGACAGGTGTTTTATGACAACAATCATTACAGTTCGAAAAGGCGGCAAGGTGGTGATGGCGGGCGATGGCCAGGTGAGCCTCGGCCAGACCGTCATGAAGGGCAATGCCCGCAAGGTGCGGCGCATCGGCAAGGGCGAAGTCATCGCCGGTTTCGCCGGCGCCACGGCTGACGCCTTCACCCTGCTCGAAAGGCTTGAAAAGAAGCTGGAACAATATCCCGGTCAGCTGATGCGCGCCGCCGTCGAACTCGCCAAGGACTGGCGTACCGACAAATACCTGCGTAATCTCGAAGCCATGATGCTCGTCGCCGACAAGTCGATCACGCTGGCAATCACCGGCAACGGCGATGTTCTGGAGCCCGAACACGGCACGACGGCGATCGGTTCTGGTGGCAATTTTGCCTTCGCCGCCGCCCGTGCACTGATGGATAGCGACAAATCGGCCGAAGAGGTCGCCCGGCGCGCCCTCGAGATCGCCGCCGACATCTGCGTCTACACCAACCACAATATTGTGGTGGAATCGCTGGATGTCGAAGGCTGAATACCAGGCCTTTCGGCTGCCGCCGCGGCTGACCTGCCGCGGCGAAACAACGAATTGCGGCCGGGCCGATGGCTCCGGACCGCCAGGAGAATGATACGCAATGACGACCTTTTCCCCCCGCGAGATCGTTTCCGAGCTCGATCGCTACATCATCGGCCAGCATGATGCCAAACGCGCCGTCGCGATCGCGCTGCGCAACCGCTGGCGTCGCCAGCAGCTCGACCCGAGCCTGCGCGACGAGGTCATGCCGAAAAACATCCTGATGATCGGCCCAACCGGTGTCGGTAAGACGGAGATCTCCCGGCGTCTGGCAAAACTCGCCGGCGCCCCTTTCATCAAGGTCGAAGCCACCAAGTTCACCGAAGTCGGTTATGTCGGCCGTGATGTCGAGCAGATCATCCGCGATCTGGTCGAGGTCGGCATCGGCCTAGTGCGCGAGAAGAAGCGGGCCGAGGTGCAGGCCAAGGCCCATGTCAGCGCCGAGGAGCGTGTGCTCGATGCGCTGGTCGGCACCACCGCTTCGCCCGCCACCCGCGAAAGTTTCCGCAAGAAGCTCAGGGACGGCGAGCTCGATGACAAGGAAATCGATATCGAGGTGGCCGATGCCGGTTCTGGCATGGGCGGCTTCGAAATACCCGGCATGCCGGGCGGCAATATCGGCGTGCTCAACCTGTCGGAAATGTTCGGCAAGGCGATGGGCGGACGCACCAAGAAGGTGCGCACGACGGTCAAGGCCTCCTATACCGATCTGATCCGCGATGAATCCGACAAGCTGATCGACAACGAGGTGATCCAGCGCGAGGCCGTCCGTTCCACCGAGAACGACGGCATCGTCTTCCTTGACGAGATCGACAAGATCGCCGCCCGCGACGGCGGCATGGGCGCCGGCGTTTCACGCGAAGGTGTCCAGCGCGACCTGCTGCCGCTCGTCGAAGGCACGACGGTTTCGACCAAATACGGCCCTGTGAAGACGGACCATATCCTCTTCATCGCCTCCGGCGCCTTCCATGTCTCCAAACCCTCGGATCTTCTGCCGGAGCTGCAGGGCCGCCTGCCGATCCGCGTCGAGCTGCGTCCGCTGAACAAGGAAGACTTCCGCCGGATCCTGACGGAGACCGAAGCAAGCCTCATCCGCCAGTATCGAGCGCTGATGGAAACCGAAAATCTGAACCTCGATTTCACCGAGGACGCGATCGACGCGCTGGCCGATGTCGCCGTTCACTTGAACTCCTCGGTCGAGAATATCGGCGCACGCCGGTTGCAGACGGTGATGGAGCGGGTGTTGGACGATATTTCCTACAATGCGCCCGATCGGGCCGGGGCAGCCATCACGATCGATGCAGCCTATGTGCGAGAACATGTCGGCGATCTCGCGCAGAATACCGATCTGTCCCGCTTCATTCTGTGATATCGCCGCACCGGTGCATGGCTTTACCGATGTGAATGCCGCATTCTGTTGACCTCGACTATCGACAGCGGGCCTTTTCCTTTTTAGTGAAGGCCCGTTTTGTTTTCCGCTACGGCATTATTCGGCCAAGATTCTGGTCCAGTCAGCCGCATCGCGAACAGGACGATGAACGGACGGGATAGCGGATCGTGCGACGCCTTTTGACAAGCCTTTTGATTGCCGTTGCCCTGGTGAATTCGAAGCCGGCTTTCGCCATGCAGACGGTGCCGGCGGGCAATCGCCATGCCGAGCAGCCCGATATTCCCGGAGCGTCCGTCCGCCGCACCAAGGGCACCAAGAGCAGCTTCGATCTGAAATATGAGAAGGTCCATGAGCTTCTCGCGACCGATCACGAACTGATGGCAAAGATCCGCAAGGTCTCCAGCGCTTATGGCATCAATCCCATCCATGTCATCGGCGCGATCGTCGGTGAACATACCTATAATGTCGACGCCTATGACCGGCTGCAGGCCTATTACGTCAAGGCCGCCTCCTACGCCGGTGAAAGTTTCCGTTTCGCCTATGACGGCGAGAGCGTCGACGATTTCGTCGCTCGGCCCCAATTTGCCGGGTGCAAGGGCAAGAGTGATTCCTACACGCTCTGGTCCTGCCGGGAAGATGTCTGGGAAAGCGATTTCCGCGGCAAGACCGTCGGCGGCGAGAGCTTCCCCAACAATCGCTTCAGTGCGGTCTTCTTTCAGCCCTTTTACGCCGGCCAGACCTTCGGCCTTGGCCAGGTCAATCCCCTGACGGCGCTGATGCTTTCCGATCTCGTCAGCCGCGTCTCCGGCTATCCGAAGCTGAACGAGAAGAATGCCGGCGCCGTCTACAGGGCAATCATGGATCCCGACATCTCGCTCGCTTTCGTCGCCGCCTCGATCCGCAGATCGATCGACGATTACAAAGAGATTGCCGGCATGGACATCTCCGGCAATCCCGGCCTGACGGCGACGCTTTACAATGTCGGCAATTCCCGTCAGCGTGCCGCGGCGCTGGCCGCGAAAAACCGCTCTTCCGGCGCGACCGTTTGGCCCGAAGAGAATTATTACGGCTGGCTGATCAACGACAAGCTGGACGAACTCAAGGGCCTGCTCTAGCTTCAAGCTTGCCGGGAAGGCGTCGCTCTTCCCCGAAAGGCTTTGACGATGGACATGCGTCCGGATCCCTTCGTTCCGCCGGCACCGCTGCCGCGCACCGTGCCGCCGAGCCGGCTTGATATCATCCGCATCATTCTGCGCAACCCGCTCGAACTCTGGGGCGAGCCCTCCTACACGCTGCCCTGGATCAAGACGAGCTTCTTCGGGCAACACACCCTGATCGTCAACGATCCCGGCTTGATCAAGCACATACTGGTCGACAATGCCGCCAATTACCGCATGTCCGACATTCGCCAGCTGGTGCTGCGGCCAATCCTGCGTGACGGGTTGTTGACGGCGGAAGGCCAGGTCTGGAAGCGATCGAGAAAGGCGGTCGCGCCGGTCTTCACGCCGCGCCACGCCAAAGGTTTTGCCGGCCAGATGCTGCGGCAATCGGAAGATTTTGTCCGCAAATACGCGAACGTCGATGCGGATGGCCAGGACTTCGACATTGCCACCGATATGACTGATCTGACCTTTGCGATTCTTGCCGAGACGCTCTTTTCCGGCGAAATCATTTCGTCGAGCGGCCATTTCGCCGACGACGTCAACCAGCTTCTCCACCGCATGGGCCGCGTCGACCCGATGGACCTGCTGCGCGCGCCCTCCTGGGTGCCGCGTCTCACCCGCATTGGCGGCCAGAAGGTGCTCGAGAAATTCAGGGCGATCGTTCGCGACACCATGGATATGCGTCTGGCGAAGATGAAGGCCGATCGCGCCGCCGCACCGGAAGATTTTCTGACGCTGCTCCTGGAACAGGCCGGTCCGGATGGCCTCACCAAGGAGGAGATCGAGGACAATATCCTGACTTTCATCGGAGCCGGTCACGAGACGACCGCGCGTGCGCTTGCCTGGACGCTCTATTGTGTCGCCAACAGCCCGCATATTCGCGAGGCGATGGAGACGGAGATCGATGCCGTCCTGGCGACTGGAGCCGAACCTGTGGAATGGCTAGATCTGATGCCAGTGACACGGGCGGCCTTCGAAGAGGCTCTCAGGCTCTATCCGCCCGCACCTTCCATCAACCGCGCCGCGATCGCTGATGATCTCTGGATAAACGCCAAGGGCGAAAGGATCGAAATACCGGCCGACATCACCGTGCTCATCATGCCCTGGACGCTGCATCGCCACGAACTTTATTGGGAAAAGCCGCGCGCCTATATGCCGGAGCGCTTCCTGCCGGAAAACCGCGGCAGCATCGGCCGGTTCCAGTTTCTGCCGTTCGGCGCCGGCCCGCGCGTCTGCATCGGCGCGACCTTCGCGCTGCAGGAGGCGGTGATCGCACTGGCGGTCATGATGCACCGTTTCCGTTTCGATCAGACGGCAGCCACCAATCCCTGGCCGGTGCAGAAGCTGACGACTCAGCCGCAGAACGGGCTTCCCATGCGCGTGACGTCGCGCATAATTTCCCGAACGGCATAAATCTTTCGAACCATTGCAGAATTGACTGTGAATGAAAGGCGGGCAAAGTGGCAGCATTCACAGGCGTTGCCAAGGAGAATATCGCATGAGCCGCATTGATAAGAACGGTCTTGCCGTCGAAACCGTCCTTCACGATTTCCTGATGCAGGAGGTTCTGCCGGGGCTGGCGATCGATGTGGACAGGTTCTTTGCCGATTTTTCGGCAATCGTCCACGATCTCGCCGCACGCAATCGCGCACTGCTGGCCAAACGCGACGAGCTGCAGACGAAGATTGATGACTGGTATCGCCAGCATGGCGCCCCGTCGGATATGGACGAATATCAGTCCTTTCTCCGCAGCATCGGCTACCTCCTGCCGGAAGGGTCAGACTTCCAGGTCTCAACCGGAAACGTCGATCCCGAGATCGCCTCCATCGCCGGTCCGCAGCTCGTCGTTCCCGTGATGAATGCCCGCTACGCCCTGAACGCCGCAAACGCTCGCTGGGGCTCGCTCTATGATGCGCTCTATGGCACCGACGCCATTCCCGAGAGCGACGGCGCCGAGAAGGGCAAGGGCTATAATCCGAAGCGCGGCGAAAAGGTCATCGCCTGGGTGCGAGATTTCCTCGATACGGCGGCGCCGCTACAGGACAGCAGCTGGAAGGATGTCGGCAGCTTCGCCGTTAAGGACGGAGCGCTCGTTATCAGATCGGTCGACGGCGAGCAGACAATGCTCGGAGACGGCGGGCATTTTGCCGGCTATCGCGGCGATGCCGCGGCGCCGAGCCATGTTCTCCTGAAGAACAACGGCATTCATATCGATATCGTCATCGATCCGACAACGGCGATCGGTAAGGCCGATCCGGCCCATATTTCCGATGTCTGGCTGGAATCGGCGATCACCACGATCATGGACTGCGAGGATTCGATTGCCGCCGTCGACGCCGAGGATAAGGTCATCGTCTATCGCAACTGGCTCGGCCTGATGAAGGGCGATCTGCAGGAAGAGGTGGCAAAGGGCGGAACGACCTTCGTTCGCAAGCTCAACCCGGATCTGGACTATACCGGCCCGGATGGCACTTCGTTCGAAGTACATCGCCGTTCGTTGATGCTGGTGCGCAATGTCGGCCACCTCATGACCAATCCCGCGATCCTCGACAAGGACGGCAACGAAGTGCCTGAGGGCATCATGGATGCCGTCATCACTGCTCTGATCGCGCTTTACGATATCGGTCCCGCCGGCCGGAAGAAGAATTCCCGCACCGGCTCCATATATGTGGTGAAGCCGAAGATGCATGGGCCAGAAGAGGTCGCCTTCGCCGTCGAGATTTTCTCTCGGGTTGAAGACGCGCTCGGCATGGCGCGCAACACCATCAAGATGGGCATCATGGACGAGGAGCGGCGCACGACGGTCAACCTCAAGGAGTGCATTCGTGCCGCCCGCGAGCGCGTCGTCTTCATCAATACCGGTTTCCTCGACCGCACCGGCGATGAGATCCACACCTCGATGGAAGCCGGTCCGATGATTCGCAAGGGCGATATGCGCCAGGCAGCGTGGATATCGGCCTATGAGAACTGGAACGTTGATATCGGCCTGGAATGCGGCCTTTCCGGCCATGCGCAGATCGGCAAGGGCATGTGGGCGATGCCGGACCTGATGGCGGCGATGCTGGAACAGAAGATCGCCCATCCCAAGGCCGGCGCCAATACCGCCTGGGTGCCTTCGCCGACGGCTGCAACCCTGCATGCCACCCACTATCACCGCGTCAACGTCGCCAAGGTCCAGCAGGGGCTGAAGGACCGTGCTCGCGCCAGACTTTCCGACATTCTCTCCGTGCCGGTTGCGGTGCGGCCGAACTGGACGCCGGAGGAAATCCAGCGAGAGCTCGACAACAATGCTCAGGGTATCCTCGGCTATGTCGTGCGCTGGATCGATCAGGGCGTCGGCTGCTCGAAAGTGCCCGACATCAACAATATCGGCCTGATGGAGGATCGCGCGACCTTGCGCATTTCGGCCCAGCACATGGCAAATTGGCTGCATCACCAAGTCGTCACCGAAGCTCAAATCGTCGAAACGATGAAACGCATGGCTGCCATCGTCGACCGACAGAACGAATCCGATCCGGCCTACCGCCCAATGGCCGGCAATTTCGATGATTCGATTGCCTTCCAGGCCGCCCTCGATCTCGTCCTGAAGGGCAGGGAGCAACCGAACGGCTATACGGAACCGGTGCTTCACCGCCGCCGTCTCGAGCTCAAGGCGAAGCAATCGGCGTGACCGAGAATACGAAAAGGCCGCCGGGACGACAGTCCGGCGGCCTTTTTTACACCGAATTCGGTATCTACCTTACTGGATGACGATGACCTTGGAGGTCCCCTTGCCGGGGCGGACGCGGCTGTAGAGGTCGATGACGTCCTGGTTCATCAGGCGAATGCAGCCCGAGGAAGCGGCGGTGCCGATCGAAGCCCATTCCGGCGTGCCGTGCAGGCGGAACAGGGTGTCCTTGCCGTCGTCGTTGAAGAGATACATGGCGCGCGCGCCGAGAGGATTGCTGAGACCGGGGCCCATGCCCTCCTCGACGTATTTGGCGACGTCGGGGCGGCGTTCAGCCATTTCCTTCGGCGGGTGCCAGGTCGGCCATTCCTGCTTCCAGGCGACATAGGCGGTGCCGGCCCATGCGAAGCCCTGCTTGCCGACGCCGATGCCGTAGCGCATCGCCTTGCCGTTCGGCAGGATGTAATAGAGGAAACGCTCGCGCGTGTTGACGATGATGGTGCCGGGACGCTCCGTGGTCTGGTAGCTGACGACCTGGCGGCGGAACTGCGGCTTGACCCTGTCGATCGGGATCGCCGGCAGGGAGTATCCGGCATCCTTCGTCACGCCATAGGCGTCGTTGAAGATTTGAGCTGTCTGTACCGTCGGGCCTGTGCCCTTGTCGTCGACGGATGCGCTTTCGGAATTAGTGGAGCAGCCGGCCAGTGCGAGCGTCGTCAGCAGGCCAAATACAGGGAATGCATTGCGGATGCGCATAGATAACTCTTGAAGTTTTTGGGCGAGGAGAACAGTCTTTCGACCATCGTTGATTATGGTTTATTTTCGATTAACTTGCGCTTTGCAAGGCTACTGTGGCGCGACGAATTCGTCTGCTGCGCAAATTAAAAGCGCATGGTTTTTTTGCAACAACACACACGGCTCTGCGACGGTTATCCATGACGATTTTGAGCGTTTACAATAACAATCCGTTAATCGATGGCCGGCAATCGGACAGGGCCATGATGGTGCGGCGCGGGACGCAGATATTGCTGCATGAAATGCGCCATGCCGTGCTACCCGAACTGCCGCTCGCCAGCGGCCGCCGCGCCGATCTGATCACGCTTTCGGAAAAGGGCGAAGTCTGGATTATCGAAATCAAGACATCGATCGAGGATTTCCGGGTGGATCGCAAATGGCCGGAATACAGACTGCATTGCGACCGCCTGTTCTTTGCGACACATGAAGGTGTGCCGCTCGACATCTTTCCGGAGGAATGCGGGCTCTTCCTCTCGGATGGCTATGGCGCCCACATGATTCGCGAGGCGCCGGAACACCGCATGGCACCAGCCACGCGCAAGTCCGTCACGCTCAGTTTCTCGCGCGCCGCCGCGCAAAGGCTGATGATGGCCGAATGGGCGAACGGAAAACCGTTCACCGTGGATGATGTCTGACGAAGGTTTCGTCTATTTCGGCGCGCGTTTGGCAAGGATGCGCTGCAGCGTTCGCCGATGCATGTTGAGCCGGCGTGCCGTTTCCGAGACATTGCGCTCGCACATTTCATAAACCCGCTGGATGTGTTCCCAGCGCACCCGATCGGCCGACATCGGATTCTCGGGAAGTTCCGCTTTTTCACCCGGCCGTTGCGTCAGCGCCGAAAAGACATCGTCGGCATCCGCGGGCTTGGCCAGATAATCGACGGCTCCAAGTTTTACGGCCGTCACCGCTGTTGCGATATTGCCGTAGCCGGTCAGCACGATGATCCGGGTATCGTCGCGCCGCTGGCGGATCGCTTCGATGACGTCAAGCCCGTTGCCGTCGCCGAGGCGAAGGTCGACCACCGCATATTTCGGCGGCCTGCTTTTCGATTTCGCAACACCTTCCGCCACTGAGTCGGCCGTCTCCACCTCGAAGCCGCGCGTCTCCATCGCCCGTGCAAGACGGCGCAGGAACGGCCCGTCATCGTCGACGATCAGCAAGCTGGCGTCGGGCCCGATATGGTTTTCGTCCGATGCGGCGAAATTTCCGTGAGTCTGTTCTGTCATCGTCTCGGGTCCCGGCGGTTGCGCCTGATCCTGGTCAACCGTTCTCATTCTACTTATGCCCACAAACTCATTTTGTCGAATTTGCGTCGATCAGCATTCGCGGCCATTCGATGCGGATGCGCGCGCCGGCTCTTTCCGGCTCGCGGTTCTCGAAAACCAGCGATGCGCCCGAGCGCTCCAGCAGCGTCTTGGCGATGAAAAGTCCGAGCCCGAGGCCGCCGGCCGTATCTTCCTTCTGCCGCCTGGTCACATAGGGCTCGCCGATTCGCGTTAGGATGTCAGGCGAATAACCATTGCCGTCGTCCTCGATGACGATCAGCACTTTGTCGTGATCGTGTTCGACGGTGATGGTCACCTTCTCCCTGGCATAATCGACGGCATTTTCGATGAGGTTTCCGAGCCCGTACATGATGCCGGCATTGCGGTCGGTGACCGGCTCGTTCTTGCGCGGGCTTTTTTCGATGAGCTCGAGCGTGATGCCGAATTCCCGGTGCGGCGCGACGACCTCTTCGATCATCGAGGAAAGCGGTAGCCGGCGCATATGCGCCTCGCCTTCGGAGGAGAGCGTCGTCAGCCGCCGCAGAATATCACGGCAGCGTTCGCTCTGGCTCCGCAGCAGCATGACATCCTCGCGGAAGCGATCATCGTCCTTGAGCTCGCGTTCCATTTCCTTGGCGACGACGCTGATCGTGGCAAGCGGCGTGCCGAGTTCATGAGCGGCGGCCGCAGCCAGGCCGTCAAGCTGCGAAAGATGCTTTTCCCGCTGCAGCACCAGTTCAGTCGCGGCCAGCGCATCGGCAAGCTGGCTTGCTTCCATCGAGACGCGATAGGCATAGAAGGCGGCAAAGGCCATCGTCGAGGCGATCGAGCACCAGACGCCGAACTGCATGACGTTATGGACATTGATCTCGACCCCGTCGAACCAGGGCAGCGGGAAAGGCGAAAAGGCAAGCACGGTAATGCAGGCCATCGCAAAGCCGATCAGCGCCGTGCTGTAGCGGATCGGCTGTGAGGCAAAGGAGATGATAACAGGCACGCAGACGAGTGCGGCGAAGGGATTGGCGAGGCCCCCGGTGATGAAGAGCAGCGCGCAGAGCTGCAGGAGGTCGAAGCCGAGCAGCGCGAAGGCGGCGGGCGGCTCCAGCCGGTGCGTCGGCGGATAGCGGATCGTCAGGTAGAAATTCACCCAGGCGAGGGCGGCGATCAGCGAAGAGCTGGCGATCAGCGGCAAGGGAAATTTCAGCCAGAAGGCGACGATGAACACTGTCAGCGCCTGGCCGCCGACCGCAAGCCAGCGCAGCCGCACCAGCGTCTGCAGCCGCAGCCTGCGGCTGCTGTGCCGGTCTTCCAGCGTATGGCTTTGCGTCTTGTCGATCACGCCGGGCTTGTCGATCATGCCGGGGCTCCTTGATGGCTCTCATGTACCACGTGGTTTTGCCCGTGTCGTCGGCAACGCCTCTTCTGGCCGCTCCGGCCAGGGATGGCGGGGATAGCGCCCGCGCATCTCTGCGCGTACGTCCTTCCACGAGCCCGCCCAGAAGCCGGGCAGGTCGCGCGTCGTCTGGATCGGCCGGTGCGCCGGCGACGTCAGCTCCAGGAGCAGCGGCAGGCGGCCTCCGGCGACCGCTGGATGTTGTTTGAGCCCGAACAACTCCTGCACCCGGATCGTCAAGACCGGCTCCTCACCCTCATATTGGATAGGATGTCTTTGACCGGTCGGCGCCTCGAAATGCGTCGGCGCAAGCCGGCTAAGATCGCGCTGCAGCTCGTGCGGCACCAGCGACATCAGCCCGTTAGAAAGCCCTGCCGCAGAAATCTCGGAGAGGCTTCGGGCGTCTTCCTGGAAGGGAGCAAACCATTCCTCCAGCCGGGAAAGCAGAGCATCGTCGCTGACATCGGGCCAGGGATCACCGATCGTCCGATAAAGGAAACCGATCCGTTCGCGAAGCTGCAGGGCTTCCTTCGAGAAGGCGAGCTGATCGAGCCCCAGTTCGCGCACGCCCTCCATCAGCGCCTGAGTGACGGCGGCCCCGGAGGGACGCGGCAACGGCGTCTCTTCGAAGACGATCGAGCCGAGCCGGGTTGCCCGCCGCGCTCGCACCTGCCGGCTTTGGCGGTCGAAGAATGTCTGGTCATCGGTTCTGATCTCGCCAGGCAGTTCGGCCTCGATATCCGCACGCGTCACTTCGGCCGCCGCCAGAATCCGCCCCTGTGCCGCACGCCCGGTGAGATCGGCGATGACGAGCATCTGGCTGCCGGCGAGCCTCTCGGTTTCCGGCAGTTCCGCTCCCCGCCCGTTCGCCATGACGAATCGCCCGCGCCCGCCGCGCTGAAGCGCGATCCGATCCGGGAAAGCATGCAGCAGCAGCTGACCCGCCAGTACAGGTGCGGCAGTGGTGACGGTATCGAGGCCGGCGGCCAGCCGCCCCGCCAGCCGCCGCGAGGCGTCGGCTCTTTCGCCGCGCTCGGCCTTGAAGCGCCGCAGCCGGTCCTCAATGTCGACGCTCGGTCCGCCAAGCCCCTGTTCGGTCAGGAGCAGGGCAATCATCGCCGCCTCCCGGGCATGGCCCGACTCGCCTGATGAAACGACCATGGCGGCAAGCCGCGGCGGCAGAGCGAGATTGCGCATCATCTTACCGCGGACGGTCAACGCGCCATCCTTGTCGAGCGCTCCCAACTGGCCGAGCAGCGCCCGTGCCTCCTTAAGCGTCGTTTCCGGCGGCTGATCGACGAAGGCAAGAGATGCCGGATCCTGGACGCCCCAATGGGCGAGATCGAGCACCAGGCCGGCGAGATCGCTGGAGAGGATCTGCGGCGGCGTGAAAGCCGGCAGTGCCGCCGTCTGCCCCTGGTGCCAAAGCCGAATGGCGATGCCAGGCTCCGTTCGTCCCGCGCGGCCGGCCCGCTGATCGGCGGAGGCCCGCGACACCCGCACCGTCTCGAGCCGTGTAATCCCGGTCGAGGCTTCGAAGACCGGCAGACGCTGCAATCCGCTGTCGATCACGATTCGGACGCCGTCGATGGTGATCGAGGTTTCGGCGATCGAGGTGGCGAGGACGATCTTACGCGTCCCCTTCGGCGCTGGCCGGATCGCTGCATCCTGCTCCTTCTGACTGAGATTGCCATAGAGAGGCGCAATCAAGGTTTCAGGGCCGAATCGCCCCTGCAGGCGCTCCACGGTGCGCGTGATTTCCGCCTGGCCGGGCAGGAAGGCGAGGATAGAGCCGTCCTCGTCGGCATGTGCCTCGATAATCGCCCGCGTGACGGCATCCTCGATGCGCTCGCCGCCAGGCCGGTCTTGATAGCGGATATCGATCGGAAAGCTGCGCCCCAGGCTCTCGATGACAGGCGGATGATCGAGCAAGGCGGCCACACGCTCCACGTCGAGCGTCGCCGACATCACCAGGATGCGCAGATCCTCGCGGAGCGCTGATTGCACGTCGAGCGCCAGCGCCAGCCCGAAATCGGCATCGAGCGACCGCTCATGGAATTCGTCGAAAAGCACGGTCGAGACGCCGGTCAGTTCTGGATCGTCGAGGATCATTCGGGCGAAAACCCCTTCGGTCACCACCTCGACCCGGGTCGCCGCCGATATCCTGCTGTCGAGGCGCATGCGGTAGCCGATCGTCTCGCCCACCTGCTCGCCGATGAGTGACGCCATCCGGCTTGCTGCGGCTCGCGCCGCCAGCCGCCGCGGTTCGAGCAGGATGATCTTGCCGTCGCCGCGCCAGGCCTGATCGAGCAGGTAGAGCGGCACCAGCGTCGTCTTGCCGGCGCCTGGCGGAGCGGAAAGAACGGCGCGTCTCTGCTCGGTCAGCGCCGCCGCGACGGCGGGCAGGACATGCGAAACCGGAAGCTCCGGCAATGATGCACTGATCGTCACTTGCGGCCCGCCACCGTCTGATAGGCAAGGATGGCGCCGGCGAGATCCTCGAGTGCTGCGCCGACCGACTTGAACAGCGTGATTTCCTCGTCATGGCTCCGCCCTCCATGGGCGCCGCTCACGAGTTCCGCAAGCTCCGATTGGATGTCGTTCATGTCCAACAGGCCGCTTTTCATCGGCTGAACGATGTCGCCGGCCTCGCTGGTGGCGCCCGCGCGGGTATCGACATGGACCGAAGCGCGGCGAATGGCTTCGTCGTCACTTTCGCGCATGCTTGGTTTGAACGCGCCGACGAGGTCGAGATGTGCGCCGGGCTTCAACCATTCCCCCGATATGAGCGGTGCGCTGGAAAGCGTGGCGCAGGAAATGATGTCGGCGGTCCGCGCCGCCGCTTCCCTATCGGCCACCGCCTCGGCATCGAGGCCCAGCGCCCGCGCTTCCGCCGCGATCTTCTCCGCCGCTTGCGCGTTGCGTCCCCAGATCCTGTATCTCTGGATGGGCCGCGTCACGCCGTGGGCGAGCATCAGGTTGAGCGACAGCCGCCCGGTTCCGCAGACGAGCATTTCCTCCGCATTCGGGCGGGCGAGATAACGGGCGGCGAGCGCCGATGCCGCCGCTGTCCGCCGCGCCGTCAGTTCGGCGCCGTCGATCACGGCCAGCATCTCGCCGGTTGCGCCCGAGGAAAGAAGATAGGTTCCTGAGATTGCCGGCAGGCTTCGCCGCGCATTGCCGGGAAAGACCGAAACCACCTTCACCCCGGCATAACGACCGGGAACCCAGGCCGGCATCAGAAGCAGCGTTGCACTCTCTTCCCCGGGCACGTCCATCTCGTGGTGATGACGCACCGGCATCACGCATTCGCTCGCAAACATGGCGGCGATCGCTTCGATCAGCTCACGCCAAGGCAGGGCTGCGCGCGTCTGTTCTTCGTTGAGGACAAGCATTTTTCACTCCGGCGGATCGTTTTCTCCCCGGCAAACTAGCGAGTGCCGTGCGTGGGAGGCAAGCGCCCTGGAATTTCATCTGGCGGCTTCCCATATAGGTCATGGCTTCGCCGTCGAAGCGATTTATCGAGGTTCGGCGAAAACGAATCCCCAGAACTGCCAGATCCGGCAGTAAATTTGCGCGATTTCGAACGGCAAGCCAAAAA
The DNA here is from genome assembly GCF_019685295.1 of Rhizobium sp. NLR22b. Lineage (NCBI taxonomy): Bacteria > Pseudomonadati > Pseudomonadota > Alphaproteobacteria > Hyphomicrobiales > Rhizobiaceae > Rhizobium > Rhizobium sp. NLR22b. Next base: position 372,006 of record NZ_JABDWM010000004.1, read on the forward strand.
CCCTTTACGAATCAGCCTGTTACAAAAATGTCAAAAAACTTTTGGAATGGCAGTTGACTTAGAAAAGGGGAAGGTTCTATAAGCCCACTCACTGAACGAGGGCGGCGGCGCTGCTGGCGACGAAGTCTTTCGTTCTAAAGAAACTCAAGCGGATTGGCGATTGCTGGTTTGTGTT
>NZ_JABDWM010000040.1:0-23912 GCF_019685295.1 Rhizobium sp. NLR22b
CACCCTGTTGCTCCTCGCTCTTCACTGGAACGAAGCGCATCGTCGGCCGCGTCACCGCCTCGCAAATCGCCTCGGCATCTGTCGCGTCGTTCTTCTGCCGCTTCACGTATGGCTTGACGTAAGACGCCGGCATCAGCCGAACCTCGTGACCCAGCGCCATAAGAACCCGAGCCCAGTGGTGTCCAGTCGCGCATGGCCTCGATTCCGATCAGGCATGGCGGCAATGCCTTGAAGAACCCAACGACATCGTCGCGGCGCAGCCGGCGGCGGCTCACCGTCGCGCCGGCACCATTGATCCCGTGAACCTGAAATACATGCTTGGCGATATCCAAACCAATTGTGGTAATCTTCTCCATGGACGGCTCTCCCTTATGTGACTTCGACAGCCACACTTTGGCACATTGCGATGCCGGGAGCGGAGGCCGTCCACCACATCAGGTCACCGTTTGACGGGCTCCAATGCCATCGGTGAGATTGGCGCGGCTTTACTTCCGCGTTTGGCGTTCGTGGCGATATCGGCCAGCAGGAAGAACTTGCGGCGCGAATGTGCCCAGCACAGTGCCTGCGTCGGAGGCGCGGGATCGCGATCGACTTTGAACAGCGGATTGTAGCCGCCATAGGCATTCGCCTACAGAATGCCGGTAAAGGTCTTCAGTTGGCGCTCGGGATGCTCCCGATGGCTTCATCGTCTTTCCGTTCCTTTCCCAGCCAGGAAAACCCACCGAAAACTCTAACCAAAACTTAGTCCAGTTTGAAGGGTGTTCAGATCACAAATTGGGCCGATGCCGCAAGGCATGACCTCAACCCGTGGCCCTGAAAACAGCGCTTACGCATTGTTGGTATCTCTGGCACAGCGGCATTATGCGAAAAGGCAACGCGCCACGGTGTGACGCAGACGGCGCTTACTCGAAGCTTCAAAATTTCGAGGGAGATTCACACCATCGCTCACAGAATTCTCCGCATGAATCATGCAAAGTCGCCGATCAGCAGCGCGAAAGATCCGTGGGGTCGCCCACACGCTTACGAAGGTCAATCTGCTCCATCCGACGCGCGACCGTCAGAAACTGTGGCCACTTCTCTTGGCTGCAACAATCGGACCAGAGTATACAACGCCTCGGTTGCCGGAATGGCAACGTTAAGCCCTCGAGCAATCCTGACAACGGCACCGTTGATCGATTCGATTTCGGTTGGACGTCCAGCGAGAATGTCCTGCAACATGGAGGGCTTGTGGCTGCGTGCATAATCTAAAGCATGATCAAGCGATAAGCGAACCTCATCTTTGAAGATCGGTACGCCGAGGAGGTCGGCCACTGCCAAAACTTCGTCCGCGATCAAATGGGCAAGACGGCGCCCGTTGAAGTCAACCCCGATGTCGCCAACAGGAAGGCGGGTGACCGCACAAAGACTATTCAAAGCCGAATTGAAAGCGGCCTTGTGCCAGATCGCTGACTGTATGTTTGCATCAACGACGCAATGAAAGCTCGCATTGCGAAGCGATTCAACAAACTGGCACAGCACGCTGAGATCTCCTGGCACGATAGTATTGAGTCGGACAGAACCGTCACGATTCGAGTAAACCCTGCCTGGTTCGATGAGATCAGCGGCGATAGTGGTGATCCCTACAACAACCTGGGATGAAGGTACGAATTGCGCCAACTCTTCCGCATTTCCCAGTCCATTCTGGAGGCTGACAACCCTAGTCGCGGGACCGATAATATGGCGCACTGATTTCAGAGCCGCTCGAGTGTTGAGTGTCTTAGTGAGCACGACCACCCAGTCAGCAATTTCCACCGCCCCATCAGGTTTCGATATCGGCACGCGCACGTGGAGTTCGTCGGCATTGCCGCAAATGCATATTCCATCCCTTTCTATTGCTGCAATTTGCACCGGGTCGATATCGATCAGATGAACCCTGTATCCCGATTTTGCGAGGGTTGCTCCAAACAGGCACCCCATCGCTCCGGCACCCAAAACGAGGATAAGCATTGGGCTAGTTCTCGATTCCACGTTTTCTCAAGATGAGGATACCAGAGGCTTTTCAGCTTTGCGCAATTCCGAAATATTGCCGCAGGAAAACGTCTCCACACCTGGTCGATGGCGTCGAATAAGTTCCAAAATTTGATTCTGTTCATTGTGCAGGAACCACTGTTCCAGGTTTCCGTCGGTAACTGGAGCTTTCGTAAGAGGCTTCCAACCAAGCTCGGAGAGCTCTGCGGCGGTATTCGATATATCATTCGTGTGGATCGCGATGTGATGAACTACATCCGCCTCACGTGTCCGCCTCCATCTATCAATCTGATCGCCTGTCACAACGGGAGCCGAAATCACAAGCATGCCTCCTGACCTCAATTTTACGGTGGCAAAATTCATGCTTAGATCCGGCTTGACCTCGTCAAGATGTTCGCAAAAGTCATTTGGCCAGATGCCCGGACCTTCAACGATTGTCCCACCCTCTTGAATAAGATCCTCGACCAGGTTTTCATGTCTCGATCGATCCTTTACCGTGATTGCTATATGGTCGATGCCATAGATTTTGTTGCCTATCCGTGCGGCACGGGCCGCGTTATGCCAGTTTGGTGCGTGGTGGACATCAAATCCTGTCTTAAACAAACCTTGTTTAATCTCGATCGTTGAGTGCATCACCTCATCAAGGATCTCTATGAAATTGCGAATGGCACTCACATTGGGCGTAGAAATTCTAATCCATTCTCTCAACAAAGGGTGACTTTGGGCCTGCACGAGGACGTGTTGACGCTTCAGTTGCTCGGCAAGCCATGTCGCCCCCTCGCCAAAACGAGCAAGTATCCAGTTTCCCGTCGGTCGCATGAAGCGAATCTGTCGTTTACGCAATGAATCGGCCAGCAAATCGCGAGCTGCCACCTGGTCCGCAACGCGATTGCGCACCACCCCGGAGAACCCAGGATCTCCGAGCAATTGTTCGGCTTTCAGGAGACTATGTCCTGCAACGGCGAAAGGCGATACGAAGCGCCTGATACGTTCGATCGACTGCGGCGCGCCGACTGCATAGCCAATACGCAAGCCTGGAAAACCCACCTTGGAAATCGAGCCGATAGACAAAATATTGGGAGTTTGTGCAGCCCAATGGTGAGTACTGGTTCCTAAAAACTCGCGATAGCAATCGTCAACACAAACGAAAACTTCAGGAAACGTGCGGCAAAACTCTTCCAAGAAACCATCTGGGATTGTGTAACCTGTCGGGTTTCCTACGGAACTGAAGAAAACAAGCTGAGCATCGATTGCCGCCTCCATGACAGCGCGTACCGGAAATACATTTTCTTCCAAAGAGAGTGGTATCTTGATCACGCGCCGTTCAGCATTCTGTGCATGCTCAACGTATCTTGGAAAATCAGGATCAAGGACAAGGACAGTGCCCTTCACGGAGCGAACGATCGCGTCGATACCTTGATCGCTGCCAGCAGTAACAAGCAGGTTGTCGCGGGATATACCCAGAGTGCGCGAGAGCGAGATCGTTAACAGACTAGCGTCGGGATAGACGTTATACTCATCGTAGCCGACATCCCATGGCTCGTTAAGATGAAGTCTGAACTCAGAAGCTTTTTCGTAAAGCATGCGATCGCGCCTTTGATTATGCCAGGCCAGGTGAGCTTGGACTTGAAAGGTAGGCAACGTGGGCATTCTGATCAAAATCAACCGCACTAACCGTCTCAGGATAAAAAAGGAGGTATTCTGCTCCCTTCTGTCAGCGCCCAATCAATGCCGGCAATGTGCTGGGCTGAAAGCAGCCAATTATCCGACGTCGGCGCCCCGGGCGAAGTTCTCAGGGTGTAGTTTCGCACCCAGGGCTGGCTAGGCGGTCGACAAACTCCTCCGGGGAGGCGGCAATAGGTGAAATCAACGCGCATTCTTAGATCCTCTCAAATTTCTTTTACGAATCGATCGCCAGCTTGCGGGTATCAGATGCCAGGCTCACGTCCTTCCTCAATCGATCCCGTGTCCATCTGTGCGCGATCGCGATCCAAATAACCGATCGCGGCTTCGAAGTCCTGGACCAGAAGGCTCCTCTGTCACCTTCGCAACTGAGTCCCCATTTGCGAGCGCCGCCCGAGCGCCTCGCCCCCTATAGAGCCGTGTATTTCCGCAATCGTATGGTCTGACTTTATCTCCACGAAGGCGTGGCAGCAGGGCGCTCGGGCGGCCTTGGCGATGTGAAGTCTGAACCTGACTTAATCCGGACTGCTCATCCACATTATTGTCATCGGCCCGAAGCCGCTTGACTCGGCGCTTTGCAAAGGCCTCCGCAAGCGGATCCCCTTGTGCAAGCAGTTGAAAGGCATCGCCTCTTAATCTCAATCTCTTTTGCTCAGTCGGGGTGAATTTGAGCGACAATAACCTTGGATCAATAGTCTTGCTTTCCAAGGCAGGTGAGGTCGAAGGCGTTGCAGGCGTACGGTCGATCATGCCCATATCGGACGCCGTCGGCGTTGACGGCGGCGGCGCCTCCAGTCCGAAAAAATCTTGTGAGTTTGCGAGAGTTCTGCTCGGCTCGTGCGAGTCGCTGGAAGCGTCCGGTCGGTGAATACGATCAAAATATTCGGGGAAATCTTCACCGTCGTCCGCACGCAGATCCAACTCGTTATCTGTATTGGCTCCGGTAGAGCCAAACCCTCTGAAAGCCTCTTTGCTGGTGTCTTTCTCGACCATGTTCTGGCACCTCCAATTCCTGTCGACCAGCCACAATCTCTTGGTTTTCGTCACAGGAATTGGATGCAGTCTCGCTCAACGCGAGTGAAAGGAATATAATTCAAGCGTTTCAATGGTAACAATGCGCTAATTTCCTGATTGGAACCCCGCCAGGGTCGAATTCGTGGCCAGAGTCACTTGCCGCCCTGGTAAGGATTGCAGGATAAGTGGCACGCGCAATCCAAGTCCTTGCATGTTCCAGCTCTCCCGAGCCATATTATCTGCAATCAGGACGATGAAGACCATCATGCATTATTGCGCGGCGAGGAAGCAGCGCAACAATCGGCATTAACCTAGGAGACCTGTGATGTTGTCGACGGCTGTGGCATTGGTCTCATTGCTCGAATCGAATTGTCACATCGCAGCCATCGAGATCGGGAACCGACCATTAAAAATGGAAGTGGCAAACACCTCCGATGAACGCAGCAGGGGACTAATGCGCAGATCGACCCTTGAACCATTCGACGGTATGATATTCGCCTATGATTCCCCTCATCATGTACGCTTCTGGATGAAAGATACTCAGCTCCCGCTTGATATTTTTTTCTTTGATAGTGATGGCCGGCTGGTATCGTTGCACCGCAACGCCACGCCCTTCGACCGAACACCGATCGAAGGCGGGAATAACGTCCAATATGTGGTAGAGGTGGAAGCGGGAAAACAAGTGGAAATATTGGCGGTACATAACCCACTGCTTGAACTAAAGGCTTGCAACAGCCTTTGAGCTGGTATTCTGCTTGCGATGCAAGGAAAGTTGCGACCAAAAGTGACCGATCACTGGCTCATGAGCACTTCCCTTGAGTCGGGAATCGGACGAACCGGTATCGTCACAGCTTTGCCAGCTGCGGGCTAGTCGCGCTCCACAGGAAGTGTGAATACATAACCGCGTCCTCGCTCTGTCACTATCAAGCTTGGCGAGGATACGTCCGGTTCGAGTTTCTTTCGAAGCCTCAATATCTGGACGTCGATGCTCCGGTCGAAAATGTCCTCGTGAACTCGGGTGGATTGCAGCAGATGCTCGCGAGCCAGGGGAACCTGAGGTCTGTCCAGGAAGGCTACGAGCAATGCGTGTTCGCCTTTAGTCAGTGGAACCGCCTCCCCTTTGGGGTTAAGGAGCTCACGTGTCTTTGAGCGAAGTTTCCAGCCGCCAAATCGATATGTAACCCCGCCTTTCTTCCGACGGTTATAATCACTTGCATCTCGCCTCAAAACCGCGTTAATTCGCGCCAGAAGCTCTTGAAGCCCTAAGGGCTTTGTAACGTAATCATCGGCGCCCAGCTCAAGCCCCGCGACACGATCAATCTCCTCCCTGCGATGCCCGCTGGCGATGATTATCGGCACATCGGACCGCTCGCGAAGTTCACGCAGTACCTGAAGCCCGTCTTCAGCACCAAGCAGGAGATCGAGGAGAATCAGATCGGGGGTTCTTGCCTCGACAAAGCGAAGCAATCCTCGGCCGGATGCTAAAGAAAGGACTTTCATACCCTTCTCCCGGAGATATTCTGACACCATGGCAATGACGTCTGTATCATCGTCTACAATCAGAATCGTAGGGGTAGCCTGAACGGACATTAACAGTTCCTCCTATAATTCAGCCAATGGGTGTAACAACAGGTTCTGAGTTTGTCAGTCTTCAAGACTGGAGAGCTATCTGCAGGCCGATTGGACTGCAGCAGGCCGATCTTGCGGTTGGCTGGGATAGCGTGCGTCTTGGATCAGCTATCCATCCTTCAGCTCATCGCCGCGACCGCTTCCCGCGATCGTTGTCGCGATGGAGATCATGAAGGGTGGGCAAGGCCGAGGAGTGTGTTCTCGACATCATCGCTGGTGCGGATTTGCACAAGGGAAAGAAAAGTTCGAACGTTGTCCCGATGCCTTGTCTGCTCTTGACGTTGATGGCCCCATTTAGAGCCTTCACAACCTGTCGCACCAAGGTCAACCCTAGCCCCGAGCCGCCCTCCTCAGATTTCGTCGTGAACAGCGGATCGAATATACGCTTCAAAAACATGTGGGGGATGCCCGAGCCTGTGTCGGTTACACTTAACCGCGCGTACTCGCCGCGATCGAGCCGCCCGCAAGTCGTGTTGCGCGGGGCCGTCTGTTCGAAATTGTCAAGGTTGACAGTAATTGTCCCACACACTGTCATGGCTTCGCCAGCGTTCTTGCAAAGGTTAATGATGGCCTGTTGCAGGTAGATCGCGTTTCCCTCCAGCCAAACCGAACGATTGGGAAGGTTGACCTGGAGCTGAGCATATGGGGGGACGCATATCTGAAGGTCTGACCGGATTTCCTTAATGGCCGCACTGGCATCAAATGAACCATCAGACACGTCATGCCTCGTATCCGAAACAAGAATCAGTTCAACCGCTCGCTTTGCCCGATCGCCAGCACTGCGAATTCGCTCGACGTACACAGGCGACGAAGAGCCTGATCTCAATGCCTCGGCCGCCATCTCCGCATAACCAATTATCGGCACGAGAAGATTGTTGAATTCGTGGGCCAAAATCCCTGCGAGGAAGCGCCCTTCTTCGGATGGCGTTAGAGTCGGCGCAACCTGCGTCCTGGAACGCGGCGTGGGTGAAAAGTTCTTCATATTTTCGTCTCCTGTCGTCATTGTTCCGGTAGACCGGACGCCATCAATGCACTTCAATCGACACATCTTATAATTGCATAGACACTATGTTCGCGCGGCTGAAACTCAACTTTCATTTCTTGTTTCTGTAAGGACAATGAGACTGCCCTCCGCCCAATGGCCGTAGTTGTAACGTTGCACCTAGCGTTTGTCCATATATTTTTCTGCCGATAGTTGATGTTTATCGAAGATACCCTCCACGACGGGTGCCACATACGTCATAAGTCCTTGCTGCGAAACGCTATTTTAACGTGCATACTTGATTGACGTACCTCTGTTTTTGCAAAAGAATGTGGGCAATTATATTGTGCAGCAAGTGATTAACTCCATGTTCAGGTTACCGCTGTAGTCATTCGGGTTCTGCCCCGTAGAGCCGAACTTGCTAACTGGCCGCCGCCGAAACTAGATTGGCTTGATGCGCCGCGCTCCTCGGTTCACCAAAGATCGTCAAAGCTAAAACAAGAGGCCTGCGGTTGTCTCCCTCCGGTACCAATCCAACCTTGAAATCGATGGCCACTGCCTTGGGTCTTGGGATTACGACTGTGGCTCGGGCGTTGAAAGATGATCCGAAAATAAGCGCCAGGACACGGGCATCCGTGCAGGAGATGGCTCGGCAACTCGGCTATCGTCCCAATCGTGCCGGACTGCGATTGCGGACCGGAAAAACCAACGTCATCAGTCTTGTACTCGACACGCACGAGCAGGTAGGCAGTTTCATATCCGAAATGATCTTCGGCATAACGGAGGCCTTGGCCGATACGCCATATCATTTAATAGTGACGCCGTATTCAAGCCAGAAGGATCCAATGAAACCCATCCGCTATCTGGTAGAGACTGCCTCGGTCGACGGCATCATCATCTCCCGAATAGAGCCGGACGACGAGCGTGTAAGATACATGATGGAACACGGAATGCCGTTCGCGACGCATGGGAGGACTTTCGCAGGACTGCAGCATGCCTTCCATGACTTTGACAATGAAAACTTCGCACGAATTGCCGTGCAGCGGTTGGCAAAGCTTGGACGCAAGCGCATAGCGCTTCTGGCCCCGCCCGCGGACTTAAGTTTTCACGATCATATGCGCCGAGGGTTCAAGCTCGGACTGGCTGAGCATGGTTTGGAGGAAGTTCCATTCGACCACGTCACGAACGACAATACGATACAAGAGTTGAGGCAGGCGATAAGAGAAGTCTTCAGACAAAAGACCGCTCCTGACGGCATTATCAATAGCTCTGGCGGGATCAGCGGAACCGGCGGCGCACTGCTTGCGATTGTCGCTGGCCTTGCCGACGCAGGAGCAGTGGCGGGTCGGGAAGTCGATATCGTTACCAAACAATTGTACAAGGACGTACCGTTGGTGAGAGAGGAATATCATATTGTTCACGAAGATGTTCGCGAAGCTGGCAGAGACCTCGCGCGCAGTGTTATCGGGGTCATCGAAGGCGAACCCGTTTCAAGATTTCAGAGACTTGCAGTGCCAGCGGAGGTAATTTGGCACGCGCCGGAAATTCTATAACGGATCCCCGCGGGTGGACTGCTTCATCGACGGATCGCCGATGTTATTTTTTCCCATGAAGTTGATCGGCGGCGGCTGAGCCAATTTTTTCCACGCGCAAGCTCACGATGCGGCGTCAGCATTACGGTATTGCAGTTTATCCTCATCAGTCTCCGTAGCCGCTTGCAGAACCAAGTTAAGCCTGACAGCCAGATTCTGGAATGGTTGCTCGTTTGTACTGCAAAGGAAGGTGTGTCAAAACACCGAGCCGCTGCGGTATCCGGTACGAGTGTAATTGTTGCATCCGTAGTCTGTCCCGACGCCGCCGCTGCAGACCTTCAGGCCGCTTGTCAGTGCCGCGATGCGGTCAATCAGCAGAGAGCGCAAGTCCCGCTTTAATTTACAAGATTTTACGTCGGCCCGGCCGATTGCAAGGACTCTTGAGCTGATGAGCCACCGCTCTGAGTGAAGACGGATTTCCGTAGCGGGGACGCGAGGCCTTTCTCCATTACAATTGCAACGCTGGCGAGCGTTGACATTTTTTGGGGTAACCGCAGTATATATGTGTATTCTTCAAATAAATACGGCGCATCTGGAGCAATATACTATTGGCCAATGCAGCTTTTTTCGAGGAATTTATATTATGACTTCCGGATGGAGGCTAAAATGCAATTTGCTCAAAATTTATATTCAAAGACGACTGTTTTGACAGTTGTCGCCACGCTGGTTGGGCATCCAATTTCCGCCCGCGCAGCAATATTTGAGCAACTTGGTAATGGCATGATCGTACCGATAGGCGGCGTGTCTGCAGACACGCCGCCGAAGGAAACCGGCACCGATCATTCGCCGATATTGGTCCCGGATTTCTCCGGGTCTTCCGTCGCAGCCATGACCGGCTCAGTGTCGGCTACCTCCGTGATTCTGGACGCGCCCGCAATCGCGTACCAGGCTAATGATCCCCCTAGACCAGCAGGTTTAAAGGCAAGGAGGTTTAACGGCCATGAAATGCAATTGCCCAAGCCCCGCTTGTTGTCGACGAAGCTGTCGGCGCGACAAGTTCGGATGCGCAGGCTGACCCTAGAGGTCGGTCTCAGATATGCAGGCGCGGCTGGGGTAGCACATGCTGGGCTGGACAGGGACTCCTTCGTGTCGCTTTTCACGACGATGATTCATCGGGAAAGCAACTTCGACCCGGAGGCCGTATCTTCCGCCGGCGCCAAAGGACTGGGGCAGTTGATGCCGGACACGGCCCGGGAGCTCGGCGTATGCAACCCTTTTTCGGCACGCGATAACCTTGAGGGCGCCGCCCGATACCTTACGGCGATGTTACACCAGTTCGGCTCCCCCGAGCTTGCTCTCGCAGCCTACAACGCGGGTCCGGGCGCCGTGAAGAAATATGGTGATATCCCGCCCTACCGGGAAACACGCCAGTATGTGTCTGACATCTTTAACAGCATGGGCCGTGTGTCGCGTTATGCCGTGCTCGACCCGAAGCTTGTCGGCCCAGCCGCACAAGAAGTCTCGCGCGCGGCTTTCGTTGGCAGCGATGTTCCTGAGATAGCCCGACGCACGGATTGCGAGGCCCTGCAGACATAAAACAGTCGGAAGATCGACAACTGAGACGGGGCACACCTTTCAGGACCTGAAGGCAACAACTCAACCCGACCAACCATGTGAGAAGAACGATGAAATACCTGAAGAAACATCTCCTCAACAAAGATAACCTGAAATTCGTTGCGATGATCGCCGCAGTGATCCTCCTGTCCAGCAATCCAAGTGCTGCGCAGGACTTTTCGGGCGTCGAAACGTTCCTGGACGCCATTGTCAATGCCATCACCGGCCCGATCGGGGTGTCGGTTTCGGCGCTCGCGGTAATCGCCGTCGGCTTCTCCTTCATGACAGGCCGCATGGACTGGACGTTTGCAGTTTCAATCATTCTCGGCATCGCCATCGTTTTTGGCGGCGCAACATTCGTCCAGGGCATTACCGCGAGCTAGCGGACATGCCCGACGCGCCGGGCCCCTTCTCACCCCCTCCCCGCAGGGGCCCGGCGACCCAACTGCACATGGAGTGATCTCATGGTACGTACCCCGCTTTTCATCGGACTGACCCGCGAGGTGAGCTTCGCCGGCCTGCCAATCATGTATCTGGTTGTTCTGATCGGCGTCGTCATGCTCGGTTTCATCATCACGCGCTCCTTCCTATATCTCGTGATCACGGGTGGAGTGGGCTATGTCGCGCTGCGTGGACTCGCAGCCTACGATCCCAAGATCATTAGTGTCTTTATCGCCGCCGTAAAACAGACCCGAATGAGCCCGGCGTTGCTGCGGGGCGAAGGGTTGGTGTATCGTGCTTGAGGCTCCAGCAACCCGCGCGATCCGCAGCATCGCCAGCAAACATGCAAACACGGGCGAATTGCTCGTCAGCGGCCTGCCCTATCTCAGTGTCGTTGACGATGTCACGCTCATGTTGCGCGACGGCGACCTTATGGGTTCGTTTGTCGTCGAAGGCATTAACGCGGATACGGTAGACAGCCGCTATACCGCCGAATTGTGCAACGCCTTTTCACGCTTCATCGCGCAGCAGCGGAACGATGTGGCATACTACGTTCACCGCATATCGGTGGAGACGCGACCAGCCATGCCGCCGGTTGTGGGCCATCCCTTCAACGAGGAGATCGACCGGCGCTGGCAGGAATACCTGCAGATGGTAGGCCTGCGGGACAGGGTGACCGTAGTCACACTCGTCATCCGGCCGCCTCGGAAAATCACCAAGTTCCTGTCGCTGTTCGGTGGCAAGGATGTTCACAGCCGCCACGAAGTGACCGCGCGGGCTCTGCGCCTGGATCAGATGATCAATACCTGCATGGCGGGCATAAGTGAAGCCAGGCCGCACCGGCTTACGGTTTCCGATGGCAGATGGCTCGGCCTGCTGCGCACCCTCGTCGACGGATCGGGCGGTAGCCTTGTTCCGGGAGGCAAATTCCTGCCCGTAGCCGATCTTCTGGCCGGTTCGCAGATTACCTTTCGTGGCCGCGTCTTCGAATGTGAAGGCACGGATCCGGGACGCCGTCGCTATGGAACAATCATTTCCGTTAAGGACTATCCTACCGAAACTTATCCCGGCATCCTCGATCGACTGAACCTGCCCTACGACACCGTCGTCACCCAGAGCTTCACGCCGATTGATCCAATCTCGGCACAAGGCAAGATCGCAAGGGTCAGAAAGCAGATGCGAGCGGCAGAAGACGCCGCGATATCGCTCATGGCTCAACTGGAAGAGGCCGAAGACGACGTCGCCTCAGGTCGCGTGATCTTTGGGGATCACCATTGCAGCGTGGCTGTGTTCTGTGAAAGTTTGAAAGAACTGGATGGTGCAATGGCCTATGTCACGCGGGCCATGCAGGACGCTGGTTCGGCCATCGTCCGCGAGAACTTCGCCGCACGGGCCGTCTACTTTGCGCAGCATCCGGGCAATTTCGCCTACCGGACCCGGCCTGCGATGATCTCATCGCACAACTTCGCGCAGCTTTGTGCCATGCATGGCCAGTCGAAGGGCAGTCCACCGGAAAAATGTCCCTGGGGCGATGCTGTCACCATCATACCCACAGCTCGCGGCGAGACCTACCGCTTCAACTTCCACCTGCCCGGCAAGCCAGGCCAGCGTACCGTCGGACACACGCTCGTTCTGGGACAAACCGGCTCTGGCAAGACGCTCGGCACGGCGTTCCTGATCAGTCAGGCCCAGAGGCTCGGAGCCCGCACTATCCTATTCGACAAGGATAACGGCTTCGAAATGGCGGTGCGCGCAATGGGAGGGCGTTATTCTGCGGTTCGAATGGGGGAGGAAACTGGTTTCAACCCGATGCGAGCGGAGGCTGACAGTCGTGGAGCAGCCTGGCTCACGGACTGGCTGACGGCTCTTGCGGAAAACGATGGCGGAAGACTCAATCCCGTGCAAATTCAGGCACTCAGTGATGCTGTTCAAGCCAATACCACGGCTGATCCCCGACTTCAGAATTTCGAACAATTCCGCAGCCAGCTACGCGCGACTGATGATGAGGGAGACCTTTACAATCGTCTCGGCCGGTGGGACGAGACGGGGCAGTTCGGCTGGCTGTTTGGCGGAAAGAGCCTTGACCCCCTCGCTTTCGACAACCGCCTTACGGCCTTCGACCTTACAGAGATCTTCGACAACGACATCGTTCGCACCGCCTGGCTGAGCTACGTGTTCCGGCGCGTGGAGCGGCTCGTGGAGGACGAACACCCCACGCTGCTCGTCCTGGACGAGGCCTGGAAGCTCCTGGACGATCCATACTTCGAATCTCGATTGAAGGACTGGATGCTGACGATGCGCAAGAAGAACGTCGCCGTCGTCCTCCTCACCCAGCGTGTCTCCCACATCAAGAACAGTGCGGCAGGCGATGCCATCCTTGAAAGCGCGGTCACGCGCCTCGTCTATCCGAGCTCATTCAACACAGAAGATGAACTCGCCCCCCTGCACCTGACGCCGACTGAAAGCGCCTTCCTGCAGATGAGCAACGTCGACAACCATCTCGTGTTGTTCAAATCCGGCAGTGACAGTGTCGTGCTCGACTTGGATCTCGCCGGAATCGGCAAAGGCATCGAGGTGCTCGGTGGTGGCCGCGGCGAAAAGGCTCCGGTCGGCTGGCGTGACCAGCCCGATTTTCAAATGGAGATGCTGCGATGAATAGACTTTTGTTGATCCTGTTGCTGCTCGCCACTCTGAGCTCCTGCCAGTCCGTGCCGGCTGAACGCAAAAATCATTGCGCCTGTCTCTGGGAAGGCGCGATCGGTCTTCCAGAAGGAACGTCTGTATGAAACGACATCTTCGAACCGCGCTCTTCGGCATCTCAATCCTTCTCCTTCAATCTGGCACGACTGCCGTAACAGCGCATGCGCAAGACGCCGTCACCCCGCTGCCCGACCCTGCAGTCGGAACAGTGCCGGCTGGTCCCTCCGAGGCCCAAGAAACACACGACCAGGTTTCCATCGAGCAGATCATGAAGCTCGTCCAGCTCTCCCGGATCATCGGCGGAGGGATCACACAGATGTTCGCAACTGTCCAGAACCAGAAGACGGTGCTTGACAGCATACGCAATGCGCAGACGGGCGCGAAGACCATCCCGCTGATGAATGGGCCGGACGAGGTCGCCGGCCGCGAAGGCGGCGAAGGTCTCAGGGAAATGGCAGACGCCGCCCTGAATGGCGCTGCCGCAGGCCCAGTAGATGTCGTGGCGGCGCTTACCCAGTTTCGTGCCACATTCGGTCTCGACAAGGCGTTCGCTCTCAGGGACGACGAGCTGCCCAGCAAGAAGATGCTCGCGCAGCTCGCCGCCAAAGGTGCAATTGCCGGTTCGGTGGCGGAGAGTTCCTACAAGCGAGCCAATGCCAGCATGAACCGGCTGGACGACTACATAGCGGCCCTTCAGGCGAGCCAGGACCTGAAGACGAGCATCGACATCAACACCCGCTCAGTGATCGAACTCACCCAGCAGATCAATGAAAGCCTGAGAACTCAGTCGGCCATCACCTCTATCGTCAGCAGCTATTTCATGATGCTGGCGAGCGAAGCGAGTACGGATGACTGGATCGAAGGCCTCAAGCATTTCAACAGGTGACGTGATGGGAATTATCCAGTCGATAGGGACTCAGATCGATGCGGCAACGGTGGATTATCTCCAGGCCGTGTTCACGGCCGTTTCAGATCCCGCCAGAAGACTGACAGCATCGATCGGGATCGTGGCGCTGCTTTTCATAGCGCTGAATCATGTATTGCAGGTACAAAGCATAAGCTACTCAAGGTACCTGAGCTGGGGCGTCACATATGTAATGGTGATGAGTTTTGTGACATTCTGGGGCAATTTCAGCCCGGTCTACAACGCCTTGACAAGTGTTACACAAGGTTACTCGAATCTTGTTGTCGAGGCGGTCGCAAAGGACATCGAGACACTCAGGGCAGATATTCTCAATCCGGCAAACATCAGCGGAGCGGGCGAGGCCAAGACCTATGCCGCCATGGACGAGTTCGGTCACGCCATTGTCTGGATCGCCGGAGACTTTTTTCGCGACACATCGATCCTCGACCTCGGAAAGACCTTTCGCAATATCTTCGCCGGGGTTGTCGTGCTCATCGTCGGTGGCATATTCATTGCTGCCTCCGCAGTCATTGTGCTCGTCGCCAAGGTCGGTCTCATCCTGGCTTTGAGCATGGCACCACTCGGCATCATGATGTTCATGTGGGAGAGGACAAGGCAGTATTTCCAGGGCTGGGTGAACTTCCTTATAGGGTTCGCGGTGATACCCCTCCTTCTCGGTTGTCTCATGGCAATCGTTCTATACTTCGCCGGCCATTTGCTTGCGACGTCGGGCGCGAGCAGTCTGGACAAAGACAAGTTCTGGGGCTTCGTCTTCATGATGATAGCTGCGCTCGTCCTGCTGTTCCATATTCCGACGATGGCGCAGACGATCGCGGGCGCCGCTGTGACTGTTGGCGGTGCAAGTCTCTCGAGAGGGCTGACCAGTGCGGCAGGCCGCCTCAGCGGAGCGAGCTCGCTCAAGCAGTATGCGATGAATCTGCCCCCGAGAGCTCTTGGCGCAATGCTCGACCCGCGCAAGCATATCCACGGGGCCGGCAGCGCAATTGCGGCTTATAGAGCTGGTGGGTCGGCGGCCGAGATGCTGAAAACCGGCTTCGCCGCATTCCGGCGGCACTCCAATGAGCGAAAGGAATTCTGGCGAAACCGGCGCGAACAGATGATCATCGGTGGCGGTAGCATGAGCCCCAACCCGGCATTCCGGGCCCGGCAACAGATGTCCGCACGGCCGGCAACCCATCCTGCATCGGCATCAGCTCAGGCGCCTGCAGAACCTGTATTGCCGTCTTCTGGTGCCGCATCACGGCCTGCCGGCAATAAGCAACACCCGCCGCCGACTCCACGCCGCCCTCCCTCCGCCCCGAAGGACGATCCTAAAAAGCCATGACGGAACCGAAATTGGCAGTTCCCAAACTCAATTTGCTCAAGAAAATCGGGGTCGATTATGTCCAGGATGAATATTCAAAATGCATTTGAGGACGAGATGTTCTTTACACTTCGCCAGCAACGCAACACCTGGGCGAAGATCGCGGTAGGATCAATCGGCGTCGCACTGCTTTCGCTCGGTTGCCTAGTTGCCATCCTCCCGCTCAACGAAACGAAGCCATTTGTGGTGATGGTCGACAAGACCACGGGCCAAGCGGAAAAACTGGTGCAGGTTCGGCCGGCCTCCCTCGATCAACAGGATGCAGTACTGCAGGCCGAGCTGGTTTCCTATGTGGTCGATCGCGAAACCTACGACCAGGCCGACAACAGCACTCGCATTCCGGACGTCATGTTGCGATCAAAGGATAATGCAGCCGAAACGTTGGCGCAGCTTTGGACATCGAGCTCGCCTCAATATCCGCCTACGATCTACGGAAACGAGGTGCGCATCCGTGTCACCGTAAAGTCTATCTCGATAAGCCCGGCTACCCGTCGCAACACGCCTGACCTCGCGCGGGTGCGTATCACCAAGTACCGCGAGGAAAAGGGTCGCGCAACAGCAGAACGCAGCTTCGTGGCGACAATAGGCTATTCGTTTCAGCCAAAGGAGAATGCAAAGCTCGAGGAGGTCTGGAAAAATCCCCTCGGCTTTAGCGTTCTGTCCTACCGGATCGATGCCGAAACTACCGGCTAAATTCCGATTTTAAAGGAACCCAGATCATGTTTAAGCAAATTGCAGTCCTGCTGCTCCTGAGTGGCAGAGCGGCCTTCGCTGATCAGGCGCCCTCCGCCGCTCCTGTGCGCGTTGTGACGCCGACGCCATCCGCAGCAGCAGCTATCGCCGATCCGCGGATCCGACGCTACGTTTACAACGAGAACAGCGTCTACCGACTCGATCTTTATCTCAAATCAGTCACTGCGCTGCAATTTTCTCCGGGTGAAGAGGTCGAGTCGATTCTCATAGGCGACAGTGCTTCCTGGGAAGTGGTCAAGCTGAAGGCCGGTAACGTGGTGAGCGTCAAACCGACGCTCCCGTCCACTTCCACCAACATGACGATCTACACTGACAGGCGGGTCTATACCTTCGAACTGCGCTCCGTTGGCGAATTCGCTTCCGGTGCCACCGCCGCTCCCCTGTTCCGATCGGTCTTCACCTATCCTGCGGACCGGAAACCGAAACAAGACAACGACGACACGTTCAAACCGGACAGCCTCCGAGCCGACTACATGTTCTCCGGCAATGCCCCGTTTCGCCCGCGCTGGGCTCAGGACAACGGCCGGCAGACGATGTTTTTTCTCTCTGAAGGTGCTCCTCGGCCGGCTGTCTTCAAGGTCGCAGCCGACAATAAGGAGCAACTGGTCAATTCCCGCACAAAGGGAAATCAGATCATCGTCGATGGAACGAGCGACTATTGGATCCTGCGGATCGGCGACCAGTCAGTGTGTGTCGGCCGTGCCAGTGCTGTGAAGGTCAACAGGAATGTCACCGTTAACTGACAGGAAGGCCATACATGTCGGACAATGATCACAACACCGATCGCCATTCACAGGGCGGAACAGAGGTGGAAAACCACGACCATGATGACGGTGATCGCAACCTTCTCGTCGATGCCCGACGTGCGCGCCAGACGGGCCGCTCGGGCCGGACGACAAATGCCCGCCTCATCATGTCAGCAGGTCTGATTGGGGGGGCTGTGGTGTTGTTTGTTGCAATCACCGGGCCGGCAGGGGCTTTGAAAGCGTTTGGGATTGGCCGTGACGATGGTCCGCGAACTTCCAGGGTCGACATGGAAGTAGAAAGAGACTCCCATCAGCCTGTCCATCTCGATTTCGCGGTGCCGGCGAGCCCCGAGCCGAAGGAGAAGGAGGACCCAAATGCTGCCTGGAACGCGAAGATCAAGGCGCTGCAGGACCAGATCGCCGAGCTAGAGCGCAGGAAGCAAAGCGGCGTCTCCTCCGGAGAAATCGAGGCATTGATCGCCCGCTATAACGAGAGCATGAAAAAGGAGCTCGAGGGTGAACGAAAGGCGATGGCTGAAGAAAACGCCCGCCTGAGGGCCGTCGCCGAGCAAGCAGAAGAAGAGCGCCGACGCGCGGAGGAAGCTGCGAAACTGCAATCTGGCGAGACTAAGGAACGCCAGAAGCTCGCCAAGATGCAGCGGGAGTCGGCGTCGGTGGTGGTTGACGATGCCGACGGGCCTGCCGGCGGAACCATCGATGGCGAGCAGTCGCAGGCTGACCTAGACCAGAACGAACGGTTCCTTAAATCGGCAGCCAGCAGCACATTTCAAACATCTGTCTCGCGGCAACTTGCGGATCCGTCACGTACCGTCGTGCAGGGCACGATCATTTCCGCGGTGCTCGAAACCGCAATTGACACCGAGCTCCCTGGCAACATTCGTGCTCAGGTGATGGAGGCGGTTTACTCCTTCGATGGCACTCACGTAATGATGCCTTCGGGAACGATCCTGATCGGCCAGTTCAACAACGACCTGAACCTTGTTCAGAAACGGGTCCTGATCGCTTGGAACCGCGCGATCACGCCATCGGGACAATCGATTGCGCTTGGCTCCACCGGTGCCGACAAACTCGGCCGGTCGGGCACGGAGGGCAATGTCGACAATCGTTACGGTACAAAATTTGGCGCGGCCATCCTGGTCAGCGCGATCACCGCCCTCCCCTCCATGCTGTCCAATCGCGGCAGCAAATCGGATTCGGGCACGACCATTAATGTCGGCGGCCAGATGGCCGGTCAGATGACCGGCTCAGCAAGCAGTCAGGCGAGCGGCGTCCTTGATAAATACCTTAGCCTGCCACCGGTCATCCGAATTCCTCAGGGTGAGGAGATCCGCGTCTTCGTCAATCGGGACCTTGTATTCAGATGAACCATCTCCAGCAAAGTCGCGAAATTTCCTACGTGGAGCAATATCTGAGTCCACTCAGGGATTATCTGATTGACGACCGTATCAACGAGCTTGTCATCAACCCCAATGGGTCGATCTTCGTCGAGGCCGCAGGCGCCGAACACATGCACGAGATCGACGTGACACTGTCGTCGCATGCCATCAAGCGTCTCGGCGCGCAGCTGGCCGGGGAGACCCGCAACACGCTTGGCGCCCTGCACCCGATTGTCTCTGGCCGAGTTATGGTCTGGGGGCATCCCCAGCGCGTGCAGATCGTCGTCGAACCAGCGATCGAACACGGGGTCTCGCTGTCGATCCGCAAATACCTGACCCGCGCTCTGGCGACAAAGGATATCGGCTTTGTCAATGGCGGTCAGATTCGGGTAGACGAGGAGCGTCGTCTGCGACACAAGGCGATTGCAAAAATGGCGCGCGACGGCGACCTGCAGGGCCTGTTCCGGCAGGCGATCGATGAGAGGTTCAACGTATTGATCTCCGGCGGCACCTCCTCGGGCAAAACCACGGTGGCGCGCTCGCTGATTTCGATGATGGACCACAACGAGCGCTTGATCACCATCGAGGATGCACAGGAACTCTTTCCTCCCCATCGAAACCAGGTGGCGCTGATTTCCGACCGTAAGGAAAAGTCAGCGCGAATGCCGTCGAAGCTGCTGGAAAGCTGCCTGCGCATGCGACCCGACCGCATCATCGTCGGGGAAATCCGCGGAGTTGAGGCCTATGACTTCCTAGAAGCGATCAATACCGGCCACCCCGGCGCTATCACCACAATCCATGCCGACAGCCCGGGGCTTGCCTTCGATCGCCTAGCCCTGATGGTAATGCGTTCAGGTGTGAGGTTGACTCACGGAGAGGTCGTCACATACGCAAAGCGTACGATCGACCTCGTCGTTCAGGTCGGACGACGCAATGGTTCGCGGGGCGTGCTCGAGATATATTTGCCGTCACAGGACCAAGGCTAAAAGAGCAATCGGGCCCAAAGCAAGCCGCCGGTCAGCGGCCGCCATTCGCTGCAGCCGGCATTGATTCAATCGCATCCTTGGCCGAAGCTGAAACATCCATCTGCACCGCGTACAGGCGGCTCGGAGCTGTCCCGCCAGTTTATGCTCGACCGGTCGTTGCGGGGGCTCGGACGAGCAGCTTGAAAGCCTTGTTCCGGGGAAATTTCTTGCTCTTTGATCAATAATGAACTTGAACCACAACCTAGAGTGACCGGACATCATGAACCTCGCCAGCCCTCGGATGCTGGCATCAACAGAAGAATCCATAGTGGTTGACTTCGCTGACTTTATCGCGCCCAGTCATCTCGCTCCCGGACTGTGTTCATCAAGGCTTCGCGCGCTGCATCAGTTCCCCTCCGGGCAGAGCGCGCTACCGCAGATACGCCCTCTACAGCCGTTCTAATATCTGGCTCATCGATGCTGATGATCAACTCGCTAAACAACTCTGTTGTGCCGCTTATTCCGCCCTCTATCGGAACCTCACGAGGTTTACCTTTTTCAACAGTACTTAACGCTGCGACCAACGCCCGCCCCTCGACGCTGTCGGATTCCGTTAATGTTCTGATTTGGTCCCTGTATTCGGGCCGAATCTCCCCATCAATAACTCTTGCAATAGCGAGTGCCGGAGCATTGCGACCGTGCTCTGCACCAAATTCTGTCGGTTTGCCAATAAATCTCAAAGATTCTCGAACGACAAAATCAGTTCCCAAAGGAGACTTCTTATCTACATGGTCGGCAATGACAGCAAGTGCGCCGTGCGGATCAAAGAGATCATCAATACTCGTGCGGACCATTTCTGCTAGTCTAAAGTCTTCCTTGAGCAAAGACGGCTTGCAAGCAATGATAGCGTTACTGAATTCAATGCGCCTCTGCCGGTTCACGTCGCTAAAGAGAACATGTCGGATTTGCTGGCGTGCGTCCGAGTCGATGTCATGGTACCTTATGGCAAGCACTCTCGCGGCAGGATTGAGATTATCAGGCCAGACGCTATGTCCCTTAAAGTTGTCTAAGGCCTCGCGATCCATTTTGGCGGCCTCCTCCTTCGTAAGGAAATCTGCTTGCGTAGCAATGTTGGCGTAGCCTTCCATTCTTTTCTTATCGTCTTCTGCTGAAGCAATGCCTCGGAAGACTTGCGACCTCTTTTCGGGGGAAAGAGATCTGATGATCTCCGATACTGCGTCAGTTTGGTATTCAAACAGGCGTTTATCGTTGCCGGAAAATTTGTCACCGGGAAAATAAGCCTCAACCACAGCCTTGGACATAAGTATGTCGCGATCTAGATTTTCCTTGTAATCTCGCATGGCCTTCGTAGCGTTTGTCACCTTATTAAGATGGCGACTGGTGAGCGACAGGCTCAGGTGGGTTTTGTACGCCCTCCAAGTATCTGAATCAGATACCGCATGGACGATGATGTTATGCAATGTTTCGCTTGGCAAGTCCTGCAGAGTCCTGACGCCCGTGGACTTCACATCGTTTTGTCTCACCTTAGTCATGGCACCCTCATTTGAAAGTTGAGATGGCATGTTGGCGGATTCACAGGGCTTGGCAAATGGTCTTGTGTTACGAGTGAAACATCTGGAATGCGTTTTTACAGACTTTGTCGAAATCCAACCGGCTTGCTCCGCAGGTAACGGTCCCCCGAGCGCCGTCGTTCTCTCGTCAGTCCGCGATTTGTCAATTGCCTCCCGCCTCTGCAGGTCGATGATTCAAGGAGTGCCTGCTGGGGAAGGAGAAGTTCGCCTCTTCGGCGAGGTCAACAGAGAGCGCATTGGAACGCGGCCCGCGAATTTTCAGGAACAAGCGAGTGACATTTCGGTAATTTTCGCGCAAAGATTGCTGACGTTGTCGTATTCAAATGACTGCGTGAGCACTTTAGCAGGCGCGAAGCCTTCGATTTCAAATGAAACCCATCAACGCTGGAAGATCGAAATCGACGACAGCATAACAAGCGAACGGTCCGTGTTAACCGGACGCGATAGAGATGGTGGATGCAGTGGTTTTTCCGGTTTCACGCTGCGGCTTAACGAATTGGCACTCGAGCACCCGACCTATCCGGACCGTCCACGACAGCTGACAGAGAACTATTGCTCCTACGGGCATTTTTGGATGAAGGATTCCGCATTTCGCCTTGAAGGCGCCTATCAGGGAGGCGCAGTCTTCGAGTCTGTGAAGCACGAGGTTGTGCAACAACGCCGGGGAAGCCGCTTGCTGCTTGCATAAATGCCGGGCCGCCGCTCAAGAACGCGCGAGGTATTGCCAGTCAGAAGAGCACTGGATGGAGATCCCCAAATCTTCAGGAACAAGATGACCTTGCCCTGTTTCCCGTCGAGGCCGACGTGTGCGGACAGATCGCATCGATGTTGAAGCGATGGTGTTTACCCTAAAGGCCTATCTGCTCGGAGATAGGTCGGTTTGCCGCCCGGTGCGGCTACCCAGCATCGATGAAGAGGACGCCAAACGCCTCTCCCGAGAACGTACCCACTTGAAGAAGGAGCGCACGCGCCACGTCAATTGCATTCGCGCCTTGTTGGTACTCCACGGTATTCGCTCGGTTCCCGGTCTTTGGGGAGGGCGCTGGAAGGAAGTGCTTTCGAATATCCGAACTGGCGACGGCAGGGGAACTGGGCCGGTTCATCTTCCGTGAGCTGTGCCGCCAGTTCGAACGTCTAGACCTCGTGCATTCGCAACTCAAGGCTCTGGAGAAAGAACGCATTCAGGCTTGCGCATCCGAAGGAGAGATCGATAACGGCGCCAAGATCAGAGTTCTGAAGCAGCTCGATGGCATCGGCGAAACCGGCGCTGCACACTTGGTCGCCGAAGTGTTCCATCGAACATTTAAGAACCGCAAGCATCTGGCCTCTTACCTCGGACTGTCTCCCAGCCCCTATTTCAGTGGAGAGGTGCATCGAGATCAGGGCATCAGCAAAGCGGGCAACAAACAAGCACGCGTGACGCTGATCGAACTGGCTTGGTGTTGGCTCAAGTACCAACCACAAAGCCAGCTCACGCAATGGTATCGCTCCCGCTTCTCGGGGCATGGAGGTCGTTCTGGAAAGGTCGGAATAGTCGCTTTGGCCCCCAAACTTGCAATAGCATTCTGGCGGTTTATCGAAGACGGTGTGGTGCCCGAAGCGGCCACTCTATCTATCGCCGCCAAATAAGGGTTCAACCGCCGACGGGCAGTTGAGAGGAAGCGTGGCTAACGTGCGTAGAGATGGAAATCACACGCCGAGTTGTAGTTTGGTACCGCGTTTCGAAGCAGGCGTTTGGCCACCATGAATCGGGATTATGGTCGGAGGCAGCTGCCTCAGCCGGATATAAGTGGAGGCACCAACGGGTGCCGGATTGCCAGACGACTGCGAACAACCGATGGAAGGCAATCTTGGGAGGGATGACGATGGATTGACAAACGCCGCTTCATACAAGTCTCTACGCCAATCCTCCGTCTTTTCGCGGGCATCCGCAAGGATCAGAAACCAGTGTTGGTTCAGGCATTCGGCGCGGAAGCGGCCGTTGAACGCTTCTATAAAGGCGTTGTCGGTCGGTTTTCCAGCGCGTGAGAAGTCCAACGTTACGCCCTTGGCATAGCCCAGAGATCGAGATCGCGAGACACGAACTCGGTCCCCTGATCGACGTGGATCGAGCACCGGCACATAGCGTGAGAAGGTATCCACCACTGTGAGCACCCGCAGTTTCTTGCCGATCGCGAGTTGGTCGTGAACGAAGTCCATAGCCCAGACATCGTTCGGACCGACTGCCATTTGCCGATCTTCCCTCAGCTTGGCTTTGACCCGGCGTTTCGGTGTCTTATTACGCAATTGCAGGCCCAAGTCCCTGTAAATGCTGTAGGTCCACAACGTCGATCCATTCGACTGGCTTTCCATGGCCTTGAACCGCACCGCCCAAGGCTGGCCAGTATCGATGTCGATGCGCCTACGCTTTGAACCTCAGGCCTGACGTTAACCGGTTAACCGCTCACGTCCGGCTGTATTGCAGCTGTAATGCGAAAGCATTTGCTCAACGTTCGCGGATCCATCAGTTTCGACTCGTTTTTTATTTCACTAGTGAGGCGTGTCATGACCGAAGACCGCGAAAACAGAC
>NZ_JABDWM010000041.1:0-21636 GCF_019685295.1 Rhizobium sp. NLR22b
ATGGCGCGTCGCCCGCGGGAAATTGCCGCGGTGACGCTCGAGATCGGCAAAAACGCGGTAGCGGCCCTCGGCATGAAGCCCGTCCAGCTCGTTTTTGAAAAATGCTTCGAAATCCATCATATGCTCCAGTATCACGCGGCCGTTCTTGCCGACCGGACGTCCGCGCGTCAATGCTTACCCTTTGCTTTAACATCAACTGCGGCAAAAGGCCCAGATTTTTGAATGATTCCAGATAAAAAATATGGGCGCAATCATCCGCCAGTTTGATAGGGCGCAGCGCGATGGAAATCGCAAACCACGGGCCCCACGACGACACTCGTCCTGCAAAAAAATCGCGGCACTGGTGGACAACCCTTTCTTCCGACATAGTTTTCGAGCTAGCGTGCCAAAAAACAATAGGGACGGCCTATGCCCATTGGGCGACAACCCAGGAGAAAGAGATGAAAAAAGCTGTCATACTCGCATTGATCGGCCTGTCGGTCGCAAGCTGCACGCCGACCCAGCAGGGTGCCGGTATTGGTGCTGCATCCGGCGCCGTCATTGGCGGCGCAGTGACCGGGAATGTCCGAGGTGCTGCGGTCGGAGCCGCCATCGGCGGCGTGTCGGGCGCCCTGATCGGCAGCGTCGCGGAACAGCCCGGCCAGTGCTACTATCGCGACCGCTATGGCCGTCGTTACATCGATGCTTGCCCGCGCTGAGGGCGCTGACAAACGGCAAAACAGGAAATCCCGGCCACACATCCGGGATTTTTTGTACCGAATTAGCGCGTGGGCAATTTAAAATGGTACACCCTGCGCGATTTTGCCGCTAAGCTGTTCACGGCTGGGCAACGAAGCTTCATGTAGGCGTAACCAAAAGCAGCGGATGCGGATTAGAGGGACAAGTCCGAAAATAGGTTTTGCGTATCGGCGAACAGGCACCATGATGGTGGTCGCAGCGGCAGCTGCGTTCTCACCGGTCCTGATCGGCGATGCTTACGCCTTCAAGCTTTTCGGCATCACCATCTTCGGCAAGGAGGAGGATGAGAGCGAACAGGTGCCTGATCCGGTGCGCTATCACGTCGACCTCAAGACCGACACCGCCGATCCGGATCTCAGGGAAGCGCTCGAAAACAGCTCCCGCCTTGTCAGCGACCAGAAACAGCCCGTCTCCGGCGATCTCGGCATCGTCGTCAAGGCGCGTGACGACCGCGAGCGACTGGTCGCTGCGCTCTATGAAAAGGCCCGGTATGGCGGAGTGGTGGCGATCACCATCGACGGCAAAAATATCGACGACCTGCCGCCCAATCCGACATTCGACCGCTCCGGGCCGGTCCCCGTCACAGTCGATATAACACCAGGCCCTGTTTTCAAGGTCAGAGAGGTGCAGTTCGGCGGCGACGCCGCGGATCGCAATCCCGCCGACTACGACCTTGCCCCCGGCGCCGAGGCCGGCTCGCTCGCCATCATCAAGGCCGGCGACAGAATAGTCGAGCAGTTGAAAAGCGAAGGCCGGCCCTTCGCCAAATTGACCGAACGCAAGGTCGTAGCCGATCACAGGAGTGACACGGTCGACATCGTGCTTGCTGCCGAAGGCGGGCCTGTCGCCCCGATCGGCGATGTCGGGGTCACCGGCGAAAAAACCGTGCGGCCTGCGTTCATCCAGCGTTATTCCCGGCTGAACAAAGGGGACCCCTATTCGCCGGAAACGCTGAAGAAGGCCGGCGAGCGGCTGCGCGCCCTCGGCGTCTTTTCGAGCGTCACCATTCATGAGGGCGATGCGCTGGCGCCGGACGGCACGCTGCCGATGACGATCGAGGTGTCCGAAGGCAAGAGGCGCTATTTCGGCGTCGGCGCGCAATATTCCACCACCGACGGCCTCGGCATCCAGGGTTATTGGGGTCACCGCAACCTGTTCGGCGAAGCCGAGACGCTGAGGATCGAAGGCTCGGTCTCGCGGCTCGGTGAAACCACCGATGTCGGCAGCCTCGACTATTCGGCCGGCATCCTCTTCACCAAGCCCGGCGCCTTCTTCCCGGCCGCCACGCTGAAGGCCGGCATCATCGCCAAGACCCAGAATCCGGACGCTTATGATGCGACGCTCGTCACCGCCTCGCTCGGCCTTTCCTATGAACTGACCGAGAAGGACACGGTGTCGGCGAGCGGCGAAGTCAGCTGGGAGCGTGATGACGACGCATTCGGCACCAACGATTATCTGACCATCGCTCTGCCGCTTCAATATGATCGTGACGCACGCGACGATAAGTTCAATCCGACCGAAGGTTATCGCGCGACGGTGTCGGCAAAGCCCGGCTACGAGATCTTCAATGCCATCCCCTATGCGGCGTTCGAGGGTTCGATCTCCGGCTATCTTCCGTTCGGCGCCGAAGATCGCCTCGTGCTTGCAGGCAAGGTCGCCGCCGGCGTGCTGATCGGCGGCGGCGGGATCGAGGATATCCCTGCCACGCAACGCTTTTTCGCCGGCGGCGGCGGCTCGGTGCGCGGATACAGCTTTCAGGAAATCTCGCCTTACAACGACAACGGCGATGCCACCGGCGGCCGCTCCTATGTGACCGGGTCGCTGGAGGCCCGCTTCAGGATCACCGATACGATCGGCCTCGTGCCCTTCATCGATGTCGGCACCGTATCGGACAGCACCTTTCCGGGTTTTTCCGATATCCGCGCCGGCGCCGGCGCGGGAATACGATATGCCACACCTTTCGGGCCGCTGCGGCTTGATTTTGCCGTGCCGCTGAACAAGTACGAAGATGGCACAGATTATGGAATTTATGCCGGCATCGGCCAATCCTTCTAGGATTGCCGATTCGGGTTCCTTCCGATCTGTGGGCCGCATGAAAACGGGGTAGTCCGCGCCGATGCAAACGCTGGCAAAAATCATCAACTGGATCGTGCGGGTCACAGGCTTTGCTGTCGGCGCCATTTTGATTCTCGCTGTCGCGGCACTTGCGATCTTCGGCTTCACTTCCTTTGGCGCCCGCATCGTCACCGAAAGGATCGCCTCCACCCTTTCCAACCGCGACATGACGATCGAGGTGCGCGAACCGGAGGGGCTTTTGACCGGCGGGCTTCGCGCCGCCGAAATCTCCCTATCCGACACAAGGGGCGTTTTTGCGGAAATTCACGGCGTGGCGATTGACTGGAACCCGCTGGCGCTGCTGACGGGAACATTCCACGCCAAGCGTTTCCAGATCGAGACGATCAGCGTGCTGCGCAAGCCGGTGCGCACCCTGCCCTCCCGGCCCAACGCAGAAAATTCCGGCGGCTTCGCACTTCCGGTTAAGGTCGATGTCGACCATGTGGCCCTGCCCGATATCAAACTCGCCGAAGCTTTTGCGGGACGCGCCTTCGCGCTCGCCGCCGTAGGCAGCCTTACGGCGGATGGCGACGGCGGCGAAGCGATGGTCAATGTCAGCCGCCACGCAGTTCCGGATGCGCGGCTTAGCGCCGATATCGCCTACGCTCCGGCCGAAAACCGGCTGCGGCTGAAGGCGCAGCTTGCCGAGCCGAAGGGTGGGCTTTTGGCGGGCTTCCTCGGCCTGCCTGGCAATCCTGCCGTCAACATCAACCTCGACGGCCAGGGACCGATATCCGACTGGACAGGCAAAATGCAGGCTGCGCTCGACGGGCAACAGCGCGCTGCAATCGAGGGCCGACATGCGATTGGCGCAGACGGGCTGCACCATCTCGATCTCAAGGGTGGCGGTGACCTGAGCTCGCTTCTTCCCGCGGCATTCCGGCCTCTTTTCGCCGGCCAAACCAATATCGACCTTGCCGCCACCTTCGACGACCATGGCAAGATCGATATCCAGACAGGCAATATCGCCACCGGCAGCGTTGTCATCGCCGCATCGGGCGCGCTTGACCCGACCGGCAACAACAGCCTGAACGCCAATCTGCTCGGCACATCCGGCCCTGTCGATTTCCGCTGGCCGCTCGCCGAAGGCGAAGCGCGCTTCCTGATATCGGGTCTGAACCTGGCTCTAACAGGCGACGCGCAGACCGCCCGATTGAGCCTCAGCGGCTCGCTCGACAGCGCAACCCTGCCGCAGGCCGATATCGGCAACGTCAAGCTGACGGCAAAGAGCGACGCCTTCAATCTTGCCGCTCGTTCCGGCAGCGTTCAGCTGCGCCTCGTGGCCGGCGACGCAACCTTTGCCGAACCGAACCTCAACCGCGCAGTTCAAGGCCCTATCACGATCGCCGCGCCGCTCCAGATTTCGCCGGGAGACATCGGCTTCAATGGCACCACCGTCGAAAGCGCCAATATCAACGGCAGCCTCAACGGTTCCTATCGGCTGGGGGACCGAGCGCTGACCGGCAATGTCAAGCTGAGCGTCGAGCCGGCGGCCCTGCCGGCCGCGGCGGCGAGCAGGTTTGATCAGCCGATCACGCTCGAAAGCCAGGTGACCGGCACTATCCCGTCGAAATTCGCGCTGTCCAACCTCGTCCTGAAATCCGGCACGCTTGAAGCCGCCGGCAACGTCGCGCTCGACGGCTCGATGTTGAACGCCGATCTCTCAGGTCGGCTGCCCGATATCGGCAAGCTGATTGCGGGTGCGAGTGGCGGAGCAGGTTACGCGCTGAGAGTCGGAGGCGAACTGCCGGCGATCTCCATGACGGCCAATCTCAAGGCTCCCAGCCTTGAGATGGCCGATCGCATGCTCGCCAACCTCAATGTCGATCTGTCGGGTATCGCCGATCCCAAGGCGCCGCAGGGGAAATTTGCGGCCACCGGCACGATCGACGGACAGCCGATCGGCATCAGCGGCGACGTCCGTTCTGAAAACGGCAGGACGAGCATTCCCGCACTGACCGCCGATATCGGCGGCAACCGGCTAACCGGCAATCTGGAGCTCTCGCCCTCCTTTGCACCCTCGGGCGCGTTGACCTTCGATTTCCCCGAGCTCGGCTTGCTGGCTGCGCTTGGCGGACAGAAAGCCGAAGGAGATCTCAAAGGGTCGCTCGGCATCGAGAGCGACGGCGGCAAGATCGCGCTCAAGCTCGTTGCGTCAGGCGCCTCGATCCGCCGCGATACGCTGGCGATCGTCAAGCCGGATATCGACATCACGGTCAGCGATCTCAGCGCCCTTGCCGCAAACGGCACGGTCAGGGCCGAGGAACTGGCTGCCGGAGCGAACAAACTTGGCGGACTTTCTCTCAGCTTTACCAAACAGCAAGACCGCACCAAATTCGACCTCGATGCTACCTATGACGGCAATCCCGTGATCGCGGACGGTACGAGTGAGATGGCCGCCGGCAATATCGGCTTCAACCTCGATCGACTCTCGGCAAGCCCCCGCAACATTCCGATCGAGCTCGCTGCGCCGACGCGGGTCACGGTCACCGGCGGTGTCGCCAATCTGGACGGACTGACGTTGAAGACCGGCGCCGGCTCGGTATCGGTTACCGGTTCGGCCGGCGAGACGCTGAAGCTCGATGCCGTCATCAAGGAGCTGCCGGCGTCACTCGTCGACGGTTTCGTACCGAATCTTTCGACTGGCGGCACGATCTCGGGAACGATTGCCGTGACGGGAACGCCGGCAGCACCCATCGCCGATTTCAAACTCGACTGGAAGGATGCGACGACAGGGCAGCTTAAGGGCGCGGGCCTGACACCGCTCGGCATCACTGCCAGCGGTAAATTCGTCGACAAGAAGCTCGATTTCGACGCGACAATCGCCGGTGCCGACAGCCTGTTGCTCAAGGCCCGCGGCGACGTCGCGCTCGCTGATCCGACGGCGCCGGTGTTCGATATCAACGCCGATATCCTCAACCTGCCTGCGCAGGTCGCCAATGGTTTCGTTTCCGATCTCGCCGCCGAAGGCGCGATCACGGGAAAGGTGACCGCCTCCGGTTCCCTTAAGGCTCCAACCGCCAATTTCGACATCGCCTGGAAAAGCGCCGCGACGCGCCACACGAAGCGCGCCGGCCTCGCGGCTCTTGATGTGACCGCATCTGGCAAATTCGTGGACAACAAGCTCGATTTCGGCGCCGCAGCCATCGGCGCCGACAGGCTCTCGCTCAAGGCAAACGGCAACGTGGATATCGCCGGGACGACGATCGGTGACGTCAAGGTCGACGCAACACTGGACAATATCCCGGCAGCTATTGCCAACGGCTTCGTTCCCGATCTCGCAGCAGAAGGCACGCTCTCCGGAACGGTCGCGGCCAGCGGGCTGCTTGCAGCCCCGACCGCCGATTTCGATCTCCATTGGCTAAACGCCGCGACGAGCCACACGAAACGGGCCGGCCTCGCCGGTCTTGGCGTCACCGCGTCCGGAAAATTCACCGACAACAAGCTTGATTTCGACGCCGCGATTGCCGGCGCCAACAACCTCTCGCTGAAGGCGAACGGCAATGCCGCCGTTACCGGCACGACGATCAGCGCGGTCGCGGCCGATGCGACACTGTCAAATGTCCCGGCAAGCCTGGCAAACAGCTTCGTCGCCGATCTCGCTGCCGAAGGCACGGTCTCGGGTAGGCTCTCGGCTGCGGGCTCGCTTTCCGCCCCGACCGCCAATTTCGACCTCAATTGGAAAGACGCCGCGACGAGCCACACGAAGCGTGCCGGCCTTGCCGCTCTCGACATTACCGCATCGGGGAAATTTGCCGATAACAAGCTGGATTTCAACGCGGCCGCCGGTGGCGATCAAGGTCTCGCATTGAAGGCCATGGGCAACGTCGCTCTTGCTGGTACGACGATCGACAGTATGAAAGTCGATGCCGAAATCGTCAAACTCCCCGCCGCTCTCGCCAATGCCTTCGTCCCCGATCTTGCGGCCGGCGGCATGATATCCGGCACGCTCTCGGCAGCAGGAACACCCGCTGCACCCAAGGCCGATTTCAAGCTCGACTGGGCGGATGCCGCAACCAGCCACACCAGAAGCGCGCATCTTTCCGGCCTCGCGCTTGCCGCATCGGGACACCTCGTCGACAACAAGCTCGCCTTTAACGCCAATCTTGGCGGCAAGGACGGCCTCTCGCTGAATGCCGCGGGCAATGTGGCGATATCGGGCGCCTCGGTCCGCAACCTCGACGTCAAGGCCGATCTCGTCAATCTGCCAGCAGCCCTTGCCAACGGCTTTGTTCCGGGTCTTGCCGCGGAGGGCATGGTGTCGGGAACGGCATCCGCCTCAGGCGCGCTGCCAAGACCCGCCGTCGATTTCAAGCTCGACTGGAAGAACGCCGCCACCGCGCAGACCAGGAGCAGCGGCTTGTCGGGTTTGAGCGCCGTGGCCTCCGGCAAGTTCGCCAATGACAGGGTCGATTTCGATGCCAGCCTTGCCGGCAAGGAGGGCATGTTGGCCAAGGCGGCGGGTGGCTTGACGATCGCGGGAACGGCCATCCGCGACCTTTCGATCAATGCCGACATTCCGGCGCTGCCGGCAAATATCGCCAATGCCTTTGTTCCCGGCCTTGGTGCTGAAGGCACACTGTCGGCGAGCGCCCAGACATCGGGAACGCCGGCAGACCCGATCGTCGATTTCAAGCTCAACTGGAAAGATGCCGCGACCAGCCACACCAAGGCCGCCGGCCTCTCCCGGCTTGCCTTGGCGGCGACGGGAAAATATGCCGGCGACCGACTGGATTTCGATGCCGACCTCAGCGGCGGCGGCGGCATTTCGCTGAAGGCCGCCGGTAATTTGTCCATTGCAGGCACAACGATCCGATCGATCGACGTCACCGCGAACGCTGCCAATGTTCCGGCCGCCATCGCCAACGGCTTTGTTCCGGGCATCGGAGCCGAGGGTACCATCTCGGCGACGGCCAAAGCGACGGGCACGCTGTCCTCACCCGCCGTCGATTTCAAGGTCGACTGGAAGAATGCCGCGACGAGCCAGACGAAAGGCGCCGGTCTTTCGCCGTTCAGCATCGGGGCATCCGGCAAGCTTGCCGACAACAGGCTGACGGTCGACACCAGCCTGGCCGGCGACGCCGGCATGTCGCTGAAGGGCGGCGGCAGCGTGGTGATATCGGGCAACCGCGCCATCGACATGCGCTTCAACGGCAATGTTCCTTTCGCCGTGCTTGGCGCGCCGCTCGCACAGCAGGGCTTTGTCGCCGACGGCGTCGCCAACGTCGATCTTAAGATTGGCGGAACGGCCGCAGCACCCATCATCAACGGCACTGTCTCGACATCAGGGGCCAAGCTCGTCGACGTCAGGCGCAATCTTGCCATCAACAATGTCGCAGCCATCGTCACCTTCAATGGCAACCAGGCCGTCATCTCGCGCCTCAGCGGCAATCTTGGCGGCGGCGGCACGATTTCGGCAAGCGGCACCATCGGCATCCAGCCCGCCGGCGGCTTTCCCGCCGACATTTCGATCAAGCTCGACAAGGCCGTCTATGTCGACGGAACGCTCGTCGTCTCCACCGTCAACGGGGCAGTCGGCCTGCGCGGGCCGATCATGAGCGCGACGCTGAGCGGTAAGCTGCGGCTGGACAAGACCTCGATCACCGTCCCGGAGAGATTGCCGACCTCGCTGCGTGAAATCGACATCCGGCATAAGAATGCACCGCGAGCAGTGCTGGCGCAGCTGCGCGATGAAGGCAAGCAAAAGCCGGGCGAAAAGTCCTCCGTTATCACGCTCGACCTCGAAATCGATGCGCCCTCGCAGATCTTCGTGCGCGGCCGCGGCATCGATGCCGAGCTTGGAGGCCGCGTGACGATCCGCGGAACGGCGGCAGCACCCATCGTCACCGGCGGCTTTACGATGCGCCGCGGACGGCTGACCATTCTCAATCGCCGCCTCAATTTCTCCGACAAGAGCAAAGTCACCTTTGCCGGCGACCTGACGCCAGCGCTCGACATGGAAGCGACCTCCACCTCCGGCACGACGACCCTGACGGTCGATGTCTCAGGCCTTGCCACCGATCCTTCGATCACCTTTTCCTCTTCGCCCCAGCTGCCGCAGGACGAGGTGCTGGCGCAGCTGATCTTCGGCCAGTCGATGTCGAAGCTGTCGCCGGTGCAGATCGCCCAGCTCGCCGACGCGGTCAGCCAGCTGGCCGGCAACCGCTCCACTTCGCTTTTCGAGGGTCTGCGCAACCAGCTCGGCGTTGACGATTTCGACGTCAGCACCGACGAGAAGGGCCAGACGAGTGTCAGCGTCGGCCGTTATCTCAACGACCGTACCTATTTCGAATTGCAGCAGGGCGGCTCGGCCGGCGCCAAGGCCATCATCAATCTCGATGTCGGCCGCGGTGTCAAATTGCGGGGAGCCGCCGGCGGCAATGGCGCCGGCGAAGCAGGCATCGTCTATGAACGGGAATATTGAAGCGGCTTAGAAACCCGTCTTGCTCGTTTTGAGAAGAATGTTGGTCTCGGTCGAATTGATGCCGTTGATCAACCTGATTCGACGCAGCGTCTCGTCAAAGGCGGCAAGATCGCGGTCCTCCAGCTCGGCGACGAAATCCCATTTGCCGTTGGTGCTGTGAAGCGCGCGCACCTGCGGCAGGCCCCTGAGCTGATCGGCCACCCTGTCGGCGAGCTTGCCGAGCACCTCGATCATGACGATAGCGCGCACGCCGGCGGATCGCGTCTCGTGACTGGTGCGGATGGTGAAGCCGACGATGGTGCCGCTGACGACCAGCCGGTCGATACGGGCGGCGACCGTTGCCCGCGATGCACCGGTCATCGCCGCCAGCGACGAGACGGACATGCGGGCATTGTGGCGAAGGGCACTCAGAAGTTCGGTATCGAGATCGTCCACGTCGAACACTTTGTCAAAATAGCTTTACCAATCTGCGCAATCATAATCCATTTCTGGCACTTTTCCATCTTTTTGCCGCCAGCCCTTTATCCCACTATCGGCCGAAACAGGCCTCAACACGGAGCCATCGAATGAATGCGCAATCGCGATCTGTCACCCTCATCGGCGCACCCTTGGAAGAAGGTTCGGGTCGCAGAGGCGCCGCCATGGGGCCGGCGGCGCTGCGGATTGCCGGCGTCGACCAGACCCTAATTGATCTCGGCCACGACGTCGCCGATATCGGCGATCTCTCCACAGTGCCCGCGATGGATCTGCCGAATCATCCGAAAGCCCACAATCTGAGGATCGTCGGTGCCTTCACCCGCGCATTGGAAAGCAGCGTCTATGACGTCGCCGCCGCCGGCCGCTTTCCGCTGATTCTCGGCGGCGATCACAGCCTGTCGATGGGCAGCGTCTCCGGCATGGCGCGTTATGCCGCCAGCAAGGAGCGCCCGCTCTTCGTGCTCTGGCTCGATGCCCATGCCGATTTCAACTCTCCGGCCACGTCGCCCTCCGGCAATATGCACGGCATGCCCGTTGCCTTCTTCTGCGGCGAGGCGGAGTTCGCCGAAATCCTCCCGAAGAACCGGCCCTTCGTCGACCCGAAGAATGTCTTCCAGGTCGGTATCCGTTCGGTCGATGCGCGCGAGCGCGAGGAAATCCATGAACACGGCGTCAACGTTTTCGATATGCGCGCCATCGACGAGCAGGGCATCGGCGCTATCATGCGGGAGATTCTCGCTGTTGTCGCCAAGGCCAACGGCCTGCTGCATGTCAGCCTCGATCTCGATTTCCTCGATCCCGACATCGCCCCCGGCGTCGGTACGACGGTGCCCGGCGGTGCGACCTTCCGCGAGGCGCATCTTGTCATGGAAATGCTTTCGGACAGCGGCCTCGTCTCGTCGCTCGATCTCGTCGAGCTCAATCCGTTTCTCGATGATCGCGGCAAAAGCGCCCGCATCCTGGTGGAACTGACGGCAAGCCTGTTCGGCCGCCGCATCTTCGATCGTCCGACACGTGCCGCATAGACAAGGCTGAGGGAGAAGCGCCATGAACACTTCGGAAAAACTGATCGCCACGGAACAGCGGCTCGGCGCTCACAACTATAAGCCGCTCGACGTGGTGCTCACGCGCGGCGAAGGCGTGTATGTCTGGGATACCGACGGCAACCGTTATCTCGATTGCCTCTCGGCCTATTCTGCCGTCAATCAGGGCCATTGCCACCCGAAAATCCTAGCCGCCATGATCGAGCAGGCCGGCAGATTGACGCTCACCTCTCGCGCCTTCCGCAACGACCAGCTCGCCCATCTCTACGAGGAGCTTGCCGCACTTACGGGCTCGCACAAGATCCTGCCGATGAATTCAGGCGCTGAAGCGGTGGAGACCGCCATCAAGGCGGTGCGCAAGTGGGGTTATGAGGTCAAGGGCGTACCTGAAGGCAAGGCGGAGATCATCGTCTGCGCCGACAATTTCCATGGTCGCACGCTGAGCATCATCAGTTTCTCCACAGATCCCGACGCCCGCACTGGCTTCGGCCCCTACACGCCTGGCTTCCGCATCATTCCCTTCGGCGATGCCGAGGCATTCAAGGCCGCGATCAACGGCAATACCGTGGCAGCCCTGATCGAGCCGATTCAGGGCGAAGCCGGCGTTATCATCCCGCCGGCCGGTTACTTTACCCGTATCCGGGAACTCTGCACTGATAACAACGTGACTCTGATCCTCGATGAGATCCAGACCGGCCTCGGCCGCACCGGCAAGCTGCTGGCCGAGGAGCACGAAAGCATAGAGGCCGATGTCACGCTGATCGGCAAGGCGCTTTCCGGCGGCTTCTATCCCGTATCCGCCGTCCTTTCCAATTCCGAGGTGCTGGGCGTGCTGAAGCCCGGCCAGCACGGCTCGACCTTCGGCGGCAATCCGCTCGCCTGCGCGGTGGCGCGCACGGCCCTCAAGGTGCTCGTGGAGGAAGGCATGATCGACAATGCCGCCGCGATGGGTGATTATTTCATCGAAGGCTTGAGGTCGATCCGCTCCAACATTGTCAGGGAGGTGCGCGGTCGTGGCCTGATGATGGCGATCGAGCTGGAGCCCGAAGCCGGCGGCGCGCGGCAATATTGCCATGCGCTGAAGGAGCGCGGCCTTCTCGCCAAGGACACCCATGACCACACGATCCGCCTCGCTCCGCCACTTGTTATAACGAGGGAGCAGGTCGATTGGGCCGTCTCGCGGATCGAAAAAACGATCGGCTGAAATAGATCGGGGCGGAAAAGCTTCACGCTTCCATTCCCGATTTAGATTTGAGCAACACTCTTCCGTTAATGTCGTTGCTAACCGTAACGATGCTTTGCCAAGTGCAAAGTCATCGCGTGGTGTGAAGGCAAAGCTCGTTGGCGCCAATGGTGGCGCACCCGCTTCTGCTTTGGCTTACGACAGTTGGGAAGAATTCTAATGGCCACGATCAATTCCACTAGCTTCAGCGGCGATACGCTCGAGATCATTGCCTTCCGCCTGCATGATCAGGAATTTTGCGTCAAGACTACGACCATTCGCGAAATCCGCGGCTGGGCGCCTTCGACGCCGATCCCGCATTCGCCGGCCGATGTCATCGGAGTCATGAACCTGCGCGGTTCGGTGATCCCGATCATTGATCTCGCCTATAAGCTCGGCATGAAGAGCACCGTTGCCAACGAACGCAGCGCCATCGTGGTCGCGGAAGTTCACAGCATGGTCATCGGCATGCTCGTCGACCGCGTCTCGGACATTCTCACCATCTCGTCGAGCCAGGTCCAGCCGGTGCCCGAGGTGACCGCCTCCTTCGACCGCGCTTTCTGCGAAGGCATCATCGCTTCGGAAAACGGCATGATCTGCTTCCTGAACCTCGCGAAGATGTTCAAGGAAAACGAGACGGATGAACTGGCCGCCTGATCTGCCAGAACAATGGGATATCGGAAAACCGCCGCTCTTGGCGGTTTTTTATTGCTTGCCATCGGAAATCTAGACTTGCTTGTCTGGTCGTGATCATCGTGCTCTTGGCGGCGGGCGGCGTTATTTTCCGGCGCGCAAAGGACGCTGTAACACTTCGAACTTCGTATATTTTAAATTTCATGACGTATGCAGTGGCGCATGACCAGGCAGCTTGCTGCTGCCTCCCCTCCGGCAGATGCCACTTTGGATTACCGGACCTGGTTTGCCTCCGCCTCCGGCTTGCGGATCATGGGAGCGGCCTGAAGCACGAGTGCATCCAGACCGTTCTCCTCTTCCTCGAGAATTTCAAACAATTGCCGCCGCATGCGCGGCTCCCAGAATTTGTTGATGTGCGTGGCGACCCCTTGCGCGGCCTCGTTTTGCGGCTGGCTCTTGAAAAAGGTGGCGATCTGATTTGCCATATAGACAAGCTTGGTTTTGGTATCATGCGACATCGGCGATGCTTCCGGGCAAGATGCGGTGCGGGTGTGTGAAAATCTCGAAATCCTCGCCGCGCACCAGCGCGACGAGCGTCATGCCGGCCTCTTCGGCCGTGCGGATGGCAAGGGCTGTCGGCGCTGAAATGGCGATGAGCGTGGGGCTGCCGAGGATCGCCGCCTTCTGCACCATCTCGACCGACAGCCGGCTGGTGACGACGACCGCGCCGTTTCCGCCGCTTTCGTCGGCGCGGATGACGGCGCCGCAGAGTTTGTCCAGCGCGTTGTGGCGGCCAACATCTTCACGGACCGCAATGAGCCCGCCGCCGGGAAGATAGAATCCAGCGCCATGTACGGCCCGCGTCTGCCGATGCAGCGGCTGCGCCTCGTTCAGAAGCGAAACGGCCCGAACGATATCCGCGTGAGACAGCGTCAACGGCGATGTTGAGACGTTGGGCACCGGCCGCACTGCCTGTTCGATCGATTCGATGCCGCAGAGCCCGCAGCCGACCGGGCCGGCCATGCTGCGGCGGCGCGCCCGCAGCCGATCGGCGACGTCGTCGGCAAGGCTGACCTGCACGTCAACGCCCTGCTCGCCCTCGACGATCTCGATGGCGGATATCTCCGCCGGCTTGGCGATAATTCCTTCCGTCAGGCTGAAACCGACGGCGAAATCCTCAAGATCCGCGGGTGTCGCCATCATCACCGCATGCGAACTGCCGCCATAGGAAAAGGCGATCGGCACTTCCTCGGGCACCATGCGCGAACCGCTGTGCATGACGCCGTTGCGGCGGGCGGTTTCGGGAGCACGGGCGGTGGTGGCGAAAGTCATCACGGACGCCTCCTCTTCTCCCCTAGGAGAGGAAGGAGGATCTTGCCGACAACACCAAATCGCCCCTGCATCGTCACTCCGCCGCTTCGAGCTTGCCGGCGATGCGGCGCGATTGCCGCGCCTGCTCGTCATATTCGAGCTGCCAGTCGCTCGGCCCGTTCGACGGCGAGACCTGCACCGCCGTCACCTTGTATTCCGGGCAGTTGGTCGCCCAGTCGGAAAAGTCGGTGGTGACGACGTTGGCCTGCGTATTGGGGTGATGGAAGGTCGTATAGACGACGCCCGGCGCGACACGATCGGTGATCAGCGCCCGGAGCGTGGTGTCGCCGGAGCGGCTGGCGAGCTTCACCCAGTCGCCATCGCGGACGCCGCGCTGTTCGGCATCGTGCGGGTGGATCTCCAGCCGGTCTTCCGCGTGCCAGACGACATTCTCCGTCCGCCGGGTCTGCGCTCCGACATTATACTGGCTGAGAATGCGGCCAGTGGTGAGCAGCAGCGGGAAGCGCGGGCCGGTGCGTTCGTCGGTCGCCACATATTCAGTGCGGATGAACTTGCCCTTGCCGCGCACGAAACCGTTGACATGCATGATCGGCGACCCGAGCGGGTTCTTCTCGTCGCAGGGCCACTGCACCGAACCCATCTTGTCGAGGTAATCGTAGGAAACAAGCGCGAAACTCGGCGTCGTCGCGGCAATTTCATCCATGATCTCCGACGGATGGGCATAATTCCAGTCGAGTCCCATGGTATGGGCAAGCTTCTGCGTCACCTCCCAGTCGCCATAGCCGTTGCGCGGCGTCATCACTTTGCGAACGCGGTTGATGCGCCGCTCGGCATTGGTGAAGGTGCCGTCTTTCTCGAGGAAGGTCGAGCCCGGCAGGAAGACATGGGCGTAGTTGGCAGTCTCGTTGAGGAACAGGTCCTGCACGACGACGCATTCCATCGCCGCCAGCCCTGCGGCGACATGTTTCGTATCGGGATCGGACTGGAGAATGTCCTCGCCCTGGACGTACAGGCCCTTGAACGAGCCGTCGACCGCCGCATCCAGCATATTCGGAATGCGCAGACCCGGCTCGTTGTTGAGCTTCACGCCCCAGAGCTTTTCGAAGATATCGCGCGTCGCATCGTCGGAAATGTGCCGGTAGCCCGGCAGCTCGTGCGGGAAGGAGCCCATGTCGCAGGAACCCTGCACATTGTTCTGGCCGCGCAGCGGATTCACGCCCACGCCCGGGCGGCCGATATTGCCGGTCGCCATCGCCAGGTTGGCGATCGCAATCACCGTGGTCGAGCCCTGGCTGTGTTCGGTGACACCGAGGCCGTAATAGATCGCACCATTGCCGCCCTTGGCATAGAGCCTTGCCGCACCGCGCAGATCCGCCGCCGGAACGCCAGTGAAAGCCTCCGTCTGTTCGGGACTATGCTGCGGCTCAGCGACGAAAGCCGCCCAGTCCTCGAATTCCGACCAGTCGCAGCGCTCGCGGATGAATGCCTCGTCGTAGAGCCCTTCGGTGACGATCACATGCGCCAGCGCCGTCATCACTGCGACATTGGTGCCCGGCTTCAGCGGCAGGTGGTAGGAAGCCTCGACATGTGGCGACCGGACGATATCGGTGCGGCGCGGATCGATGACGATGAGCTTCGCCCCCTGGCGCAGCCGCTTCTTCAGCCGCGACCCGAACACCGGATGGCCGTCCGTCGGGTTGGCGCCGATGATGACGACGACATCGGATTGTTCGACACTGTCGAAATTCTGCGTGCCGGCCGAGGTCCCGAATGTCTGGCCGAGACCGTAGCCGGTCGGCGAGTGGCAGACGCGGGCGCAGGTATCGACATTGTTGTTGCCGAAACCGGCGCGGACCAGCTTCTGCACCAGATAGGTTTCCTCATTGGTGCAGCGCGAGGAGGTGATGCCGCCGATCGCGTCGCGGCCATACTGATATTGGATGCGGCGGAACTCCGACGCCACATGCGCGAAGGCCTCGTCCCAGCTCACCTCCCGCCAGGGATCGCTGACCTTTTCGCGGATCATCGGGTTGAGGATGCGGTCTTTGTGAGTGGAATAACCGTAGGCGAAGCGGCCCTTGACGCACGAATGCCCGCGATTGGCCTGTCCGTCCTTCCACGGCACCATCCGCACCAGTTCCTCGCCGCGCATCTCCGCCTTGAAGGAGCAGCCGACGCCGCAATAGGCGCAGGTGGTGACGGCCGAATGCTCCGGCTGGCCGATCTCTATAACCGATTTCTCCGTCAGCGTCGCCGTCGGACAGGCCTGGACGCAGGCGCCGCAGGAAACGCATTCGGAATCCATGAAATTCTCATGCATGCCGGGTGACACGCGGGAACCGAAACCGCGCCCCTCGATCGTCAGCGCGAAAGTGCCCTGCACTTCCTCGCAGGCGCGTACGCAGAGCGAACAGACGATGCATTTCGAGGGATCATAGGTGAAATAGGGATTGGACTCGTCCTTCGGCATCCATTTCAGATTGATGTCGCCGTTGCTGCGCGCCTTGACGTGATTGTCGCCCTCATAGCCGTAGCGCACGTCGCGCAGGCCGACAGCGCCGGCCATATCCTGCAACTGGCAATCGCCATTGGCAGCGCAGGTGAGACAGTCGAGCGGATGATCGGAAATATAAAGCTCCATCACGCCGCGGCGGATATCCTTCAATCGTCCCGTCTGCGTGTGCACCACCATGTTTGCCGCCACCGGCGTCGTGCAGGAGGCCGGCGTGCCGGCGCGGCCCTCGATCTCGACGAGACAGAGCCGGCAGGAGCCGAAGGCATCGACCATGTCAGTAGCGCAGAGCTTCGGCACCTCGATACCGGCTTCCATCGATGCGCGCATGATGGAGGTGCCCTCCGGCACGCTGATCTGCTGCCCATCAATGGTGAGCCTCACCATGGTTTCGGATTTCGAAGCGGGAGTGCCGTAGTCGATTTCATGGATGAGAGACATGGTCGGCCTCCTGTACGGAAATGGAATTGAGCAAGTCACGGCATGCGACTGTAGCTTGGAAGATCATCACTCAGCCGCCTCCACGACCGGCGCCGGCGCGAAATCTTCCGGGAAATGCGTCATGGCGCTCACCACGGGATAGGGCGTGAAACCGCCGAGCGCACAGAGCGACCCGAATTTCATGGTATTGCAGAGATCGCCAAGCAGCACCCGGTTCTTCTCCGGCTCGATGCCGCGCGCGATTTTGTCGACCGTCTCGACGCCGCGGGTCGAACCGATGCGGCAGGGCGTGCATTTGCCGCAGCTTTCGACGGCACAGAATTCCATGGCGAAACGCGCCTGCTTCAGCATATCGGCCGTGTCGTCGAAGACAACGACGCCGGCGTGGCCGATGAGCCCGTCCTTGGCGGCGAAGGCTTCGTAGTCGAAAGGCGTATCGAACAGAGCCCGCGGGAAATAGGCGCCCAATGGTCCGCCGACCTGCACGGCCTTGACCGGTCGGCCGGTCCTCGTGCCGCCGCCGATCCTGTCGACGATCTCGCCGAGCGAAAGACCGAAGGCGGTCTCATAGAGGCCGCCATATCTGACATTGCCGGCGATCTGCAGCGGAATGGTGCCGCGCGAGCGGCCCATGCCGAAATCGCGGTAGAAGGCGGCCCCCTTCTCCAGGATGACAGGCACCGAGGCAAGTGAGATCACATTGTTGATGACGGTCGGACAGTCGAACAAGCCCTTATGCGCCGGCAGCGGCGGCTTGGCGCGCACGATGCCGCGCTTGCCTTCCAGACTGTTCAAGAGAGCCGTTTCCTCACCGCAGACATAGGCGCCGGCGCCGGTGCGCACCTCGATATCGAAGGCGCGACCCGAACCAAGCACTGACGGCCCGAGAATGCCGGCCTGCCGGGCAATGCCGATGGCCTCGCTCATCACGGCGATCGCATGCGGATATTCCGAACGGGTATAGACGAACCCCTTCGTGGCGCCGGTCGCAAGCCCTGCAATCGCCATGCCCTCGATCAGCACGAAGGGATCGCCCTCCATGATCATCCTGTCGGCGAAGGTGCCGCTATCACCTTCGTCGGCGTTGCAGACGATATATTTGCGTTCGCCGCTGGCATCGAGAACCGTCTTCCACTTGATGCCCGTGGGAAAACCGGCACCGCCGCGTCCGCGCAGGCCGGAATCCGTGACTTCCTTGACGATTTCGACAGGCGTCATCAAAACGGCGCGGCGAAGGCCGGCAAGGCCGCCATGCGCCTCATAATCGCCAAGCGAAAGCGGGTCGGTGATGCCACAGCGGGCGAAGGTCAGGCGGGTCTGTTCCTTCAGGAAGGGGAGGTCTTCAACCCCCCCGAGACAGAGCGGGTGGCCGCCGCCGTTCATCATTCCGGCGTCAAACAGAGCAGGCACATCCCTTGCCTTCACCGGCCCGTAGCCGATGCGCCTGCCGGCGGCCTCGACCTCGACCAGCGGTTCCAGCCAGAACATTCCGCGCGAGCCGTTGCGCACGATCTCTGCATCGAAGCCGCGGGCGGCGATCTCCTGGGCAATCGCCTTTGCCACCTTTTCGGCCCCGAGCGCCAGCGCAGCGGCATCGCGCGGAACATAAATCTTGACTGTCATCGACGTGCCTCCGCAACGAGTTCCGCCACCAGCTGATCGTCGAGCCGGCCATAAACCTCGCCGTCGAGCATCGCCGACGGGGCGCAGGCACAAAGGCCGAGACAGTAGACCGGCTCCAGCGTCACGGCGCCGTCGAGCGTCGTCTGATGAAAATCGATGCCCAGCAGCGCCTTGACGCGTTCAGCCAACGCATCGCCGCCCGTCGACTGACAGGCCTCGGCGCGACAGAGCTTCAGCACGTGGCGGCCGGCGGGATGGTCGCGATAATCGTGATAGAATGTCATCACCCCGTGCACTTCGGCGCGCGAGAGGTTCAATTCCTCCGCAATCACAGGCAGGGCTTCCTGCGGCACATAACCGAATTCTCGCTGAACCTCGTGCAGAATGGGAAGCAGCGGTCCCTCAAGGAAGCGCAGGTCGGCGACGATGGTCCGTGTACGCGCTGCGATATCGCCTCCGGCGATATGAATGGTCATCAGGCGGCCCTCCCGGCGGCTTGCTCGTTTCGGGATGGCAGGCCTCCCCAGCCGAGCGCCATCGTGCAGACAACATCTCAGGGAAGCCGATGACGATCAATAAAGCTATTTCGTGGAATGATAGGTTTTTTCTATCAAAGCTCCTCATCCCGCACGAGCACTCTCGCTTCGTGCAATAGGGCCGAAACGAGCGGGGTGAAGGGCTCGCGATAAGGCGCGACAAGACCGACCAGATGATGCGCCTCAGGCTCGACGATCGGAATCATCCGGATTTCCACGGGAAAACCAAAGGATTTCGCGACGTTGCGCGGCATGATACTCGCCCAGCGACCGGTCCTGACATGCGAGAACAGCACGATCATCGAATTGGATTCTAGCGTCGGATGCACCGTGGCGCCGGCTTCCGTCAGGTGCCGGTTGATGATGCGGCGGTTCTGCATGTCGGCTGTCAATAGACAAAGCCGAAGATCGCCGACTTCCCGCCAAGTCACGTTGTCGCGATCGGAAAGCGGGCTGCCTGCGG
This sequence comes from Rhizobium sp. NLR22b, assembly GCF_019685295.1. Lineage (NCBI taxonomy): Bacteria > Pseudomonadati > Pseudomonadota > Alphaproteobacteria > Hyphomicrobiales > Rhizobiaceae > Rhizobium > Rhizobium sp. NLR22b. The sequence goes on from NZ_JABDWM010000041.1 coordinate 19,560, forward strand.
CCGTGATCAGATTGTAGCGCTCGGCATAGAGGGGCACGGTCGTAACGCGGCCAAGCGGTTCATTTTCTAGGTAGGTGATGCCGGCCTCGATTTCGAGATTTTCCAGCATGCTCAGCACCTGCAGCGAGTTCCGCGAGACGATCGAGAAGGTCACTCCGGGATGTCGTTCCTGAAAGGGCGTAGTGATGCGCGAAAGCATGGCGAGCGCGGTCGGAATGGCAGCGAGGCGGATGTGGCCGGAAAGACCACGGCGGGCGGCGCGCATTTCCTCGCGCATGGTGCGGGCGTCGCCGACGATGCGCCGCGCCCATTCAAGCACCCGCTGCCCCTCCGGCGTCAGCCCTTGAAAACGCGAGCCGCGCTGCACCAGCATGACCCCAAGCTGGTCTTCAAGCTGCCGGATGGCGGCCGAAAGTGTCGGTTGCGAGATCCCGCACTCCTCGGCGGCGCGGCCGAAATGCTTTTCGTTGGCAAGGGCGATGAAAAATTCCAGCTTGGCGATCATCCGGTCTCCCGATCCGGCGCGAAATCATCCGGATCAGCCTATCTTCGACGCAGCAACCGTGCTCCGCAAGGGCGGGTGCTAATTGTTTTCTGCAGGAAAAAGATCGAACAGCGATTCGAGGAAGGCAAGCACGCTCGTATTGCCGATACGGTAATAGACGAGCCTGCCCTGACGGCGCGTATTGACAAGGCCTTCGAGCCTCAAACGCGCGAGCTGCTGCGAGACCATCGCCTGCTGAATGCCGAGGATATTTTCGATTTCACCCACCGTCCGCTCCTCGGTCGCGAGTATGCAAAGAATTAGAAGTCGGGTCTGGTGCGCCAGCGCCTTCAGCAGATCGCTCGCCTCACGAGCGTTTCCAGCGAGTTTGTGCAATTCCTGACCGGACATTCCCGGCTCGGGCTTGGGCAATGGCATTCGACATCTCGGAAGGGAAGCGAAAAGGCAGATCAGCCCAATAGCATATTCGCACACGCGAATTTGCCAAAAGTGATCAAATGTGAAAAAAGGTCTAACTAAATCAGCAGATAAGCTGGCCGCCATTGATCTCGAGGACCTGGCCGGTAATGTATCCGGAGAGGGAGGGTGCCGCCAGGAACAGATAGGCCGGAGCGCAATCCTCCGCTGTGCCCAGCCGCTGCAAGGGAATAGACTTTCTCGTCTGCTCCAGCTTTTCGCGGGAAGAATAGCGCTCATGGAAATCCGTCTCGATCGTTCCGGGCGAGACACAATTGACGCGGATGCCATCCGGCGCAAGCTCGCGGGCAAGCGCCTTGGAATAGGTTGAAATGAAGGCTTTCGAGGCGGAATAGATCGAAGAACCGGGGCTGCCGCCGGTCAGCGCGGAAATTGAAACGGTGTTGACGATGGCAGCGCCTTCCGCCGCCTTCAATGCCGGTAGCAACGCACGCGTCAGCGCCACCACCGACGTCTGGTTCAAACGCACGATCGCCTCATAATCTGCGTCGGTCAGTGTGGCAGCCGGAAAACGGCCGAGCATGGTGCCGGCGTTATTGACGAGCACATGCACCTTGTCGAAGAAGGCGAGCGCATTTTCGGCAAATTGCGCAGCGCCGCCAACGGCGGTGAAATCGGCGTGCAGCAACAGCGCCCGTCTTTCGGATTCAGCCGTCAGCAGAAAATCCGGCAGCTCGCGTCCCGGTTTGCGCCCGATATGGACGATCACCTTTGCGCCGCAGTCCAAGAACTGCCGGGCCACTTCGAGGCCGATGCCCCGCCCGGCGCCGGTCACGATGACATTGCGATTCTCGAATAGTCTCGGATGGAACACGAAGCCGTCCTCCTCGCGGACAATGCCGCCTGTTGCGCCATTCGCCCTTAACATATGAGCGCGCCGGCCGAAAGAAAGGCGGCATCATCTTTCCGCCAGAGGCTAGAGTATCCGTTTTGATCAAGCGGCTTTTGGTGTCCATTTTTGGTTTTTCCGCAGGAGTGCGTTTGCCAGCAGGATGATCTTTCGCATGATGGCTGTGATGGCGACCTTCGGCGGCTTGCCGGCTTTGATGAGGAGGTCGTATTTGGCGCTGAGTTCCGGGTTGAAGCGGCATGCAA
>NZ_JABDWM010000042.1:0-21497 GCF_019685295.1 Rhizobium sp. NLR22b
CGATGTCTTCAAGCATGGCCTTGCGGCGGTCGCCGAAGCCAGGCGCCTTGACGGCAGCGATCTTCAGGCCGCCGCGCAGCTTGTTGACGACCAAGGTCGCAAGGGCTTCTCCTTCGACGTCTTCAGCAATGATGAGGAGCGGCTTGCCGGACTGAACCACGGCTTCGAGAACCGGCAGCATCGACTGCAGGTTCGAGAGCTTCTTCTCATGAATGAGGATATAGGGATCCTCCAGTTCGACCCGCATCTTGTCCTGATTGGTGACGAAATAGGGGCTCAGATAACCGCGGTCGAATTGCATGCCTTCGACCACCTCGAGTTCGGTTTCGGCAGTCTTGGCCTCTTCAACGGTGATGACGCCTTCGTTGCCAACCTTCTCCATTGCTTCGGCAAGGTAGCGGCCGATCTCGGAATCACCATTGGCGGAGATCGTGCCGACCTGGGCAATTTCGGAATTGTTGGAGATCTTGCGGGCGTTAGTTTTCAGTTCCGCGACGACAGCGTCGACGGCGAGATCGATGCCGCGTTTCAGGTCCATCGGGTTCATGCCGGAGGCGACCGCCTTGGCGCCCTCCTTGACAATCGCCTGGGCGAGCACCGTCGCAGTCGTGGTGCCGTCGCCGGCGAGGTCGTTGGTCTTCGATGCGACTTCGCGCAGCATCTGCGCGCCCATGTTTTCGAACTTGTCTTCGAGCTCGATTTCCTTGGCAACCGAAACGCCGTCCTTGGTGATGCGCGGCGCGCCGAAGGACTTGTCGATCACGACGTTACGGCCTTTCGGGCCCAGCGTCACCTTCACGGCATTGGCCAGCACATCGACCCCACGCAGCATGCGTTCACGGGCATCGCTATGAAATTTCACTTCTTTCGCAGCCATTCTTTCACTCCTTCAATAGGCAGCTTTTTGACTCATGCGCGGACATGCCTCAGGCGGCGATCTTTTCGGCCGCCTGGGCTTCAATAATGCCCATGACATCGCTTTCCTTCATGATCAGCAGGTCCTCGCCGTTGATCTTGATCTCAGTGCCGGACCACTTGCCGAACAGAACGCGATCGCCGACCTTGACGTCGAGCGCCTGGATCTGGCCGGCCTCGTTGCGTGCACCGGGCCCGACGGCGATGACCTCGCCTTCCTGCGGCTTTTCCTTGGCAGTGTCGGGAATGATGATGCCGCCCTTGGTCTTTTCCTCGGAATCGACGCGGCGGACGAGAATGCGATCATGAAGCGGTCGGAACGACATGTTTTCCTCCAATGGACAAACAATAGTGATGTTATTCCCCTGGCCGGACCGGATGACCAGTCCGGGCGGGTGCAAAACCTCGATCGAGCGTTCTGCGCGCAATGATCTGGTTTTGCGGTTTTTCCATTTCAAGAGGGCGCCATAAAAAAATTAGCACTCGTGCGAAGTGGCTGCTAACATCCTGTAAAGGAACAATAAACACGGTGGACGCGTTTCAGAAATCCGTTGATGGCTGCAAAATTTTGCGCCACCTTTCGAGCGTCACGAAACGGAGATGAAGTATGCGATTTTCCTCAGATCTGGAACGTCAGCTGAACGGCTATGGGCTGACCACTGCACATATCCTCTATCGCATTCCTGATTTTGAATCCGTGCTGCAGACCTATGTCTGGCAGGATTACGATCTTGCCCCGGACTTTCCGGAGATGCATAAGTTTCTCGAGTTCTGGCAGTCCTCCCTCGACGGGCCGTTGCATTCTGTTCGCTACACCCACCAGCGGCTGATCGGGCCGAACGAGTGGCGCCGCGTCATGGGCGAGTTCAAACTCCACTAAGTCGAACCGAACCATCCCAGAGAGACGTGCGTGTTGCCATAGGCGTATAGTGTCGCCTGGTAATCACTCGTGCTCAGCCGGACAAGGCCATGTCGGCGGCGCCGAGAGGCCGGCGGGCAGTTTGGTCGAGGCGTCACCGCAGGCGAGGTCGATCTGTGCCTGTTCGAGCCCGGCGGCAGCCGAGAGGTCGAGGCCTTCGATGCGAGTCAAGAACATGAAGGCGCGCTCGAAGATTAACGGGCCTTCGAAGGTGGCGTGGGAAAGGTCAGCGCGGGAGAGATTGGCGAAAGAGAATTTCACCCCCGTCAGCACCGCCTTGTCGAAATCGGCGCGGCCGAGTTCGGCCTTTTCGAAGCTCGCGCCGGAGAGCCGGGCGCCGGCAAAATTGGCGCGCTGCAGCTCGGCGCCGGCAAAGGAAGCGCCTTCGGCGGCAATATTGGCGAAGCTGGCGCGATAGGCCTCGACCTTGGCGAAGTTGGCCCCTTCGGCATGTGACCCCTCAAGCGAGGCCCGCACCAAGCTCGCCTTTTCCAGATTGGCGGATTTGAAATTCGAACCGCTGAGATCGGTCAGCGAGAAATCGGTGCTGAAGAGATTGGCGCCTTGGAGGTCACTGCCCTGCAACATCAGGTTTTTCTTCGTGCATTCCTGCCAGTCGAGCTTCGGCGAGGCCGTGCTGCCACAATCGGCAGCACGCGAGGAAATCGGAGCAGCGGCGAGAAGAAGGAAGGCAAGGAGGCCGAGCGGCGATCTATACATTACCATTGAACTGTTGAACTCCATGACGCTTATCACGCCGCCTCTCGCGAAGCAGGCGGCCTCTCTTTTCTACACAGCTCAGAATACAATAAAAAGATAGTGACCGCTCCGGCAATGATTTGCCGGTCACTCCGTCCGGCGAGCGCTCATCCTCCGTCGGCCTTGCCCGAGCAAGTAGGTCAATCGGCCTCGCCGGGCAGGCGAAGCTCCATGCAGGTGAGGTCCAGCCAACGGCCGAACTTGGTGCCGACCTCGGAAAATCTGCCGACAATACGGAAGCCGAGCTTTTCGTGCAGCCGGATCGAGGCGGTGTTGTCGGCCTCGATGCCGGCGATCATCACATGGATATTGGCGGCCGCCGCACGCGCAATCAATTCGCGCATCAGGGCCTCGCCGATGCCGGCGCTGCGATGATCTTTCTCGACATAGACGGAATGTTCGACCGTGTGGCGATAGCCCTCGAAGGCGCGCCAGTCGCCATAGGAGGCATAGCCCGCGACCTTACCCGACTTGTCGGCGACGATGACCGGAAAGCCGCGGCCGTTGCGCGCGCTCAGCCATTCCCGTCGGTTTTCGAGATCGACGAGCGTCTCGTTCCAGATCGCCGTCGTGTGCTCGACGGCATGATTGTAGATATCCCGGATGGCGGGAAGATCGGCTTCGGTGGCGTCGCGGAGGAGGACGGCGTCTGTCATGATGACCCGGTTCGGATTGACTGCGCGGGTTGGCATACGCCGCAGTTCGAAAGATGTAAACGGCTGATACGGCAGAGAAAGGCTTGTGGAACGGTCTCGGGCAGGCCGCAGCTCAGAAGCCCGGCATTGGCAGGCTGAAACAAGCGAAGACGGCGGAATAATGCACGGCCGCTGCAATGACGACGAAACCGTGCCAGATGGCGTTCTGGAAACGCAGTTTCTCCCAGACATGGAAGATGACGCCGAGTGAATAGATGACGCCGCCGATAATGATCAGCAGCATCGAAGCGGAGGGAATGCGCGCGGCGACGGGCCCCGCCACCAGCACGCCGCTCCAGCCCATGGCGAGGTAAAGCAGGATGGCGAGACGGTCGTAGCGCCCGGGAAAGGCGCATTTCAGGACGATGCCGACGGCAGCGAACAGCCATATCGCCACCAGCATGAAGAAGAGCAGCGGATCGTCGGCGCCGCGCTCGAGGAATGGCGTATAGGTGGCGGCGATCAGGATGAAGATCGCCGAATGATCGAAGCGGCGCAGGAACCATTTGGTGCGCGAGACCGGCCAGACATTGTAGGAAAAGGAGATGGCAAGCGTCAGCACCAGTCCGACGCCATAGATCCAGGCGGCGGCGAGCGCGCCGTGGGAGCTCCAAACCGTGGCGTAAAAGATCAGAGCGGTGGCGCCGATCAGCGCCAACACGAGACCGACGCCATGGACGATGCCGTCGGCGATCAACTCGTATCTGTCGTAAGCCCAGCGAATGCCGTTGAACTCGGCCATGCACGCCAACCCGTTTCGTACCCGATTGCGATGGTCGCACCGAACTGGCGGGGGCGCAACTGCGGCGCATCGCGCGGGCAGTAAATCTTCGTGACAGACCGCGCGAGGTCTGCCCCGCCTCGACGACTGGGAAGAGCACTCGAAAATGGAGCGGCGAAGATTCAGATCTTCTGCCGCTCGACCAGCACTGAACACTTGGCGTGCCGTACGACGCGGTCGGCCGTGGCGCCGATAAAATAGTTGGAAAAATCCGGAATATGCGAGGCGAGGATGATGAGGTCGGCGCCGTAGCTTTCGGCGGCCGCGATGATGGCCTTGGCCGGCGGGCCGTTGCGGATGTCGATCGTCGCCGCGATCCCGGTTGCGGCGACCAGCGCTTCCAGCTTCTCGCGGCCGTCCTTCATGGCGTCCTCGAGCATATTGGCTGGCAGTTCGATCGCAACATAGGTCGGCACATCCTCGACGACGTTGAGCGCGACAATCTGGCCGCCCGCGTCGAGCAGCGAGGCGGCCTTGCGGAGAATGTTCTCTCCCCTGTCGAGGCTGCCGAGCGCGATCGCCACGATGATTTTCCTGTACATGGCTTCCCTCCATGACTGAGATGCATAAGCTTGCTCAGATGAAGATACGGGCGCATTGACTCCGATCAAGCCGGTGCAGGTCATCGTCAACATCTGCTCAACGCTTCATCCTCAAAAACAAGCCTTCTGTGAACAATCTGGATAGACCATATAGAGATCAAGTACGGCAACCGAGGAGACCAGGCGCATGAACCGGCGAGACTTCCTCGGATTTGCCACGGGCGGCATGATTGCCGCCACCGCCGGTACGCTTCAACTGCAGAGGCAGGAGACCCATTGATGACAGAAACATCCTATGCGCTGACGCGGCCTGCTCACATCGACCAGTCGCATCTCGTCGTTACCGACCTCGGCCTGGTTTCCGGCTTCTATCAGTCGATGCTCGGCCTGAAGGTCATCGAGAAGACGACGAGCGGCGAAGTGCTGGGGGTCGGGGGTCATCCGCTGCTGACGCTGACGACGGCAAGGGACGCGACAGTCGCGCCACGGAATGCCGCAGGCCTTTTCCACACAGCCTTCCTGATGCCCGATCGCACCGAACTGGCGCGCTGGCTGCGTCAAGCCGCCCACAACAATGTCGTGCTCGACGGCGCCTCGGACCATCTCGTCAGCGAGGCGATCTATCTTTCCGACCCCGAGGGCAACGGCATCGAAATCTATGCCGACCGGCCGCACGAGCAATGGAAATTCCACCAGGACGGCATGGTCGAAATGGCGACGCGGCGTCTGGACCTGCAGGCGCTCTACGATAGCGCGCCCAGTGATCGCTGGGACGGCATGGCTGAGGGAACGGCGATCGGCCATCTGCACCTGCAGGTCGGCGATATCCCGCAGGCCGACGCCTTCTACCGGGACGTGCTCGGCCTCAAGCTGATGGCCCGTTATCCCGGCGCGAGCTTCTTTGCGACCGGCGGTTATCACCACCATCTCGCCGCCAACATCTGGAACAGCCGAGGCGCCACCGCCCGCGCCGACAATATGACCGGGCTTTCCGACTACCGGATCCGTTTCAACGATAAGGCGACGCTCGACGCGGCGGTCTCCAGGTTCGACGCGCTGGAGATCAACAGCGAGAAGCGCGATGGCGGCGTCTTCCTCAAAGATCCCTGGGGCATCGGCCTGACGCTTTCGTCCTGAGCCTGTGCTATTGGACCTTCTCGGTTCCTGATGGCGTCGTCACCTGCGTCGGTCCGCCGCCGTTTCCGCTCGGCGTTGGCGACCGGTCTGTCGCTTCGGGCGGTCGTGCAGGGCCGGAGGCCGGGTCGTTGTTGAAGGCGCCGGGACCGGAGGGCTGCGTGTTGATCGGATCCGGCCTGGTCGAAGCCGTCGCGGTCGGATCATTGTTGCCGGGGTTTGGCCAGATCGCAACGCTCACGCCGGCAATGATGAGAACTGCCGCGCCCGCCGCAAGAACGGTCCAGACCCACCAACGCCGCTGATCGGCGGCTTTCAACCTCGCCTCGTCCGCATAAGGGGGATCGGTCGAATAGGTCTCGGTGGTTTTCGTCTGATCGGGATCTGCAATCATGAGCACTCTCCTTCCGAGACCGAACGCCAGCGCCTGCGAGGTTGTTCCGGCGGCAGGATCAAATCGGCGCGAGCCGAAGAAGGAGCGGACACTTCCGCGATCAGCGCCCTTGCCTGCAGGCGGACTGATGTCTTTACGACAGCGCCATGGCCGCGGAACCGGAACCGCATCAGCGCGTTTTTGTGGCGAAGCAATGGGGCTTCGGGGACCTCACCACATGGGCATCGCCAACGGCATCCGCAAACACGCAAAGAAGATCGCCATCGGCGAACGCCAAACCAGCGCCTGGGCTCAGTCGTTGCAGGAGGCAGCGGAGGAACTGCCGTCGCCGCCGGTGCATCGGCTTGAGAAGGACGGGCTCGACATCAGCATGGCCTGGGCGATCATCGGCATTTTCGCCATCCTCGGCCTTGCCGCCGTCTACATGATGTCGCTGATTCTTATTCCGGTCACCCTTGCCGTCGTCGTCGGCATGATCCTCGGCCTCGCCGCTGAAAACCTCAGCAAAATGGGTGTGCCAAGGCTTGCCAACGCTTTCCTTCTTTCAAGCGGAGTCGCTTTGGTCATCGTCCTGCTGGTCAGTTCGCTTGCCGATCCGCTGGCGACGCTTGCGAACGAAGCCCCCGCCTTCATCGAGCGGATGATCAGCCGCATCATGCCCTATCTGGAGCGCATCGAATGGCTGCACATCACGCCGGCGACATTCGAAAGCGGGCCGATGTCGATTGGCGCGCTGCTCGAAAACACCGGCAACGTGCTGCATGTGGTGACAACCAGCCTGACGCCGGCACTGATACAGGGGCTGATCTTCTTCGCCGCGTTGCTGCTCTTTCTTGCCAGCCGCGTCAATCTGCGCAAGACCATCATCATGACCTTCCGCACCCGCCCGCAGCGGCTGGCGGCGATCCGCGTCATCAATGGCGTCGAGCAGGTGCTCGGCTTCTATTTCGCCACCGCCTCGCTGATCTATGTCGGGCTTGGCGTCGTCATGACCGTCATCGCCTATGCAAGTGGGCTGTCGGCGCCGGTGCTCTGGGGCTTCTTCGCCTTCCTGTCGAGCTTCATCCCCTATCTCGGCATCACGCTGATGACGCTTTCCGTCGCGATCGCCGGGATCATCACCTATGACGGCTTCATCGTCGGTCTGGTGCCGGCGGCCGCCTTCTTCACGGTGCATCTCGTCATGGAGAACCTGATCTTCCCGGCGGTGATGGGGCGGCGGCTTGAAATCAATCCCTTTATCGTCTTCCTCGCCATCCTGTTCTGGACCTGGATGTGGGGGGCCGTCGGCGCAATGCTGGCGCTGCCGCTGTCGCTGATCGTCATGACCATCATCGAGGAACTGCTGATCGAGGAAAAACCGCAGCCGCAATTGCCGAAGTAATCACGCGAGGAGACATAAGTGGCGTCCGATCTCGATCTCGACGAATCCGATCATGACCAGATGGTCAGCGGCCATTCGCTCTGGGGAAAGAATGCCATACGTCCGCAATGGCGGCCGATGGCGCAGAGCTTTTCGACCGATGTCGCGGTGATCGGCGGCGGCATCACCGGCGCGCTGATCGCAGATCATCTGACGGCGCGTGGCTTTTCCGTTGTTATCATCGACCGGGAAGAGCCGGGCTTCGGCAGCACCGCCGCCAGCACCGCGATGCTGCAATGGGAAATCGACAGCACGCTCACACAGCTCGAGGCCTATTACGGCTTCGAACGAGCGGCGGGAATCTATCGCCGCAGCGCCGCTGCCGTCGCCGGTCTTTCGAAGCTGATCGCAGCGAACGGAGTGGCCTGCGGCTTCCGGCCGCGCAACACGCTTTATCTCGCCTGCAATCTGGAAGGCGCCCGCGACCTCAGGGAAGAGCGCCAGCTTCGCCGACGGGCGGGCCTGCCCGGCGTCTATCTCGAACATCCCGATCTCTTCACGCAATTCGAGCTCGATCGGGATGGAGCGATCTATTCGCCGGGTTCGGCGGAAGCCGATCCGCTGCTGCTCACCTGGGCGCTGATCGCGATGGCCATCAGGCGCGGCGCGCAGCCGGTCAGCGCCTCCGTGACCGCACTGCACAGCGAAGGCGATCGCGTGACGGCGGAGACGGACGGCGCCTATGTCATCGAGGCGCGGCATGTCGTGCTGGCGACCGGCTATTCGATGCCGGGCCTCGACATGCCGAAACTGCACCGCACACGTTCGAGCTGGGCCTTCGCCACCGTGCCGCAGAACCCCGCCACGTTCTGGCGCGACAGGGCTTTGCTATGGGAGGACAGCCATCCCTACCTCTACATGCGCACGACCGCGGACAATCGCATCGTCGCCGGCGGCGAGGACGACGGTACGACCGATGCCGCAGCGCGGGACCGAAAGTTGCCGGCCAAGATCAGCGCCGTCCAGGAGAAGATGAAGCGGTTATGGCCGAGAGTCGATACCCGCATCGCCCATGCCTGGGGCGGAACCTTCGGCGAAACGGCCGATGGCCTGCCGCTGATCGGCCCGACGCCCGGGATGCCGCATGTCTTCGCCGCCCACGGCTATGGCGGCAACGGCATCACCTTCTCCTATCTCGCCGCCCAGATGGTCGGGGCGATGATTGCTGGGATTCATCGCGACTGGTTCGAGGATTTCGCGCTCGACCGGGAAGGACCAGGGATACGGCGGTTTGGTGACGATAGGTTGGGGACTGGGGATGCGTTGCGGTAGAGGCTTCGCTTTGGCTATTGTGCCGTGCCACACGGTACACCTTCAACCGCAGCTCTATTCCGTCGTCTTGTCGTCGCCCATATCCTCGACATCCTCCAGACGAACGAACTCCGCGCCCTTCATCTTGAGATCAACCAGCGCCTTTGCCACTCCCTCCCCGGCCGCATGGGTCGGCTGATTGATGTGGGAGATGACGACATCGCCGTCCTTGGCCGAGGCGATGCGTTTTTCGGTGATGACAGCGCCGAGCAGCGAGCCACCGTCGCCGTTCACCGAGTAGCCGGCGATGCGATAGCCCATGGCGCGGATCTCGCCGATGGCAGGAAGATCGTATTTGGCCGTGGAGCCGCGGAACCAGTGCGGTGCGGGAATGCCGGATGCGACCATGGCGGCGGCGCCGCCTTCGACTTCCTGCTTCACCGCCTGCGGCGAGCCGGCCGAGGCAATGCCATAGACGAACATCGGCGTATCGATGGCCGGAATATGGTTCTCGCCGTGGTTTTCGATCTCGAAGAGATTGGGATTCTGCAGGAAGACGGCAAGGGCTTGCGGGTTGCGCTTCAGCCAGCGGGCGGTGACGAAGATCGTTGCCGGAATGCGCTCGCGCACCAGAGTCGAAAGGATGCGTTCGTCCGCCTGCCCCATGCAGGCGTCGAAGGTGAGCGCGATGCGGGCATGGCCCGCTATGTTGGAACGGGCGATATGCAGATGCGGCTCGACAAGTTTGATCGCCGGCGCCTTCGAGAGCGGAGCAGCTGGCGGCGCCAACGACAACTCGTCCGCCGATGCGGCTGAGATCGCGGCCAGAAGGAACGCCGAAACGACGAGGATGCGGTTCATATCAGGGCTTCTAAGGTTCGATCCGGCAATTCTAGCGGGTATTTTTGCATACCGCCATGTGGCCGGATGTCACCGTAGTAGCCCGGACGGATGCAGCAGCATCAATCGTAGAGATAATATTTGTCCCATTTCTCGCGCGGCACTTTCTCGCCGATCTGATAGTCGAGTTCGCGCACGTTGATATGCTGCGGGCCGGTGATGCAATTGTAGGAAAGATGATACCAATCACCCTTGCTGCGGAAGACCGCGCCCGGCGCCTGCAGCGAATTGTCGCCGGCGATCGGGTCCTTGAAGGTATAGGCGATCACCTTGTCGGGCTTGAAGCCGGTGCTGTCATTGTTGATCCGGCTCATCGCTTCCGTGTCGCAGCTCTGTTCCAGGCGGGTGGAGGGATCAAGTTTTTCCAGCTGCTTCTTGATGGCCGGGTCGACGGCAAAAGCGGGGGCAGCCAAGCCGGCCAGGGATACAAACAGGAGAAGGCGTTTCGGCATTGCGGAGGAAATCCCTTACTGTTGTACAGTCTTCATCCTGCCACCGGCGGCTTGCCGGGGGCTGGGCACGTGCAAAATTCGCTCTGTGATAGCGGACCTCCTTAAATATTGTGGTGACATCAAGGCAGGGCGAGCGGTGCCGTCTCCTCGGCTCTGGAAGGCCGTCTGCACCCCTGGCACAGCCTAGCCGCTTGATCCGGCGACGGCGCGCCTCTATCTCTTGCCAACCCGACATTCCCACCGGAGCCAATTCCTTGTCCGTTTTCAAGAGCCTGCCGACACCGCCCGCCGCACCGAAAAAGCCCCTCTCCGATACGCGCCACGGCATTACCCGCACGGATGACTATGCCTGGCTGCGCGCCGATAACTGGCAGGCGATGTTCAAGGATCCGTCGATCCTCGACCCCGAGATCCGCCGGCATCTCGAAGCCGAAAACGCCTATATGAACGCAGCGATGGAAGACACCAAGCCGCTGCAGAAAGCGCTGTTTGCTGAAATGCGCGGCCGCATCAAGGAAGACGACAGCTCGGTACCGATGAAGGATGGCGCCTATGCCTATGGCACGTTCTATGTCACCGGCGGCGAACAGCCGCGCTATTTCCGCATTCCCCGTGACGGCGACGTTGCCGACGAGACGATCCGCACGGTGCTGCTCGACGGCGACAAAGAAGCCGCCGGCAAGGCCTATTTCCGCCTCGCCGGCCTCGACCATTCGAGCGACCACAGCCGCGGCATCTGGGGCTATGACGACAAGGGATCGGAGTTCTTCACGCTGAAGGTGCGCGATCTCGCGACCGGGGAAGATCTTACGGACCGGATCGAGAATACCGGCGGCGGCGGCGTCTGGGCGCCAGACGGCAAGAGCTTCTTCTATTCAGCGCTCGACGAGAACCACCGGCCGTCGAAAGTCTTCCACCATATTGTCGGCCGGCCGCAGTCGGAAGACCGGCTGGTCTATGAGGAAGCCGATGCCGGCTTCTTCATGGGCGTCGGCGGCTCGCTGCTCGACGACTTCATCTATATCGATATTCACGACCATGAAACGAGCGAATACCGGCTGCTGTCGACCAAGGACCTGACGGCCGAGCCGAACCTGGTGGCTGCGCGCGAGGAAGGCATCGAATATTCGCTGACAGAAGGCGGCGATGTCTTCTACATCCTGACCAATGACGGCGGCGCCAAGGATTTCAAGATCATGGAAGCGCCGGTCGACAATCCGGTCAAGGAAAACTGGCGCGAAGTCGTCGCCCATAAGCCCGGGACTTTGATCATCAGCCACATGGCCTATGCCCGCCACCTCCTGTGGCTGGAGCGCAAGGACGGGCTGCCGCGGATCATGATCCGCGACCGGGCGACCGGCGAGGAACATGCGATCGCCTTTGCCGAAGAAGCCTATTCACTGGGGCTTTCGGGCGCGGCGGAATACGATACGGATGTCATCCGGTTCTCCTATTCCTCGATGACGACGCCGTCGCAGCTCTACGACTACAATATGGTGACGCGCGAGCGCACATTGTTGAAGACGCAGGAAGTGCCCTCCGGCCACAATCCCGACGACTACGTCACCCGCCGCGTCTTCGCCCCGGCCTGGGACGGCGAGAGAGTACCGGTCACCCTGCTCTATCGCAAGGATACGCCGCTCGACGGCTCAGCACCCTGCCTGCTCTACGGCTATGGCGCCTACGGCATTACCATTCCGGCCGGCTTCAACACCAATTGCCTGTCGCTCGTCGACCGCGGCTTCGTTTATGCCATCGCCCATATCCGCGGCGGCAAGGACAAGGGCTTTGCCTGGTACGAAGACGGCAAGATGGACAAGAAGACGAACACGTTCAAGGACTTCGTCGCCGCGGCGGATTATCTGAATCAACAGAAGTTCACCTCTTACGCGAAGATCATCGCCGAGGGCGGATCGGCCGGCGGCATGCTGATGGGCGCCGTCGCCAACATGGCGCCGGAGAAGTTCGCAGGCATCATCGCCGCCGTTCCCTTCGTCGACGTGCTCAACACCATGCTCGACGACACTCTGCCGCTCACCCCGCCGGAATGGCCGGAATGGGGCAACCCGATCGACAGCAAGGAAGAATACGAGCAGATCGCCGCCTATTCGCCCTATGACAATGTCGGCGCAAAACCCTACCCGCCGATCTTGGCGCTCGGGGGCCTGACGGACCCGCGCGTCACCTATTGGGAACCGGCCAAATGGGTGGCGAAACTGCGCGACAAGACAACCGGCGAAGCGCCGATCCTGCTCAAGACCAATATGGACGCTGGCCATGGCGGCGCTTCGGGGCGCTTCCAGCGGCTGGAAGAGATCGCGTTCGAGTATGCGTTTGCGATCAAGGTGGCGGGGAAGATGTGAGGGTTGGGGCATGCCACACGGCACAGCCCAGGAGACAGAAATGCCCGTCTATATCGCCCTCCTCCGCGCCATAAACGTCGGCGGCACCGGGTCGCTGCCGATGGCTGAACTAAGATCGATCTGCGAGGGCCTCGGCTTTACCGACGTGAAAACCTACATCCAGAGCGGCAATGTGCTGTTCCGCTCGGATGCGTCCGAAACGGCAGTCGAGGAAAAGCTCGACGCGGCGCTCGGACAGAAGATGGGCAAGCGGCCGGGCGTGATGGTGCGCAGCCGGAAAGAACTCGAGGCGATTGCCGCCGACGCGCCCTTCCCCGATGCCAAGCCGAGTTTCCTGCTCGTCTACTTCCTGCCCGAAAAGGCGTCCGGCGATGCGCTTGACAAAATGGTGGCGCCCGATGGCGAGGAGGCGAAGCTGGCCGGACGGGAGATCTATGTGCATTATCCCAATGGGTCCGGCCGCTCGAAACTGAAGCTGCCGGCGCTGAAGCCCGGGACCTCGCGCAATCTCAACACCGTGCGCAAGCTCGCGGAAATGGCGGCTGACATGGAGGATAAGGACTGAAGGCTGGCTCAGAATTTGATTCAAGCGACGCGCGTCAAGCCTTTGTTTCTCCAGGCACCTTGGCCTTATAGCCGCTGATCTCCTCGCCAGCGGTCGGCGAGAAACGCAGGTTCCAGACGGTAGCGGTGATCGAGATGATGGTGACGACGATGAAGGCGGTGGAGAAATCGACCAGCGACGGCGTTTCGACATTGTTGAAGGCCATCGAACCGTGCAGCGCCAAGGCCCCGATGCAGATGCCGAGCGACAGCATCAACTGCTGAAAGGTGGTGTAGAAGCTGGTGGCCGAGCTCATCCGCTCCTTTTCGATCTCGTCATAGGCGATGGTGTTGTAGGCGGTGAACTGGAACGACAGGAAGAAGGCGCTGAGCACCAGGACGACGAAAATCAGCGGCATCGGCCAATCCGGCCGGAAGGCGGCGCAGAGGGCATAACCGGCCGTGCCGAGAATGCCGTTGACGACGAGGCTTCTGCGGAAGCCGAGCCGCCTGAAAACAAACCGGGCCATCGGTTTCATGGCGAGCGCGCCGAGCGCGGTTGATATGACGATCTGGCCGGCCGCAGCCGCCGACAGGCCGAAGCCGATCTGGAAGAGCAGCGGCAGCAGGAAAGGCTGCGCACCCTGGGTGATGCGCGTCAGCGAACCGGCGATGACCGAGGTGCCGAAGCTCGGCACCTTCATCAGCGAAAAATCCATGATCGGCGATGGATGCCTGCGGGCATGCCTGAGATAGGCGAGGCCGAAGAGCAGGCCGGCTGATATCAGGAAGATCGAGAAAGCGCCCTCGCCTTCATGGCTCGACATTTCGAAGCCGAAGAGCAGCGAGCCGAGCGAGATGCCAGAGAGGATGAAGCCGATCGTATCGAAGGGGCCGGCCGCCTTGCCCTTCACCTCGTCGATATAGATCGAGACGAAGATCATGCCGATAATGCCGACCGGCACGTTGATGTAGAAGATCCAGCGCCAGTCAAGATAGGTAACGATGAAACCGCCGAGCGGCGGGCCGACGATCGGGCCGATCAGCGCGGGCACCAGCAGCCAGGACATGGCGCTGACCATATCCTTGCGGTCGACGCTGCGCATCAGCACCAGCCGGCCGACCGGCATCATCATTGCGCCGCCCATGCCCTGCAGCAGCCGGGCCAGGACCAGGAAGGGCAGCTTCGGCGCGAGCGCACAGAGAATGGAGCCGATGACGAAGACGGCAATCGCCGCCCTGAAGACGGTGCGCGAACCGAAACTGTCGGCCATCCGGCCGCTGGCCGGAATGAAGATCGCCAGGCTGAGGAGATAGGAGGTCAGTGAGATCGACATGGCCGGGGCGCTGACAGCGAAATCGCGAGCCATGGTGGGCAGCGCGGTCGCCAGCACGGTCGCATCGATATTTTCCATCAGCATCGCACTCGCGACGATCATCGCGATCACCCGGAAATTGGGCGCGGCGCGCCGAACCATCGGCGCCTGGTAAATCTGATCCGACATCGTCCGGAATCACTCACGGTGGCGCGGCGGAGCAGAGGAAGCAGCAAGGCCGCGGGGATGACATGGCGCAGGGCCAAGGGGAGATGATCTGCTATACGCCCGAGATCATGGCGGGGCTATGTCCTTTATGGCAAAGCAGCTTTGACGAGAGGTAAAAGCGGATCACGATTCCTTGCATCGGCGCGATCTGCGTGACGGCCGATCGATCCGGCCGCAAGACCGGCTTGCGCGCGGGGCACCCCGGCCCTACCTATGAACAATGACCTCGACCCCGCAGAAAATCCGGTCCGGCGCGGCCTTTCCGTTCGACAACAGCTATGTCGGCTTGCCCGAGCGCTTCTTTGCGCCGCAAACGCCGACACCGGTAACCGAACCTTGGCTCATCAAGCTGAACGAGCCGCTGGCCGCCGAGCTCGGGCTTGACGTCGACGCGCTGCGTCGCGACGGCGCGGCGATCTTTTCCGGCAATCTCGTTCCCGAAGGGGCCGAACCGCTGGCGATGGCCTATGCCGGGCACCAATTCGGCGGCTTCTCGCCGCAGCTCGGCGATGGGCGGGCGATCCTGCTCGGGGAGGTGGTCGACCGCAGCGGCAATCGTTTCGACATCCAGCTGAAGGGCGCCGGACCGACGCCTTTTTCGCGGCGCGGCGACGGGCGGGCGGCAATCGGACCGGTGCTCAGGGAATACATCATAAGCGAGGCGATGTTCGCGCTCGGCATTCCCGCCACCAGGGCTCTGGCGGCCGTGACGACGGGCGACCCGGTCTATCGCGAAGAGGTGCTGCCAGGCGCCGTCTTCACCCGGGTCGCGGCAAGCCATATCCGGGTCGGCACTTTCCAGTATTTCGCGGCGAGAGGCGACACCGACGGTGTGCGGGCCCTCGCCGACTATGTGATCGACCGGCACTATCCCGCACTGAAGGCGGCCGAAGAACCTTATCTCGCGCTGTTCTCGGCAATCGCGGAGCGCCAAGCGGCGCTGATCGCCCGCTGGCTGCATGTCGGCTTCATCCATGGCGTGATGAACACGGACAATATGACGGTTTCCGGGGAGACGATCGACTTCGGCCCCTGCGCCTTCATGGATGTCTATAACCCTGCGACCGTGTTCTCGTCGATCGACCAGCATGGCCGTTATGCCTATGCCAATCAGCCGGCCATCGGCCAGTGGAACCTTGCCCGACTCGGCGAAACGCTGTTGCCGCTGATCGATACCGAGCCGGACAAGGGGGTCGACAAGGCCAATGCGGTGATCCGGGCCTATGGCGAGCGGTTCCAGGCTGCGTGGCTGGCCGGCATGCGCGATAAGATCGGCCTTGCCGGTCAAGAGGACGGCGATCTCGACCTCGTCCAGGCGCTGCTGTCGCTGATGCAGGCGCAGGGCGCCGATTTCACCCTGGCCTTCCGGCGGCTCGCCGATCTTGCCGGCGACGACGGCGCGGAGCCCGCTTTTGCCAGGAGCTTCCGGGAACCGGAGGCCTGTCGGCCCTGGCTGATGCAGTGGCGCGAGAGACTGTCGCGCGATCCGCAGACGGCGGTCGAACGCGCCAGCGCCATGCGCCGCGTCAATCCAGCCTTCATTCCCCGCAATCACCGGGTCGAACAGGCGCTCGAGGCCGCGGTCGAGCGCGGCGATTTCTCGCTGTTCGAGGCGCTGCTGACCGTGCTGTCGAAGCCCTACGAAAACCAGCCGGATTTCACCGCCTATATGGAACCTCCGAAGCCGGAGGAACGGGTGCTGCAGACTTTCTGCGGGACGTAAGCGGCTTCAATACAACCGTACCGTGACACCCGCCTGCGGCAAATGCAGCCGTTGAATAGCATCTCCCTCGCTCTATCTGCCTGACCGGCGGTACTTTTCCGCTGATCCCCCACCCGGCTAACCCAAGCGGGAGACAGCCTTATGGCGCTCGTCATCACCTCCATTCTCTTCATCATCATCGGGGTCGCGCTCGGTGGCGGGGGGCTCTGGCTCATCACGCTCGGCGGCAGCATCTTCTATCTGTTTGCCGGCCTGATGTTCCTCATCACCGCCGGACTACTGTTAATGCGCAAGGCGGCGGCGCTCTGGGTCTATGCGGTGCTCGTCGTCGCAGCGCTCGCCTGGGCGGTCTGGGAGGTCGGTTTCGACTGGTGGCAACTCGGTCCGCGCGGCGGCGTCATCATCCTGCTCGGCCTCTGGCTGCTGACGCCGTGGATCCGCCGGCCGCTCGGCTTTCGCAGCCCGACCGGCATCACCTACGGCGCCAATCCATGGCCGCTCGCCGTGCCAGTCATTCTCGCCATCCTCGTCGCCGTCTATTCGATGACGACGGACCCGCACGATCTGGCCGGCGATCTGCCGAAGGATGCGGCCGCCGCCACCCCCGCCCTCGGCGGGAACGTGCCCGACGGCGAATGGCATCAATATGGCCGCACGCCCTTTGGCCAGCGCTATTCGCCGCTCGACCAGATCAATGTCGAGAATGTCTCGACTCTGAAGGAAGCCTGGCGATATCAGACCGGCGACGTCAAACGGCCGGAGGATATCAGCGAGACGACCTATCAGGTGACGCCGCTGAAGGTGAAGGACACGCTCTATCTCTGCACGCCGCATAACTGGGCGATTGCGCTCGACGCCAAGACCGGCAAGGAGAAATGGAAATACGACGCCAATTCGGGCATGAATCCCAACCGGCAGCACCAGACCTGCCGCGGCGTCACCTATTTTGCCGATCCTGATGTCGCCGCCGGCCAGCCCTGCGCCGAGCGCGTCTATCTGCCGACCTCAGACGCCCGGCTGATCGCGCTCGATGCGGCCGACGGGAAGATCTGCACCAGCTTTGCCGATCAGGGCGTGCTGCATCTGGAAACCGGCATGCGCTTCAATCCGGCCGGCTATTATTATTCGACCTCGCCGCCGGTCGCGGTGGCCGGCAAGATCATCGTCGGCGGGGCGGTGAACGATAATTATTCCACCGAGGAGCAGTCCGGCGTCATCCGCGCCTTCGACGTCAGGACCGGCGCGCTGATCTGGAACTGGGACTCCGGCAACCCGGACGTAACGACGCCGATCGCCGATGGCCAGACCTATACGACCAATTCGCCGAACAGCTGGTCGGTCTTCAGCGTCGATGAGGCGCTCGGCATGGTCTATATCCCGCTCGGCAACCAGGTGCCCGACCAGATCGGCATCGGCCGCAGCGACAATGTCGAGAAATTCTCTTCTTCGATCGTTGCGCTCGATATCGCCAGCGGCCAGCTGCGCTGGGTGCGCCAGACGGTGCATCACGACCTCTGGGACATGGATGTGCCGGCCCAGCCGGCGCTGATCGACCTGACCAAACCCGACGGCAGCGTGGTTCCTGCCCTCGTCGGCCCGACGAAGCAGGGCGATCTCTATGTGCTCGACCGGCGCAGCGGCGAGCCGATCATCCCGGTCAAGGAAATCCCGGCGCCCGGCGGCGCGGTCACCGGCGATCATACCTCGCCGACGCAGCCGATCTCCGACCTCACCTTTTCGCCCGAGCCGCTGAAGGAAAAGGACATGTGGGGCGTGTCGCTGTTCGACCAGCTCCTCTGCCGTATCGACTTCCACCGCTACCGCTATGAGGGCCGATACACGCCGCCGTCTCTCGGGGGAACGATCGTCTACCCCGGCAATTTCGGCACTTTCAACTGGGGCTCGGTGGCGGTGGATCCGGAGCGGCAGATCATGTTCGGCATGCCGACCTATCTCGCCTTCACCTCGCGCCTGGTGCCGGCGGCCGACATTCCGCCGCGAGGCCAGGACGAGAAGGGCAGCGAACAGGGGCTCAACCGCAATGACGGCGCGCCTTACGGTGTCTTCATGGGTCCCTTCCTCGGGCCGATGCAGATCCCCTGCCAGGCGCCGCCTTGGGGCTATGTCGCCGGCGTCGATCTGCGCACCGGCAAGATCGCCTATATGCACAAGAACGGCACGGTCCACGACATGACGCCGCTGCCGCTGCCCTTCAAGGTCGGCGTGCCCGGCATCGGCGGACCGATGCTGACCAAGGGCGGCGTCGCCTTCCTCGGTGCGGCGGTCGACAATTATCTTCGCGCCTACGACGTGACGAACGGACGCGAGCTCTGGCGGGCGCGCCTTCCGGCCGGCGGCCAGGCAACGCCCATGACCTATACCACCGACGACAACAAGCAATATGTCGTCATGGTCGCCGGCGGCCACGGCTCGGTCGGCACCAAGCCCGGTGATTATGTGATCGCCTACACGCTGCCGTGATGGGAGAGGCAGGGCCTTGAGCCGCATTCAAACGCGATTGAACGGTATAAGGAAAACACTGACCTCGGAGAAAACCCCTTCGCCTCCCCACAAGGGGGAGAGACTACTCTGCTGCACCGTCGAAATTCATCCCCGACGCCTCAGCATGTGGCGGCATATGTTAGTGGCAAAATCCCGCTGCGGGTGAGCCCCTCCCCCTTGTGGGGAGGGGTTGGGGAGGAGTTTTCCGGGCGCACCGGAGATCTGTCGATCCTACCGTTCGCATGTTCCTCCCTCAAACCATCTCGACAATCATGCGGCCGACTTCGGCAAAGATCGGATTGAACTCCTTCGCCGCATGCCTACTCCGGCAATCCGGCCATACGAAGGGCTTCGATATAGCGGTTGCGGTCATCCGGCCGCCGGAACGGTGGCAGAATGTCGGCGAGATTCGAAAGCCGAAGCGCCGGATCCAGCAGGTGCAGTCGCGCAATCGTTTCCCCTGCTTCCGCGCTCCGCCAGGCCATGGCGTGGGCCGCCGCCATCACACGCATCGCGCTCGGGTAGTTCGGCTGGTGGCGCAGGGATTTTGCCGCCCAGGCGGCGGAATCGTCGTAGTGACCGGCGCAGAAGTGAGCCAGCCCAGTGTTGAACTGCCAGGCAAACAGGCGCGGATCCAAGGGGCTCAGGCGCATGGCCAGAGCGGCGTGTTCGATGGCCTTGTCCGGCTCGCCCAGGCAGGCTCGCACCCAGCTGCTGACGCCCAGGGCAATGGCGAGGTTCGGGTTGAGGAAGAGGGCCCGATCGATACAAGCAGCGCTTTCATCGAGATCGCCGCCGACATAACCGAGCACATATCCCCCGTAGGAGAGCGCGACTGCATCGTCCCAGCCGAGTCCGACGCCTCTTCTCGCCAATCGGGTCGCTTCTTCAATCTCGGTGCCGGGATCAACCATCCAGCCGTTGCTCTTCCGGGTCGCATAGCAGCGCGCCGCCCGGGCATGGGCGATGGCAAAATCCGGATCGCGCTCAATCGCCTTCGTGAACAGCCGCAGGGCCTCGTCGACGACCGATCTGTTGGTCACCGTCCGGTCGAAGGCCGCCAGCCCGCGGAGATAATAGTCATAGGCGTCAAGGCTCTCGGTCGGCTTGCGTTTGGCGCGCTCGATCTCCGCCTCTTCCACTTTCGGCGTTATTGCGCCAACAATGCTCGATGCAATCTGATCCTGCAGATCGAACAGGTTCGCCAGCGTCCCGTCGAAACGGTCTGTCCAGAGATACGCGCCGGTCGAGGTGTCGATGAGTTGTCCGGCGATACGAAGCCGGTCGCCCGCGCGGCGCACGCTCCCCTCGACCACATAGTCCACGTCCAGCTCGCGCCCGACCCGCTTTATGTCGACGGCCTGTCCCTTGTAGGTGAAGCTCGAATTGCGGGCGATGACATAGAGGTGGCGGAACTGCGCGAGAGCGATCGTGATATCCTCCACGATGCCGTCGGCAAAATAGTCCTGTTCCGCATCGCCGCTCAAATTTTGGAAGGACAGCACCGCAACCGATGGACGGTCATGATGCTTGGCCGGGGCTGAGAAGACTTGCAGCTGCGGCTCGACTGCGGCCGCAGCCCGCCGATCACCGGGTCGCTGCCGCGGTTGCAGCGTGGCGGCCAGAGACGAGGTCTCCGCTTCGGGTTCGACGTCCAGATGCTTCTTCAGGAGAGCCCGGCAGGTCTCGAACTGGCGCAAGGCCATGTTCTCGTGGCCGCGGAGAGCGTGGATCCGCATCAGCGCCCTGTGGGCAGCCTCCGCCGTCGGGTCGGAGGCGAGTAGTCTCGCGGCAAGCGCTTCGCAGGGCAATTCTTCCGCGGAACCTGGTTCGAAGAGGGCAAGGCTCAAACGTTCCACGAGCTGCAGCGCCTTGCGCTGATATGTGCTCCGGTAAGGTGCGAACCACTCACCCAACTCATCCGGAATGGACTCGCCCTCAAGCAGGTCGCCGCGGTAGAGATCCGCCGCGGAGGCGAGATCTGCGCTCGAGCCCGTCCCCAGCTTCCGGTCGAAGAGTGAAATGTCGACTTCATCGGGAGCGACAATCAGCGCCACCGTCTCCTGATCCCCCTCGATATAGGTGGTGGCGTCACTGCTTGCCGGGAACGACCGCCTGATATCGACCAGCGCCTGCCGCAAGCTGTTGCGGGCCTGCTCATCGCTTCGCCCCGGCCAGAAGGCTTCCGAAAGCACCTCCCTGCGACAGCCGCGGCGGCCTGCCAGGGCGAGAGCCGCAAACAGCAGCGACGTCTTGCGCGTGGCGAAGCGGACTTGCCGGCCCTCTCCGGAGATAACCTCGAGACCGCCTAGCATCCTGATGCGCACAGAAAGCCTCCAGCTTTGGACCGCCGTTGGCAGAATAGCATTTGGGAAAGACGGATTTAACACCGATTTAGCGGCGGCTTGTCGAAGTTTTCTTCCCCGTTCACGCTCAGCCGAACAGGGTGAAAACGCCCGCATGGGAGATTTCCACCTGCACATCACAGGTGGGAGATCGGAAATGGCTTGTCTTATGATTTCCACGCTTTTTGTTGAGATAAAGAAGCGCCGGAGAGGACGGCCATCCTTCTCCGGCGATGGGGGACGGATCGTGAAATGGCAGGTCGACGTTCTTGCGAATGCCGGGCCGAGCTAGAGTTTGATCGCCCCCATCTT
>NZ_JABDWM010000043.1:0-18219 GCF_019685295.1 Rhizobium sp. NLR22b
GCTTCTGGAACCCATCGGAAACATGCCGCCAGCCGAAGCTGAAGAGCAATATTACGCCATGCTAGACGAACCAGCCATGGCCGCATAACTTAAACGCAATAGCCTCCGGCAAACCCGGCGCGGTTCATAAACGACTCGCACATGAGTTCCACGCGCCGCAATCGGTTAACCGTTTATAGGAGCCACGATGTACGACATTGTCACGACAATTTGCCGGTTCAGCGACATGCCTGCATTTCTCGGCCCATATTTGGGCGCCTAAATAGCTGGCATAGCAGTGAATAATATGGGTCGTCTATAAAGAAGCTGACTGGCACGAAACTTGAGAGAATTGGGCCGGACGACGAAGGTTGCAAGTCATCGCCGTTGAGCCGAGGCGGGATTCCGATCGGACCCTAGCTCGGACAGCAGACCGAAATTACAGCGTTTAAAAAGGAGTAAGATCGTGTTCGCTGACAACAACTCCAACTCGCTTTCTGTGTTCGAAAATCTCGAATCGAACGTGAGGTCGTATTCGCGATCCTTTCCTACCGTATTTAGGAGGGGCGTCGGAGCCATTATCGAGGACGAGAAGGGCTGCAAATACATCGACTTTCTCTCCGGCGCGGGTGCTCTCAACTACGGTCACAACGATCCCGAGTTGATAAATGCCATGGTAGAATACACGAAATCGAGTGCAATAATCCATGGATTGGACATGGCTACGTCAGCTAAACGACAGTTTATGGAGTTTTTCAATGCCACTATTTTACGCCCGCGTGGTTTGAAATATAAGTTTCAATTCCCCGGCCCGACCGGCGCTAATGCCGTGGAGGCGGCCTTGAAGCTCGCACGCAAAGTCACTGGACGGCATAACATAATTTCATTCACCAACGGCTTTCATGGAGTGAGCTTGGGCGCGCTTTCGGTGACGGGTAATCGTTACTACCGCGATGCGGCAGGCCTTCCTCCAGCCGGCGCCGTATTCATGCCCTATGACGGCTACTTCGGGCCTGAAACAGACACGTCGGAGTACCTGGACAAAGTGTTTTCGGATGCAAGCAGCGGCATAGATCTCCCAGCAGCCATCATTTTGGAAACCGTTCAAGGCGAGGGGGGCATAAACGTCGCGAGCGAGAAGTGGCTGCGGTCGGTCGAGCGAATTTGCAGAAAGAACGACATTCTCCTCATCGTTGACGACATTCAAGCAGGATGTGGGAGAACCGGCGGTTTCTTCAGCTTTGAGTTCGCCGGTATATCGCCCGACATAATCGTTCTCTCGAAGTCGCTGAGTGGCATTGGGCTGCCGCTGTCTCTTTTGCTGCTCAAGCCGGAGTTGGACGTATGGCAGCCGGCAGAACACATCGGAACGTTCCGGGGCAACAACCTTGCGCTCGTGACAGCGACGGGCGCCTTGAGAAAGTTCTGGGCAAATGAAAATCTATCTGACGATGTCATGGAAAAAGGAAGTATCATGAGGGAGCGCCTGTGGCAGATCGCGCAAAGCACCCAAAATCACAATCTATCCGTCCGCGGAAGAGGCCTGATGCTGGCGCTCGACTGTGCTGTAGGCAATGTGGCCGAAAGGATCGTTCGCAAAGCCTTTGATGAGGGGCTTGTGGTAGAGAGATGCGGTGCAGAGGACCAAGTTATCAAGTTTCTTCCACCTCTGACGATCGATGCGCAAACGCTTCAACGTGGTCTGGACATTCTGGACCTGTCTGTCCACGCGAGCGTCTGACTCTAACAGCCGAAAATCGGACAGGCTCAATGCATGGTCAGCGACATGACTTCCTTCGAAAGCGCGTAGGCCTACGGTTGCGGAACTAATGTTACTGAGGGGCCGGACTTGAAGCAGAAGATGCTCATCGCCGGCGGCGGCGCCTGGCAGTTGGCTCGCAGGCCCCATGTTTAACCTAGAGGCCCAGGAAGGTCCTGCATCTCGCGCAAGGTTCATGAAGAGCTCCGACCCGTGGCTTAGTCGAAGCCCCCTGGTACTTCACTCAAATTTAGGAGGTAACGATGAGCGACCCTGTTGGCATTTATATTGATCATCAGATGACCGTTGCCAATCCCCCAAGTAAAGAAGCTCGAATATATTCGCCGTTGGCTGCGAAGAAGGTAGACAGCGCAGCGGAGATTGGACTGCCGGTGAGTATAGGCCGTAGACGCCGGCGGCATGCGTGTCCGATTACGCCGCAACGCCGACGGGGTGACCAAACAGACGACTCATCTGTTGGGCGAAATGCCCCTCTAGCGATCTTCGCCGCAAACACTGGTGGAATAGGAGAAGTGACATGCACGGAAACGTGACGACGCTCGATGTATCAAAATATATCTGCGCGACAAACGAGTTGGCACGCCGATCCGGTCTCAGCATTACGATGGGCGAAGACTTTGAGGAATATGTGGGGATCACCAGCAAAATTCCCGGAAAGCGGCCCACGTATCCTAACTTCCGTCCAGATTGTTCCGATCTTTTCCCTGGAAAAGCTTTTTGGATTGTCGGGCGAGACAGGGAAGGAACCGTCGCACATGTCCAAGCAATGCGCGTCGACGATCTACGTGAAACGAACCTAGCAGAGCACCTCGAGTCGCTAAAATCCTGCTTCAAGGATCCTGACTTGAAAGCGGGACAATACTCCTCGTGTCGCTGCTACGCACCGAGTGCTCGAGGAATAACCGGCGTTGTAGCATATCGTGGCGATCTGTGGCTGCGGGAAGACTTTAGGGGCCGCGGCCTCATGAGTTATATTGGTCACATCGCATTCGGATTGGCATGGGCTAAATGGGCGCCCGATTTCATTTATTCGCTGGTTGCCGACTGGTATGTGGCAAAAGGGGTCCTTGGTCGTTCTGGTTACGTGAACCGAGAGCAGCATGGGTCGGTCCTGCGCCTCGATGCTGAGGGCATCGATGATGATGATTGGCTCCTTTGGATGACGCGAGACCAAGTGCTGCAAATGATTTCGTCAACCTTGGAGACTGACAACCGCTAATTTGTCTGTGGTGCGTGGCCGCGCTCGGCGCTCGGTTTGCCCCCAAAGCGACAGACAGCTTAGTGATGTGCGTTCCCGGTCGTAAGGCATCGATCAAGACCAAGGCAATTCTTAGAGGGTCGAGGTTATCAAGCATGACCTTATCCCATGGTTTATCAGTCGGTGAAGGCAATTGTTGCCTGTTTGCTTGTGGCCCAGAGGGATCAGGCTTTCCTCCCGCCGATAATTGACTCCGGGCCAAACCATGCCGCGAGGTAGGCCTCCTGTAGAGTTTGTCTACTTCAAAACACAACGCTGTTGGCCTGCCTCCATGCTTTTATGCCCTAAACAGTTGATAAATAAATGGCAATTTCGTCTGAGGCGCGTTCGACGCTGTTGGCACGATATTCGCAACGAAAGAAGCGGCGACGTCAACAGGCACTTCTGTGGCGTCCTTCAATCGGTGGAACGAATCGATATGGATAAGGGTGGCATAGAGTGTGTTCCTAGCCTCTCTGCACGCGAGAAAGAATCTCTCCTGTGGATAGCGCAGGGAAGACATCGTGGGAAACGGCGGTGATCATGGGGACTTCTGAAAATACGGTCGCTTTTCATGTGAAGAACTGCCTACGAAAACTGGATGTTCGAACTAGAACGGCCGCCGTCGCGACGGCAACGCGATTCGGACTCCTGGAGCTATAGCGAGCACTACTTTTGCATGGCCTGGCACGTTCCTACCTCGTAGGCTTCGATACTCGCCAGAGCCTGTACATAGGGTGCAATCGAAACCGTGGAGGTCAACGCCATTGGCCAAAAGAGCGCTTATTCTGGTTGAGGGCCATAGAACTATTGGCCATCTGTACGTGAAAGAAGCCCGGCGTTTGGGTCTTTACCCAATCACGCTTTCTGCTGACCCAACTCAGTATGCCTATCTCGAGGCGGAAGGCACTGAGGTCATCCCAGTCGCCACAGACAATGTCCAGGCTCTGCTTCATGAATGTTCACTACTGCGTTCAACCCATGAAATCGCTGGCATAACGGGCTTCTCGGGACTTGACGAGTCGATTTATGTGACAGTCAGCGAACTCTGCCGGCATTTCCGTCTGCCGGGGCCGGACCCTGCTTCGATCGATCGATGCAACGACAAATTCAATCAACGTCAGTTGCTCAAAAAGGCAGGCATTCCAATGCCCGCTTATCGCTTAGCAATGGATGCAAAGGAGGTAGAATACGCAGCCGCAGAGATCGGCCTACCTGTAGTTCTAAAGCCTGCTGAAGGAAGCGGCAGCAGTGGCGTTCGATTGTGCCGCGATGTCGCCGAATTGGCCGCTCATACGAGCTATCTGCTGGGCGGGGAACACACATGGCGGTCCACGCCGAGGATACTAGTCGAGGAATTCGCAAGGGGAACTTTTTTCAGTGCTAACTTAATGGGGAGCGAAGTCGTAGCAATCGGTGCTTCAGAATTCGGCCCTCCACCGAACTTCGTCTTCCATGAGACTGTCTTTCCGGCCCCTATGACTGATGAGGAATTTAATCGCGTGGTCGATCTGTCCCTGCGCTGTTTGGAAGGTCTCGGGCTTGGCTGGGGACCGACAAACGTTGAATTCCGATGGACAAAGCAGGGGCCCGTGGTGATTGAAGTCAATCCGCGTCTTGCCGGTGGCGCCAGTCCTCGGCTGGTTCAGCTCTCTTGCGGTACCGACCTCATACGCGAGCATATAAAGGTTGTTATCGGTCAGGAATGGGATTTGCGCAGCAGGCATTCGTGCACTGCAATTGTACGGCATCTAGTTCCCGTTAGCGATGGTACCTTAGATTGGATTAGGGGCGGCGCCCGGGCGGCTTCTATCCAGGGTGTAGCCGATGTGAAGTTCCATGTAAAACCTAACGCCCGGATCATCAGGAGAGGCGATTATACAGATACTCTTGGACATGTCATCGCCGCGTCACCCAACCTCGCTTTGACGCAGGAGATCCTCCAGCGGGCCGTTGACGAAGTCACTTGGTCAATCACACCATTTCGAACAGACGTCGAATAGGGGGGCTCCTCCCGCCAGCGGCTGATGCGGGAGGAACTTGTATTGATGTGACTCATAACAGAGGGACTCGTTGATGACGCTGTCGTTAATCACCATCACGGAAGCTAAAGCATACGAACGGTGCCGGTTCCCCCATTTCCCTACTCGGCCACCCTGGCTGCGCGGCACCTCAAACTCCGCCGCTTGTGCGAGGGAACGTTTAATGGGTGCGAGCCATCTCGACTGCATGTGGCAACGCTTGGCCGGCGGCAAGGCTCTTAGCCGTATTGGCACTTTTGTGGGCCACAAGCGGATGCGTCCCTACCCAATCCTGTAGGTTTCGGCCTGCACTCGAGATTGATATTGCTGAATTTAGGAAAGTAGATTTGCGTCGACAGCGCCAGCCGGCGCTGCACCGTCAAATCAATAATGTTGACCTTGCTGAAGCGTGTCGTCAGTCCGTCGACGGGAGATTGCCGCTGATATTCCTCGCCAACATCGCTGGTGGGGAAGAGGAGCAGAAGAGGGACCAAGTCAATGCCAACGTTGAGCTCAAGTCCGACAGCCAAGAAGATTGCTGCCAATGCGATCAAGCCTCGTGCCCAAGGCCTCTACGCTCTACGCAACGAGCGTGATGCCTGCGGCTTCGGCTTCGTCGCGAATATAAAGGGCGAGAGGTCGCACCAGAACGTCATGGATGGTCTGGGTATGCTCAAGAGACTGATGCATCGGGGGGCTGTCGGTGCCGATCCGCTGGTGGGTGACGGTGCCGGGATCCTGGTGCAGATTCCCGACCGATTCTTCCGCGAAGAGATGGCCGAGAAGGGCATCACTCTGCCGCCGGTCGGCGAATATGGCGTCGGCCATATCTTCATGCCGCGCGATGAAAAGCAGATCGAGCACCTCAAGAAGGTGATCAAGGACGTGATCACCAAGGAAGGTCAGGTGTTCATCGGCTTTCGTGACGTTCCGGTCGATAATTCCTCGCTCTCCAAGGCGCCGGCCATTGCCGCGACCGAGCCGCATCATGTGCAGGTCTTCATCGGGGCCGGTGAGGATGCCGAAAACAACGACGAGTTCGAGCGCCGGCTGTTCAAGCTGAGCAAGGTAATCTCCCACGGCATCAATGACGAGTGCGACGGCAAGGAGAGCAATTTCTATCTGGTATCGTTGTCGTCGGCGACGGTGGTCTACAAGGGCATGTTCCTGGCCGATCAAGTCGATGCCTATTACAAGGACCTGTCTGATCCGCGCTTCGAAAGCGCGGTCGCCCTGGTGCACCAGCGCTTCTCGACCAACAGCTTACCGTCGTGGAAGCTTGCGCATCCCTACAGCATGGTCGCCCATAACGGCGAGATCAACACGCTGAGCGGCAACGTCAACTGGATGGCGGCGCGCCGCCAGGCCTCGGTCTCCTCGCCGCTGTTCGGCGAGGATATCTCCAAGCTCTGGCCGATCTTCGAAGAGGGGCAGTCCGACACCGCCTCTCTCAACGACACACTCGAATTCCTGGTGCGCGGCGGCTATCCGCTAGCGCATGCGATGATGATGCTTATCCCGGAACCCTGGGCCGGCAACCAGTCGATGGCCGCCGAACGCAAGGCCTTCTACGAATATCATGCGGCGCTGATGGAACCATGGGACGGACCGACTGCCATCGCCTTCACCGACGGCAAGCAGATCGGCGCCATGCTCGACCGCAACGGCCTGCGGCCGGCGCGCTACCTCGTCACCGATGACGACCGCGTCATCTTGGCGTCCGAAGCCGGCGTGCTGCCGGTTCCGGAGGAGAAGATCATCCAGAAGGGGCGCCTGCAGCCGGGCAAGATGCTGCTGATCGACATGGTAGAACGCCGCATCATCTCCGACGACGAGGTGAAGTCGCAGCTCGCGACGGCGCATCCTTATCGCAGCTGGCTCGGCCGCACCCAGCTGATCCTCGAAGACCTGAAGCCGGTGGAGCCGCGGACGCTGCGCCGCGACGTGTCGCTGCTCGACCGCCAGCGGGCCTTTGGCTACACGCTCGAGGACCTGGCGATGGTCTTGAAGCCAATGGTCATTGACGGCGAAGAGGCTCTCGGTTCGATGGGCATGGATACGCCAATCTCGGCGATGTCGGAAAAGCCGAAGCTGCTCTACACCTATTTCAAGCAGAGATTCGCGCAAGTGACCAACCCGCCGATCGACCCGATCCGCGAGGAACTGGTGATGAGCCTAGATTCCTTCGTCGGGCCGCGGCCGAACATTCTCGACCATGAGAGGGCGGCGAACGCCAAGTGGCTCAAGGTTCGCCAACCGATCCTGACCAATGGCGATCTCGAAAAAATCCGTTCGACCGACCGTTTCGACACCAAGACGGTCGATTTCACCTATGATATCGAGTGTGGTGCCGAAGGTATGCCCGAAATGCTCGACCGGCTCTGCGAGTGCGCGGAAGCCGCCGTCAAGGGGGGCTGCAACATCATCGTGCTCTCCGACCGCCAGATTGGCCCGGACCGGATCGCCATTCCCGCATTGCTCGCCACAGCTGCCGTGCATCACCATCTGATCCGCAAGGGGCTGCGCACCTCGGTCGGTCTCATCGTCGAGACCGGAGACTCGCGCGAGATCCATTATTTCTGCCTGCTCGCCGGCTACGGCGCCGAGGCGATCAACCCCTATCTTGCCTTCGACACGCTGCTCGACATGCATGCCAAGGGTGAGTTCCCGAAGGAAGTGGATGCCTCCAAGGTCGTCTACCGCTACATCAAGGCGGTCGGCAAAGGCATCCTCAAGGTCATGTCGAAGATGGGTATTTCGACCTACCAGTCCTATTGCGGCGCGCAGATCTTCGATGCGGTCGGCCTGTCGTCGGAACTGATCGACGAGTATTTCTTCGGCACCGTGACGAGGATCGAAGGCGTCGGCCTCGAAGCGATCGCCGCAGAAACCGTCGCCCGCCATAATGCGGCCTTCGGCACTAATCCGCTGCTGGCGACGACGCTCGATATCGGCGGCGAATATGCCCAAAAAATAGGCGGGGAAAGCCATGCCTGGACGCAGGATGCGGCCGTCGTCCTCAAGAATGCCGCGCGCGGCAATGACGAGGACCTTTACCAGGAATTCGCCGAGATGGTGAACAACTCGGCGCTGCGCATGAACACGATCCGCGGTCTCTTCAAGATGAAGAGCGCCGAGGCGATCGGCCGCAAACCGGTGTCGATCGACGAGGTCGAGCCGGCGTCGAATATCGTCAAGCGTTTCTCGACGGGGGCGATGTCCTTCGGCTCGATTTCCAGGGAGGCGCATACGACGCTGGCGATCGCCATGAACCGGATCGGCGGCAAGTCCAACACCGGCGAGGGCGGCGAGGAATCCGACCGCTATATGCCGCTCTCCGACGGTTCGATGAACCCGGAACGATCGGCGATCAAGCAGATCGCCTCGGGCCGCTTCGGCGTCACCACCGAATATCTCGTTAATGCCGATGTGCTGCAGATCAAGGTGGCGCAAGGCGCCAAGCCGGGCGAAGGCGGCCAGTTGCCCGGAGACAAGGTGGATGCGACCATTGCCAAGACCCGCCATTCGAAGCAGGGTGTCGGCTTGATCTCGCCGCCGCCGCACCACGACATCTATTCGATCGAAGATCTAGCCCAGCTGATCTACGATCTGAAGAACGTCAACCCGACTGCCGATGTTTCGGTCAAGCTGGTCTCGGAAGTCGGCGTCGGCACGGTTGCTGCTGGCGTCGCCAAGGCGCGCGCCGACCACATTACTCTTTCGGGCTCCGACGGCGGTACGGGTGCTTCGTCGCTGACTTCGCTCAAACATGCCGGCAGCCCCTGGGAAATCGGCCTTGCCGAGACCCAGCAGAAGCTGGTGCTGAACGGATTGCGTTCGCGCGTCGCCCTGCAGGTGGACGGCGGCCTGAAGACCGGCCGCGACGTCATCATCGGGGCGCTGCTTGGAGCCGACGAGTTCGGCTTTGCCACCGCACCGCTGATTGCCGCTGGCTGCACCATGTGTCGCAAGTGCCATCTCAACACCTGTCCGGTGGGCCTGGCGACCCAGGACCCGGTGCGGCGCAAGCGCTTCAAGGGTACGCCGGAACACGTCATCAACTACTTCTTCTTCGTTGCCAATGAAGTGCGCGAAATCCTCGCCTCGCTGGGGTTCACTCGGCTTGACCAGATCATCGGCGCCTCGGAGCTGCTGGAGAAGGACGAGATGCTGGCGCACTGGAAGGCAAAGGGTCTCGACTTCAGCCGTATCTTCCACAAGGTCGACGCTCCCAAGGAAGAGACCTTGTGGACGAGCCGGCAGCAACACCCGATCGACGATATTCTCGACCGCGTGCTGATCGAGCAGGCTCAGCCGGCACTGACGGCCAAGACGCCCGTCGCGTTCGAAGTCGACATCAAGAACGTCAACCGGTCTGTGGGCGCGATGCTTTCCGGCGAGGTCGCCAAGCGTTATCGCCATTGCGGATTGAAGGAAGACACGATCAACGTGACACTTCGCGGCACGGCGGGCCAGAGCTTTGGCGCCTTCCTGGCGCACGGTGTCACCTTCAACCTGATCGGCGATGGCAACGACTATGTCGGCAAGGGGCTTTCGGGCGGCAAGATCATCATCCGGCCGCCAGAGAATTCGCGGATCGTCGCCGAAAACTCGATCATTGTAGGCAACACCGTGCTTTACGGCGCGACCGAGGGCGAGTGCTATTTCCGCGGCGTGGCGGGCGAACGGTTCGCCGTGCGCAATTCCGGTGCGATCGCCATCGTCGAAGGTGTCGGCGACCATGGCTGCGAATACATGACCGGCGGCGTCGTCGTCGTGCTCGGCGCCACGGGCCGCAATTTCGCGGCCGGCATGTCCGGCGGTGTCGCCTACGTGCTCGATGAGACCGGCGATTTCGCCAGCCGCTGCAACATGGCGATGGTCGAACTCGAGCCGGTGCCCGAGGAGGATGACATGCTGGAGAAGCTGCATCATCACGGCGGCGATCTCATGCACAAGCGACGCGTCGACGTCTCAGGCGACATGACCCGCTACGACGAGGAGCGCCTCTACCAGCTGATTTCCAACCATCTGCACTATACCGGCTCGGCCCGCGCCACTGAGATACTCGACAACTGGGCCGACTACCGTCCGAAGTTCCGAAAGTGCATTCCGCGAGGCCAAGGTCGCTTGCTGGTGAAGAGGAAAAACGAGTGAATGGAACTGGCAGCGACAAAATCGTTTGGTTTTGTCCGACAATGTCGGCCAAAAATATTGCCACAGAAATGTTATCTGCCTGTTTTATAACAGTTTTCGGTTTGGCATCGAACTTGCGAAATTGATTGGCACACGGCAACAGGAGAAATCGCCCTGACATTGAGCCTATTGAAAATGCTCCCGCTCCAACGGGTTGAGCTGACTTCTGATCAACGCGGCGAAGGACCAAACATGGATCCCCTAAAAAGACTACTCAAGCTTATCAAAGACAACGACGTCCAAGAAATCTACTTCCGCGTCACCGACATGGACGGCAACGTGAAACACATGACACACGACGTCAAAGTAATTGACTCGGACGCAATGACTGAAGGTTTCGACGGTTCGTCCTTTCCCGGCTGGAAAGAGATCAACGAGTCCGACATGGTCCTCATTCCAGATCTCACGACCGCCCAGATGGACCCGTTCCTTTCGGTGCCCACGCTGACGATCATCTGCAACGTTTTCGAACCTGTCACGGGTGAGCGCTACAACCGCGACCCACGCGGTATAGCCGAAAGGGCTGAGACTTACTCGCGGTCGACTGGAATTGCCGACACGGTGTATGTGGGTGCCGAGCCGGAATTCTTCGTCTTCGACGACGTCAAGTACCAGACCGACCCCTACAACACCGGCTTCAAGCTCGATTCCGTAGAGCTGCCGATCAACGGTGATAAGTCTTACGAAGAAGGTAATCTCGGCCACCGCATCCAAACCAAGGCCGGCTATATGTCAACGCCGCCCCAGGATTCTGGTCAAGAAATGCGCAGCGACATGTCAGCACACATAAGAGCGATGGGCGTGACAGTGGAAAAGCACCATCACGAAGTGGCTCCTGCCCAGCACGAGATCAGCACGAAGTTCAACACCCTCGTTCGCAGCGCCGACGAGGTGCAGATCTTCAAATACTGCGTCCGCAATGTCGCTGATCGTTACGGCAAGACGGCGACATTCATGCCGAAGCCGGTCATTGGCGTGAATGGCTCGGGCATGCACGTGCACATGTCGTTGTGGAATGGTGACAAGCCGACCTTTGCCGGCGACGAATATGCCGGTCTCTCCGAGAGCTGCCTCTACTACATCGGCGGCATCATCAAACATGCCAAGGCAATCAATGCCTTCACCAACCCGTCGACAAATTCCTACAAGCGTCTTGTCCCGGGTTACGAAGCACCTGTGTTGCTTGCCTATTCGGCCCGCAATCGCTCGGCCGCGTGCCGCATTCCGTTCGGCTCCAACCCGAAGGCAAAGCGTGTGGAAGTCCGCTTCCCGGATCCTGCCGCCAACCCCTATCTCGCCTTCGCGGCCATCCAGATGGCCGGCCTCGATGGTATCCTGAACAAGATCGATCCCGGCCCAGCGATCGACAAAGACCTCTACGAACTGCCGCAGTGCGAAAAGGCAAAAATTCCAACCGTCTGCGGATCGCTGTCCGAGGCTCTTGAGAGTCTCAGCAACGACCGCGCCTTCCTCACGGCCGGTGGTGTCTTCGACGACGATTTCATCGACAACTATATCAAGATGAAAATGGACGAGGTCACTCTCTTAGAGACAACCCCGAACCCGGTTGAGTTCCAGATGTACTACTCCGTCTAACGTCAGAAAGGAGCGTAACATTCGGCGACTCATCAGATTGAGATTACACAATCACATGACAACCTAATTTAATGGAGCTGCCCATGTTCGTCTCAAAAGTTGATAAAAAGAACTTTCAGTCAGAAGTTCTGGAATCCGAAAAACCTGTTCTGGTCGATTTCTGGGGCGATAGGTGCCCCCCTGCAAGATAATCGCTCGCGTTCTCGAAGAACTCGCCGTCGAGCTCGAAGGAAAGGTCAAATTCGCCAAGCTGAATGTCATTCAGAACCAAGAACTCGCCGCTCAGTTGGGTGTGAGGGTTATTCCGACCCTTTGGATCTTCAAGCACGGCGAGGTTGCCGATAAGCTGGTCGGTGCAAGACAGAAGTCCGATATTTCTAACTGGATTCTGAACGCCGTCTGAGGTGAGTGATATCGACCAACTGCTATGAGAAAAGGGGCGGGGCGACCGGTCGTTTTTTATTGCGATCGCCATTTCGAAGGTGCCATTGTCGGCTAGCTGTAGGCTTTGAGGTTGTCCATCCTGAGTGAATATTAGGAGACTGGAGTTGCTACACCTCGATTTTCCAGGATCACTCCGAATGAACATCTGGACAATGACAGACAGACACGGCTGCATCGAGAGGAAATGGCTCTGGCCGTTGCCTCGGCGACCGCTACCATAGACGGCATCGTTAGGGGTTCATCCATTGAGGACATTATGAGGGTCATCGTTCTAGGCGCCGGTATTGTTGGCGTCACCTCCGCATATCAGCTCGCAAAAGACGGTCACACAGTCACCGTTGTCGACCGGCAGAAAGGTCCGGGACTTGAGACAAGCTTTGCTAATGCAGGCGAAGTCTCGTTCGGATATTGCTCACCTTGGGCAGCGCCAGGAATTCCGATGAAGGCTTTGAAATGGCTGTTCATGGAACATGCGCTGCTGATCCTGCGGCCAAAGATCGATGGCGCCATGCTGTCATGGCTCGTAAAGATGCTCGCAAACTGCACTACCGAGCGCTATGCTATCAACAAGAGCCGCATGCTGCGTCTGGCTGACTACAGTCGTATCTCCCTTGCTGCCCTGCGCAACGAGACTGCCATCGAATACGACCAACGTATGCAGGGCACGCTACAGCTCTTCCGCACGCAGGCACAGCTCGATGCCTCCGCCAAGGACGTCAAGGCGCTTGCAGCCGACGGCATTCCCTACGAGGTACTCGATCGTGACGGGTGCGTTCGCACTGAGCCGGCGCTCGCGCATGTCCGCGATAAGATCACCGGCGGTCTGCTGACGCCAAAGGACGAAACTGGCGACTGCTTCAAGTTCACCGATGCGCTTGCTAACGAGGCCGAGCAGCTCGGCGTCCGGTTTTCCTGGAGTACGGAGATTAACGGCTTGGATGTCGAGGCCGGTCGTGTGCGTGGCGTTGTGACGAAATCGGGATCCCTGCCGGCAGATGCGGTTGTTGTGGCACTTGGCAGCTACTCTCCGTTGCTACTCAAGCGCCACGGAATCAAGCTCCCAGTTCAACCGGTCAAGGGCTACTCACTGACTATCCCTATCACTGACTCCTCGCGGGCGCCGGAATCGACGATCATGGACGAAACTTATAAGATCGCGATCACGCGTCTTGGCGACCGTATCCGCGTGGGGGGCATGGCAGAAATCTCCGGCTATTCGAACGACCTCGGCCTAGCCCGCCGGAGCACCCTCGAGCATTCCGTCATGGATCTTTTTCCCGGTGGTGATGCAAAAGAGGCTACATTCTGGTCGGGTCTTCGCCCGATGACGCCGGATGGAACGCCGGTGATTGGTCCCACCAAGATCGCGGGCCTCTTCCTCAACACCGGACACGGCACACTCGGCTGGACGATGAGTTCTGGCTCGGCCCGCGTCATCGCTGATCTCGTGTCCGGACGGAAGCCCGAAATCGATGCAACTGACCTGGCGATTTGCCGGTACGCCTAAACCACAGTCACAAACCTCATGGAGGATGAAACTTTGATCGAACAAATTTCCACGACCAACGCTCCTGGAGCAGTTGGCCCATATTCACAAGCAATCAAGGTAGGCGATCTGCTCTTCGTTTCGGGCCAACTGCCAATTGATCCGGCCACAGGCGAATTCAATTCCGCAAACGCCGTAGAGCAGGCCGAGCAGTGCCTGAGAAACCTTCAGGCAATCGGGAGGGCCGCCGGTACTGAACTGTCGAAGACAGTGAAGACGACTGTGTTGCTCACCGACCTTGGTGACTTCGCTGACGTCAATCGCATTTACGCGAGCTTCTTCTCACCCCCCTTTCCCGCTCGCGCATGCTACGAGGTAAAGGCCCTTCCGAAAGGCGCGAAGGTCGAGATCGAAGCTGTCATTTCCCTCATTTGATCGAATGCGACAGCCAAGGCACGAACCGGAGCCATGATCGTCATCGCTCCGGTTTTGCTGTTCCGCACGAACGGACATACACAAGATCGGGTGCATACCCGGGAGGAGGAAGAGCAATGACCCTAACGACGGCATTGACGCGCTACCTGAAACGACCGGAGCTATTCCGTGATCTTGCCAATGACCTTGGTTCCTCGTCCGCCGATCTACGCAAGAGATTCCCGGTGCTCAACCCTTCCACCGGAGAATTGCTGGCCGAAGTACCGGACATGAGTGCCGATGATGCTCGGCTCGCCATTGAAAGAGCTCATGCCGCGCAAGAAGCGTGGGCCGAGCTGACTGCTCGGGCACGATCGGATGTGTTGTGGAACTGGCACCAATTAATGATTGAGCATAGCGACGATCTCGGAGCTATCCTGACCGCGGAGATGGGAAAACCGCTGGCAGAGGCCAAATCGGAGATCTCGCATGCGGCGGCCTATGTGCAATGGTATGCCGAGGAAGCTAGTCGCATTTACGGCGAAACCATCCCGGGTCCGTCGATCGATCGCCGGATGCTGGTCATCAAGCAGCCGATCGGGGTGGTCGGCGCGATCACTCCCTGGAGCTTCCCAGCTTCGATGGTGACGCGCAAGATTTCGCCGGCGCTTGCAGCCGGTTGTACCGTCGTCCTCAAACCCGCTGAGCAGACGCCATTGATTGCTGCGGCTATGTTCAACTTGGCAAAGCTGGCTGGCATCCCCGACGGCGTGTTGAACCTGGTCTATGCGTCAGAAGGTGATGCGATTGGTCGCGAACTATGCGTCAACCCTAAGGTGCGTAAAATTAGTTTTACCGGTTCGACAGAGGTCGGCCGGTTGCTCATGCGCCAGTGCTCTGACCTAATTAAGCGAATCAGCTTCGAACTCGGCGGCAATGCCCCTTTTATTGTCTTCGATGACGCCGAGATCGATGCTGCGGTTGAGGGAGCGATCCAGTTGAGGGAGCGATCCAAGCGAAGTTTCGCAATGCTGGACAGACTTGCGTATCCGCCAATCGGATTTACGTTCAGTCGCGGGTCTATGCTGAATTTGTCGAGAAGTTCACTGAGCGCGTGCGGTTGCTTAAGGTCGGACGGATTTGATCCTGATGTGACGATTGGTCCATTGATCAACGGGAACGCGCTCGAAAAGATCGAATTACACATCGCCGATGTGGTGCAGAAAGGGGGCAAGGGTTCGCTGCGGCGGACGTCGGCTTGGAACTTCAGGAACATTCTTCGAACCGACTGTGGTTACGGACGTTGCGAAATCGACGCTTGGGGCGCACGACGAGACGTTTGGTCCGCTTGCACCTCTTTTCCGCTTCGAGGACTCCGACGACGTGATCCGCGAAGCCAACGACATCATTACGGCCTGGCGGCCTACTTCTACGCTTCCAACCTCAAGCGGGTCTGGCGCGTCGCTGAAGCGTTGGAATATGGCATGGTTGGCATCAACACGGGTCGTATGTCCTCGAAGGCTGCGCCATTTGGCGGTATCAAGCAATCCGGGATAGGACGCGAGGGGGTCGTGTCCATGTAGGTGGTGTAGCTGGCGGCTGAGTGCCGTGCTTTCCGCCCCAGGTCGGAGCGATTGTCAGCGGGCCACAGCGGGCAAGCTGATTTGGGGATCATCGCTCATTTGTGCTATGGTCTCAAGGGTCAGGTATCTGCCTCGCTGGACGGTCCACTCATCGTTCGCCTCCATGAGCAATGCGCCAACGAGACGGACGATGGCTTCATCGTTGGGAAAGATGCCGACAACCTCGGCGGCGTTTGATTTCGCCGTTGAGACGCTCAATTGGATTCGTCGAGTGTAACTTCGCCCGATGCTCTTTCGGGAAGGTCATATAGGCGAGCACATCGTCTTCAGCTTCATCCATGATGGTGGCAAGCTTCGGGACTTTCGGTCTGATCTGATCGGCAACACTGCGCCATTGAGCGCTGGCCGCCGCCGGCGTCTCCTGGGCAAAGGCCGTTGCGATGAAGGCGGATACGACCCGCCTCCCGCTCTTGCCGGCATGCGCCAGCACATTCCTCATGAAGTGAACGCGGCACCGCTGCCATGGTAACCGCCCGATTGGAACCGCCTGCCGCCTAGCGCCCTGATGGCCTAAGACACGTGTTTAACGACGTCGTTAGCGACGTGTCTTAGGCGAGGATTGCGATGCGCGTTGAAATTCTTGGGCAGGAACGTCGACGGCGGTGGCGCGAAGAAGACAAGCTTGCAATTGTCATGTCGGTTGGGGTTTCTGGAGCCACGATCACAGAGATTGCTCATCGTCATGATGTAACGCGGCAGCAGATATACGCCTGGCGTAGCGAGCTCAAGAAGAAGGGGCTGCTCCCGGTGTCTTCGAATGCATTGTTCATTCCCGTCGATCTGAATGCCGTGCAGAACGATGCCCCTGAATTGAGGGAGAGCTGCTCCGGGATGATTGAGCTACGATTGATCTGCGGCCGCACGCTTCGTTTCGAGAGTTCTATGGCTCCCGATGTCCTGACGCAGATTATCCGGGCAGTGGAAGCAGCATGATTGGGCCTGGGACCGGCGTTCGGGTGTATCTTGCGTGCGGGATCACGGATATGCGCAAGGGAGTAGAAGGCCTTGCCGCGCTTGCGCAGGATGTTTTGCGTCAGAAGCCGACTGGCGGCGCGGTCTTCGCCTTTCGCGGCAAGCGTGGCGATCGTTTGAAGCTGCTGTATTTTGATGGCCAGGGCTTCTGCCTGTATTACAAGATCTTGCAGAAGGGGCGGTTTCCTTGGCCTTCGGCATCCGACGGGACTGCCCGGCTGACGTCGGCCCAACTGGCGA
Source organism: Rhizobium sp. NLR22b (assembly GCF_019685295.1). NCBI lineage: Bacteria > Pseudomonadati > Pseudomonadota > Alphaproteobacteria > Hyphomicrobiales > Rhizobiaceae > Rhizobium > Rhizobium sp. NLR22b. The sequence goes on from NZ_JABDWM010000043.1 coordinate 17,009, forward strand.
TGTTGTGGGAAGGGATCGATTGGCGTCGTCCTGATTGGGGTGCGCCACCGGCCCGTGTCGGGTGATTTTATCCCACTGAAACCACTGGTTTTTATGAAAATTTATCCTGGCTCGTGGTAGTCAGGATCATGTCTAGCGCGACGACAAATCTTCCGGACGATCCAGCCTTTCTCAAGGCAATGATTGCCGCTTTGCAGGCGGAAAACGCGAAGATGTCGGCCACATTGCAGGCGCATGATCAGTTAATCCAAACGCTGCGGCTGCGCATTGCCAAGCTGAAGAAACAGGTCTTCGGCAAGTCGTCTGAAAAGATTGAGCGTGAAAGAGCAGTTGGAACTGGCGCTTGAGGATCTGTTGATCGCCGCCGCTGAAGGCAGTACGGCGCCAATCGATGAACCTGATGAGGCGGCGTCTGCTGTTCCCTTGGCGGATACGGCTGAAAAGATCATGCGCCGGCGCCCACGCGTCTCGGACAAGGCGGTTCGCGAGCGCCGAGAGCTCGATCCTGGCTCCTGCTGCCCGGAATGCGGAGGTGAATTGCGTCTTGTCGGTGAGGACGTCAGCGAAATCCTCGACATGATCGCCGCGCAGATGAAAGTCATCGAAGTTTCTCGACTGAAGAAGTCCTGCCGCTGCTGCGAGAAAATGGTGCAGGTGGCAGCACCCAGCCGCCCGATACCGGGCAGCATGGCCGGCGCTGGCCTCTTGGCGTACATTCTGGTCTCGAAGTTCGACGACCATTTGCCACTGTACCGTCTGAACGAGATCTTCGCCCGCATGGGCGCCGACATTCCCGACAGCACGATGGTTGATTGGTGTGGTCGCGCCATGCAGGTGCTTCAGCCTCTCATCGAGCGGATCGAAACGGCGGTCATGGCAAGTGACCTGCTTCATGCGGACGACACCCCGATCAGGGTGCTGGATCGCTCGCTGCGAGACAAGGGGTTGGGCAAGGGTGTGAAGAAGGGCAGGATCTGGACGTATGTCCGCGATCAGCGTCCATGGGCAGGCAGTTCCCCGCCCGGTGCAGTCTACTATTTTGCTCCTGACTGGAAAGAAGAGCACGTCCACCGCCACCTCAAGCGTAAGCGCGAATTTCTATGCGCCTTTTGAAGCGGAGTGCTCTGATGCATGAAGTGTCCACCAAAAACAGGTGGACACCAAATCATGGACGATGCTCCTAAACTGCAGGTGCGGCTTGTTGGCCGCGA
>NZ_JABDWM010000044.1:0-15250 GCF_019685295.1 Rhizobium sp. NLR22b
CAGATTGACAGTCATGCCGCTTGAAATATCTGCGGCGGCGCGCTTCAACATTCGCGCTTTAGCGTTTGACGACACCATAAATCTCCGGCAATTCGTTGAGTTCAACCACCGCGTCGACAAAGGCTCCGGTCAGATGGATGCTATCCGGGCCAAGGGCGCCGAATGGAACGATGGCCTCGGCCTCCACGATCGTTCTACCAGCTGCCATGGCCATTAGCGGATTGAAGTTTTGCGCAGTTGCTGAAAACGTGAGGTTACCGAAAGCGTCGGCCTTGTTGGCGTGGATAAGCGCGAAGTCTGCCCTCAACGCAGTCTCCACGATGCCCGTTTTGCCGGCTATCTCGACCCGCTGTTTGCCCTCTGCAACAGCTGTACCTAGACCTATATCGGAGACGAAACCCATCATTCCGGCTCCAGCCACGCGGATGCGTTCGGCTAAAATCCCCTGCGGGACGAACTCCACCTCTATCTCGCCCTCATTCATCATTCGCATGGCCGTCGGGTTGAGACCGATGTGGCTGGTGACCAACTTCGCCACTTGGCCATTTTCAAGGAGCCAATCGACGCCCATGCCGGCTTCATTGGCGTCATTCTTGATTACAGTCAGATTGCGAGGGCCTCGCCTGACCAGTTCACGAATCAGACAGAACGGCGTTCCGGGCACACCAAAGCCGCCAAGCATGACCGAGGCACCGTCGGCAATTTGGGAGACTGCCTCCGCAATTTCACTGCGTTTGTCGGGAAGTGGCACAAAATATCCAGTCTTAATGAGCGCAGAGCGTTCTCGCTCCGTCACGATTTCTCTAATTTTGCCCCGTCGTTATCGACGTCCGTTTGCCGAAGAGGGCGCACCCGACGCGGGATTTGCCCTTCTTGCCAATTGGGCTCTCTTAGCCCGACCATCTCTACTTGCGCGCCATAGTGCAAACAGATATCCATAATTCCGATCATTGACGGAATTTATGATGCGTCCATACGAAGAGCGATTCATTTGGCGGCTCGACTGGAATCTGCTGCGCACCTTCACGGTGGTCGTGGAAAAGGGTGGTATTACGCGCGCGGCGGAATTCTTGACGCTAAGCCAGCCTACGGTTTCAAGTGCCCTGAAGCGGCTAGAAGATACCCTCGCGAAGAGACTTCTAGATCGACGACCCGGACATTTTGGTCTGACGCCGGCGGGCGAGACGCTCTATCGGGAATGCTGCTTGCTTTTTGGGGCGGTTTTACGCCTTCCTGGGTTGATGGCTGCGGCTGAAACCATAGTCACTGGGCACATTGCTATCGCGATGACGAGCCACGTGATCTGCCCTCATTTCGACGAGGTGCTGGCCCAATTCAACAGTGCGTTTCCCAAGGTAACCTATTCGATAGCAATCACTGACAGTGCCGAGGTTCTCAGCCGGGTAAGGCAGAACCAGACTACATTGGGCTTGTGCCTGATGCGCGAGGGCGGTCCGCTGATGGAAAGCAGCGTTCTCTTTCGGGAGTTTTTTGGCTTGTTCTGCGGACCGAGGCATCCACTCTTCGGCCGTAAGGATATTACCCCCGAGGCCTTATCGGGTCAGCCCTCGGTTTCGTTCCAGACCGAAATCGAAAATGGCCCTCTTTATCTAGTGCGTCAGTTGCGCGAGCGGGTCAACTTGCAATCGGAGCCACATGGTGTTTCAGCAAACCTGCCGGAGGTCCGGCGTATGATTGTGAACGGGTTGGGTATCGGCGCCCTTCCCGTTCACATTGCACGCCGAGACGTTGATGCGGGACTTCTTTGGCAGTTACCGCCATGGGATGAACTGCCCCAAATAGATATTCATGTTGTGGTGAATCCCCGCAGAAGCCTTAACCCAGCTGAATCCGCGTTTCTTACAGCGGTTCGGGAGATGATTGCGTCAACGCCGTTTAAGGAGCGTACCTATTCATAAGTGCGCGATGTCATGAAACGCATATCGGCAAATAATACCTTTTGTCACGGTATAGCTTCTGTAAGCGCAGTGCTTCGCACCATCGGTCGGTAGCTGAGCGGCCGTCGCAGCCAGATTGCCACCCGAGCCCTAAGTACTTTCGGGATTTCTCGAGCTTCGCTTGAATGTTTTGACGCAGACATCCTCGCCGATAAAGATCTCGGTCCCATATATCTTCCTGGATCCGCTGCAGAATGGCCCGCCCTGATGCTCGGGGTTTTGCGTGAAGCCATTGAAAATACTGGCATGTCGCACTTGGAAATAGAAGGTAGCTGCTACAACATCGGTGGCATTCAAGTTGAAATGTCCGCGGTTGCGCAAGGTTGAAATGTCACTTGCGGCTGCCACACGGCACGCCGACCAGCCCCGATCTGAGCGGCTGGTCCGGGTTGCAAGATCAGATCTGGTGGCTGCAGCTCGTTGAGGCTGCGCCTCGAACATTAGGAAGATCCCACCTGCGAAAACCATTGTGCGGCGACATTTGTCGACCGCGGAGACAACCCTGCTCCGATCCATCCAATCAGGTCAGCCGGGTTGCCTGTCCCGCAAGCCGGCAGGGCGGCTGAATGCGCAAACCAGCTTGACGGATGGAATGCGATTAGACAACCACCAGTGATGCGATCCATCGATCTGGACGAGCTCGCCGAAACAATCGCGCCGGCCGCGTGGTTGGAAAACCCGCTTCTTGCGCTCGCGACGCGAGATCCAGATGCCGGCCTCGGTCATCCATTGCCGCAGCGTCTCCTTGGCAACAGAGATCCGGTGCAACTCGATCAGCTTCTCGCGCGCCAGCGTCGGACCGAAATCCAGATACCGTTCGCGGATCAGATCCAGCGCCGCATTGGAAAATCCTCGCTGTGGCGTCGATTGCTCGGTCGTGATCGCTTCTTCGAAGCCAGACCGGCTTCACCGAAACGGGCATAGGCCTGCAACAACCGATGGACCTGACTTCGACTGAGATCCAGCAACTCGGCGGCCTGGACAACGTTCAGGCGTTCGTCACGGATCTTCTGGATGACTTCGAGGCGATGCAACTCTTTCTGCGACATGGTGATCATAAAGGACATGACGACTCCGACCGCTCATGGTCTCGACCAGGCTGAAGGTCGTCATCCTTGCTCCCAACGTTGGCTTTGACCAGTGCGTCGAGAGGCGAGACTGTCGCATCTCTAACTGGCCCAACTGTCGCATTACTAAATAGCCGCTACACGTTCGGCAGGCATATCGTTGATTTATGGAACTTTGCCGGCCCCGCTGGTCTTATGTGGCTGTTACCGGCGATGAGTGGCGTTCACGCAAGGAGGAAATCTATTCCGTGTGCACCACCCCAGACGTTGCGAGCGATACCTCGGCCATTCTCGCTCTACGCTTCGATCTTAGGGAGACAACGTCGTCCTCGATAGTCTTTTTGGAGCCATGTATCTCTCGCGGTCCCGGACTGGTTGCGGAGTCGCCCCTCCTTGCTGTCCGTGAGCAAGCCGCCGGAGGGCGAGATTGCAAGGCCTTTTGAATGGCCGACTTGGATAGAAAATAATCGCACTTCAGCGAATTGATTGTCCTCGTACCTATTCACTGCGACAACACTCTCGTGCGGCCAACTCATCATCACAACGAATGTGGAGAACTGCCGAGAAAATGTAGTCACCACTTTGGTGTACGACATATTCCACCTCCTTCGAGGCATCCATCATCGCAACGGGAGCCCAGACCCCGCTGTTTTGGCCTTCCCTCGGAAAAGACATTGGTGCGCCTGAATTCACGACCTCTGCTGGCTTTTTCTACCGAAGGCAGGAAGCGGTCGTTGTCAGTGGCGTGAACACCGCCGCGCAGGAGGCGCTCTACCCGCCGAAGCTTGTCTTCAATACGTGCTATGATCAGTGGCAGCAACAAGCCAAATGTGGACAGCTGCTTCACAGTAACGATCCTGGAATCGCACTGTCACGGTCAGTTGGAGATGGCCGGGCCGGCTAAATCAAGGTCACGAGCCCTGACCGGGATGACAACCGTGGCAGTGTCCTCGCGGCCGGCGTTATCAACCCGATGTGCCAGGCGATCCACGCCGCCGCATGCGGGGCATAGCGGACTTTCCTTACGTAGCATCTACTGTGCTGGTCACGCAGGGATCAGATTTCGGTCTGAACACTTGATTTCTCTGATGTCTGCCGGTAATACGATCCAAATCGTTCTGTGGAAGGTTAATTCACATGAACAATCGATACAGCGCGGGCGGCTACAACAGCCTTCAGCTCAACCGCGAGGGTCAGGCAGAAGCCTTTGATGCCATCGGCGCTCGCTATAATGAGACCTTTCCACACAAACAGGGTCAAGTCTCGGCGGGTGATTGGCTGATCAAGTCATTGCCGGCCGGTTCTCGGGTTCTGGATCTGGGCTGCGGTACCGGAGTGCCAACGGCGCTTCAGTTAGCGGCCTCCGGATTAGAGGTTGTGGGCATCGACCTGTCGGGCGGGATGGTGAAGCTCGCGCGGGAGTATGTCCCTGGCGCGACATTCCACCAGCTGGACATTGCTGACTTGCGACCAGGTGGCCCGCGGGACCTAGGCCAGTTCGACGCTGTCACAGCCTTCTTCTCGCTGCTAATGTTGCCGCGTGCAGAGATTCCTCTTGCACTAATGACGATTCGAAATCTGCTGGTCCCTGGTGGCTTGTTCGCCCTGTCCATGGTAGAGGCCGATGTCGACGATTTCTCAATCCCCTTCCTCGGAAACAACATCCGAGTCTCAGGCTACCTGCGCGAAGATCTGCGGGCGGTCATCGGAACGGCGGGCTTCCAAATAGTGGAGGAAACCTCCTACGCCTATGCCGCCGCTGTCGATGTGCCGCCTGAGGAACAGATCTTCCTATGCTGTCGTATGAGTTTTTCTCGCAGCGAATCGATGCGCATATCCAGCGTCGGCAAGCCAGCGGTGTAGCGGGCGGTCGTGCGTGGTCGGGCCAAGCGCAGCGGCAAATAGCGCAGATAATTGGTGCTTCACTTCAGAAGGCCGGCCCTTGAACAGCGACTATATCGCCCAGCTCTCCTTCCGTCCTCCTTTGCGTACGGACGTTTTCCCCTTGCAATTGCTTAAATGCGAACTCGATCGGGAAAGCAAACGTCGTAGTGAAGACTTGCTGACGGCAGTCGGGGAGGATTTGCAATCCGGCATTCGACTGCGCTGCAAAACGAGGAGAAGCTGGCTGTCGCCTCTCGCGGACCGGTCGCAGACATTGCAGGTCATCAATCGGCAACTCATCTTTAGGTTAGATCGTTACGGACGCGAAGACCGGATTGGTCGGCTGCAGCTGTTAACCGACCCTGTTGCTCTTTCAATCGAGAGGACTGCCTCGGGAGGACGGCCGCCGCCGTGCAGTGCAGTCAGGCGATCGCGCAATTCCTTGTCTGCTGCCGTTAGTCTGTGGTTTAGACGTAGATAATCAGTCCATGTCGGCGTTTTAAACGCCTCTGTCCATAGCGCAGGGATCTGTAGGTTTCGTTGGAGAGTCCAGTTCCGTGCCCCCGCTCGGCTTTGAATGCGCCGCTGCTCGCGCATGCATTCGAGAAACGTGTCGACATGCCGCTCTCCTATGACGTAGTCGACCTTGACCACGATGGGCCCGCTTCTCGGCTGGAGGTCGAGTGCGAGCGGCGGCGCTACAAACGAAGAGACCTCATGATCCATTTCTTCCCACAATTTTATCGGCAGCAGGAATGCGACCCCTGCAGTGAGAAGTAATACCATGGCGGCGGCTAGGAAAGCGGTCGTCAGTGCGAAATTCTGGGCGATGGCGCCCCAGACGCAACTGCCTACCGCCATCCCGCCGGAAGAAAGGGCATAATAGATTGACAGCGTGCGGCCGACGACCCATCTCGGGCTCGATAATTGTACTGAAATGTCTACTCCGGTCCAAGTGAGGAGCCAACCTGCACCACCGACAGCCAATGCAAGGGCCGCGCACCAGATCGAGGACGTCAAGGGTAGGACTAAACAGCATACGGCACAGCCGACGGATGCGATAGCGATGAGACGGGTCTGGGATAGAAGGCGCCTGAGATGGCCGGCGGCAAGCCCGGCGCTGAACGCGCCTATGCCAAACGCAGTCAAGAGGGCGCCATAAGTGATAGGACCTCCGGCGAAATGATTGCGGACGATCAGAGGCAGCAGAGCGAGAATCGAAATGCCTGCAAAGCCGAACAACGTGCCGCGTGCAATCGCCGCTCTGATTTGGATCGACATTGCGGTAAAGCGCAGCCCATCTTGAATGGCTGTTAGAACACGCTCAGACGGCAGCGAGGAAGAGTTCACGTGCCATTTTGAGCGCGATACAGCAGCAAGCGGCACTAAGTCGCTGAGAGCCGCTAACACGAATGCGGTAAGGGGTCCCAAGAAAGCAAGAATTGGCCCCCCAATTGCCGGCCCTGCCGCTCGAACAATGTTATACCCAACCGACATCAGTGTGACCGCCGCCGGAACGTCACGCTTCTCCAGGATGTCGCCTACAGAGGCGTGCCAAGCGGGATCATTCACCGCGAAACCGCATCCCGCCAGGAAGCCTAGCGCTAATATCAGCCAAGGACTGATGCATCCCAGTGCAACGGATATGGCCAGCATCAGCGAAGAAAAGGCGATCAAGTAATGGCCGATGAGCATTACGCAACGTCGGCTGAAACTGTCGGCAATAGCTCCTGCGAGGATTGACAGGAGGAACGCCGGTAGAGTGGAAGAGGCCGGCACTAGCGCGACCATCACATCGGAAGCGGAGGTCGTAGCCATCAGCCAGCTGATTGCTGTAGTCTGAATGAGCCATCCGAGGTTTGCGATTTGTGTGGCCGTCCAGATTGAACGGAACACCTTATTTCGGAGCGGGGTGAATGCTGTCGAAGTGACTGAACTCGAATTTTTCATGCCGCATATCTCTTGAGCTCTAATCCAACGGCGATGCTGCGAGGCAGCAGGAAATTCGGTGCGAAACGCGGGGGCTCGCATGTCATTGGTGACGGGCGAAGGCTGGCGGAGGTTTCCGCCAGCCTTCCGGATCAAGCCCGCGCTAGCGAGACGCCAGGCCCGTATCGCAAGCGGCTGCAATCGATGCGCGTGCACCTTCTCTGGTGCCGGTCGGCGTCTTTTGGATCAGCGGTTGAATCCTATTGGATTCCCTTTTCAAAATACCGCTTGTGGGCGACATCAAGGATGCCATTGATCGAACTCGAGTAGCTGTGTCCCGCAGCCATCGCGGCTAGCACATAAGGGGAGTTCCTGCTGAGACCCGGCATTGAGTTGATTTCTAGAACAAAAGGTTTGCCGGAACGATCGATCCGAAGATCTACGCGGGCATAGTCGCGGCACTGGCAAGCATGGAAAGTAGCAATCGAAATATCCCTCAGTAATGCCACAAGTCTGCTCCCGATCTTCGCCGGGCAAATCTTTGGCGGCTGAGCGGCCGCCAGGTACTTCGCTTCCCAGGTTAAAATTTTAGCGTCGAGTTGGGCGAGATCGTGCTCCACGAGAGGAAACACCTCGAGATCTTCATTTCCAAGCAGCGCTACGTTGATTTCCCGCCCCTCGATGTATTCTTCCACGAGCGAATCTTGTGCATACTGAGCGTCGATCCTTTCGATTGCCGGCCTAAGTTCAGCTGCGTCATGGACGACTCGCAGCCCGAAGCTGTTGTCCTCGTGACGCGGCTTCACTATTAACGGAAATTGCAGATCGCCGGTGCTCTCGGTGCCGCGACGCATGACGCGAAAGTTCGGCGTTGGCACGCCACTATCGCGCATAAGCATCTTGCTGATGACTTTATCGTCCGTCAGTCCATGCCCAAGCGGACTAGATCCGGTATACGGAACACCAGCCATTTCGAGCATTCCTGGAACGTGGGTGAACCGGTACTCGCCCTGAATCCCTTCGGCCAAGTTGAAGACCATTCCCGAGGGGCGGCCGGTTAGCGGATCGGGTGGCATGAACTGCTCAAGCGCAGCGAGTAGTGTTTTATTCCCTTGACACAGCAGCGTCTCGTGACCGCCTTCTCCCAGCGCCGCCAGCACATTGTCAACTATTCGTCCCTCCGGCGGCCACGGTTGCGGCGGTTGCGGATATGGCTGGCCGAATCGGTTGATTACGCCCGTGAATTCGCTATTACACACGACTGCTATTAGCATGGTCATACTCCAACGAAAGAAGACGAGGGGCAATACGCCGTTTAATTGGCAACCTTCCTCGATTCGCTATGTATCTATCGGCATTTACGCCCAGCGCTCTGACCGGGCCACATGACTGCTGCAATCGGCGTGCCAACGATGACGTTCCGCGAAATGAGGCTCCAAAGCCACGTGTGTCCCGCGTCGCCGCCGTAAATGCGCTGTCGCTTTTCGCACCGAAATGTCTTAAATCTCACAAAGTCGAAGAGGAGCAACCGGCACGTCGATCGGACCTGGCTAAGCGCCGCCGCCACACAAGCCTTGTTGCCACGTTGCATGGTGGCCCTTGAGTGACTCACAAGGATTGTGCTGACTTTCGGCTGCCGGCCGTGGCCCTCAAACATGATCCTGTTCCAGGCCATGGGTGGCAAATTCGAAGACGCACGAGAGCCTTTCACACAGGCGTTGTTTCAGGCAAGGAGCCCCGCGGACGCAGCGGAACTATCCATCGTGGTCCAGCACGTTAACTCCCAAGAAGTGTTCGGTCGCGGTGCCCTGTCGATTGGATGTGCGAGCTCTGGCCTATCGCAGCAGAGAGGACAGTGGCGGGCCGATCGTGCTTCTAGACTACCAGCCGTCCGCTGCGCCTTCCTCGGAGGTCACCGGGCATATTGATGTCCGATCGCGATACCTCTCGGCGCACACTGAGCGCCGCAATTCATCTTGAGCCCGCGCCTACGCTGCACTTGAGTTGCAAGCTCACATGGATCCCTTCGTCAGCAACACAGCCCATCTTGCTTCTCGATGGCTGGAATATCGATTTGATATTTGCCAAGTCTGAAAGAGCTCTCCAATTTTCAGCAACGAACCAAGCTGCACTGTTTCCAGCTCTACGACATCAGGAGATGCTGAGCGCGAGCTAGGCTACTCAAGGCTCAACGGAAGGCACATCAATGAAAACTGCGAACTATTCGCGTAATGCCGGTGTCATCGTCGATCTACGTCTCGTGTCGGGAGACGAATGATGGGAGAGCAAATTTTGCACCCGCCGCTTCCCCACGCCGAGGAGCGAATCCGCGTCCTTCATGAAGATGTCACGACTGACAAATTCGGCTGGCTTCGTAATCGCGAAAACCCCGATGTGCTCCAGTATCTTGAAGCAGAGAACCTTTACGCGCAACAGGCGACAGCCCACTTAGCGGAGATCAAACAGCAACTGGTTGCCGAAATTGACGGGCGTAAAGCCGGTGGCGGCAGTCATCCTGTTTTGACAGTCGGTCCCTTTGAGTATTTTCGGGTGCAGGAGGATGGCCTGCCTCATTTGGCATGGTGGCGCCGACCAATTGCAGGAGGCCCTAAGGAACTTGTACTGGACCCGAACACGTTACAGGGCGCGGCTGTCTTCTTCACACTTGGCATTTTTGAACCAAGCGATGACGGGCGGTATCTAGCGTATAGTTTTGATGTCGTCGGCAATGAGGGCTTCGAACTTAGGGTGCGGGATGTCTCTAGCGGCCAGGACGTCTGGCGAGGCCCGGCGCGAATTGGCCAGGCAGTCTGGGCCGCCGATAGCCGATCACTCTTTTTCTCACAGGAGCGCAGTGACAGGCGTCAGCATGATCGGATCGTTCGTCTGGATGTGGAAGCCAGCAAATCCGAGGTAGTCTTCGAAGAATCCAACGAGCGGCTCGCAGTAGTTATTCGGCGATCGCACAGCGGCGATTGGCTGTTTCTCAACGTGGTCCCCGGATGCGACAACACGCTACGCGTCCAACGAGGTGCCGCGGAAGTGTGGTGTCTCGCGTCGAACGATCCGAGAGGGAAGTGGCGCCGGATCGTGACACGTGATCTGGGACATCAGGTTTATGCTGAACACTGGAACGACAAATTCCTGTTCCGTGTAGACGACAACGGCCCGGACTGGCGAATTGTAAGCGCGCCGATAGCCGACCCATCGCCGGCGCATTGGAAAGAGATCGTTCCTCATCGAGCAGGAGTGACCCTGGAGGAGGTACACGTATTCGATCAGGATCTGGTTTCATTTGAGCGCGAAAGCCTCAGACCTCGGCTTGTCGTGTATGGCCGAGAGGGAGAGGTTAAATCCGTCATCGTTCACGAGGAGAACACGTGCACGTTGAAAGTCGGAGTTTCGGCAGGAGGCTCCTACTCGGTAGCGCGGCATCGTTTCTACAGCTCACAGCTGGTCTACTCTGTCACTTCGTTTATTAGGCCGGACACGTACACAGAGTACGATATGGCAAACGGCCGATCGAAAATTGTTTATCAAGCCGATGTCCCCGGCTACGACCCCTCTCAATACGTTGCAACGATCGTAATGGCCGATGCCGAAGACGGGGTTCAAGTGCCGATCTCGCTGATCGCTCGGCGGGACCGGCAGCCCGGCGGCCCCGTTCTCCTGAACGTCTACGGCTGTTACGGCACGACGAGATGGCCCTCTTTCTTCTCCGCGCCCTCATGTCTGGATGCGCGTTTGAGCCTCCTTGATCGAGGAATCGCTTTCGGCATCGCGCATGTACGGGGTGGCGGAGAGTTCGGGCGTCGCTGGTATGATGTGGCCATTCGTGATCGAAAGACGGTCACTTACACGGATCTGATCAGATGTGCCGAGACTCTGGTTGAACAGGGGTATGCTGGGCGCGACGAAATTGTCATTGAAGGAAAAAGTGCCGGCGGAGGTACCGTGTTGGCTACGGCCGCATTGCGACCTGATTTATTTCGGGCCGTGATCGCGGAGGTGCCAGTTGCCGACATCATCGACACCGAGCTGGACTTCAACATGCCTTTCGCATTGGCGGAGACAGCAGAATATGGAGATCCGCGCGTTCCGGACGAGTACAGGTACATGCGCGCCTATGACCCATACTACAATTTGGAGGCTGATAGACCACTTCCGCCCACTTACATTGACGCCGCGCTCGATGACAGCCAGGTACTTTTTCACCAGCCTGCAAGGTACGTCGCACAGCGCCGCTCATGCACGCCTAATCGCGACCCCGCGCTCGTCCTTAGGACCCGCATGCTCGGCGGTCACTCCGGATATTCACACGGACCCGCGGTAGTGGAAGAAGCCGCGTTCCGGCAGGCTTGGATCCTTGATCACCTCGATCGTTTAGGGAGCTCGAGGTGAAACGACAACGTAGCAGGGCCTGTCTAACGGGCCATGCGATACTGCCATCCTGGTCTCCGCAGCGGCTTTATCGCGTCTTAGGAGACTAAGGCCTACGGCTAGAGCTTTGTCGCCCGACGAAGTCGGGATCAATGCGTTCCAGCATGCAGCGAACATTTGCTTAACAAGCCTTTGACAGGTCTCAACAATCTGGTTTCGAGATGAGCACATATCGAAACTCTATTTGTCAATTCCATTCGGCGTAGCCAGTTTGCTCGCCGGAGAGAGAGACGCGCCACCAATATCGCTGAGGGACACTTTGTCCGCGTCGTTACAGCTAACGCAACTCCATCACGGACCAGATGAAATCAAAAACAAGTAGGGGAACTTAGACAATGAAGATCTCTCGGAGAAACGTAATCAAAGCGAGCATGGCGATGGGAGCGGCAGCGTCGTTCCCTTACCTGCTCCGCGCACAGGCATCGACCGGAGGAGAACCAGTGAAATGGTCCCACGGCGTGCCGCAGGCCTTCGATCCTTACACGACGACAGACGTAGATATCGGCGATTACGCCTTTGGTGTCTACGATATGCTCTTCGGCCTCGATTCAAAGCTCGTGCCACAGCCGCAAATGATCGGGGATTGGAGCGCTTCGGACGACAAGAGGACTTACACTTTCCAGCTTCGAGACGGACTGAGCTGGCACGATCACACGCCGGTTACGGCGGCGGATTGTGTCGCCTCAATTCGGCGTTGGTTCCAAACACCGGGCGGGAGTTTGGTGAAGCAGCGGGCGCATGATGTTTCCAAAAAGGACGACAAAACCTTTATCATCACGCTCAAAGAGCCACTGGGTTTGCTGATTGATCAATTGGCGCAAGTGAGCACCTACCCGCTGTTCATCATGCGCGAAAAGGACGCAGATCGTCCACCGAGTGAGGCAGTTACCACACACATCGGATCGGGGCCATTCAAGTTCAACGAGGAGCTTTTTGTACCCGGGGCTAACATTACGTTCGACAAGTTTGAAGAGTATGTTCCTCGCAGCGAGGCCCCCGACGGACTTGCAGGTGGCAAGATCGCCAGAGTCAGTCGTGTCATCTGGAACGACTTTCCGGATCAGCAGACGGCCGTTTCGGCCTTGCAGGCCGGAGAGATCGACTTCCTAGGCGCGCCTCCAGCCGATCTTTACCCGGTGATCGAGAGTGATCCGAGCCTTGTGCTCGAGGATCTGTACAAATCCGGTTACAACTATTTCCTCCGCATGAACTGCCTGCAAAAGCCGTTTAACAACATTAAGGCGCGGCAGGCGATGCTGCATCTCATCAACCAGGAGGCGTTTCTTCGCGTCATCAATCCATCGCCACAATACAGTCGTCCCGTCAAATCTCTGTTTGGCACTGGTACAGCTTATATCAATGATGCGAACACAGATTGGTACAAGGAGGGTGGTGACCTCGAGGCGGCCAAGCGGCTTTTTGCGGAGGCCGGCTACGCTGGCGAAAAGGTCGTTATCCTCGATCCCACCGACTGGGGTGAAGCGCACAACGCTTCGCTGTTACTCGCATCGGAAATGCGCAAAATTGGGATCAATGCGGAGCTGGCATCGACTGACTGGGCTGGCCTTGTTACCAGAAGGGCCAAGAAGGTTTCTGTCGACGAAGGTGGCTGGAGCATCTTCATTTCCTCCGCCACAGATTTCCAGTTCGGCGATCCGACAACTGCGGCCTGGATGGCGATGAACGGAGAGGAAAGTTGGTTCGGCTGGCCTGAATCAGCCGAATACGAGGCGCTGCGCGCCAAATGGCCCGACGTCGAAACGCTTGAAGAACGCCAAGCCCTCGCTCGCGAGATGCAGCAGATTTGGTGGAATTACGCGAGCTTGGTTAGCTTGGGCCAGGTTGTATCACCCGTTGCACACAGGAAGGACTTGACCGGCCTAGTCGGTCTGAAGACCGGCAATGTTCCAATGTGGAATATGCAAAAGGGGTGAGTCTTTTGGTCTACTACATCCTTCGCAGGCTGATCTCGGCCATCGTCGTCATGGCCATGGTCGGGATATTCATCTTCCTTCTCATCAGGCTAACGCCCGGAGACCCAGCAGCCATCATTGCCGGGCCGACTGCTAGCGAGCAGATGGTCGCCAGCGTTCGAGAGCAACTTGGGCTAAACGAGCCGCTGCCAGTACAGTTCGGACAATGGGCACAAAACACCCTGCGCGGCGATTTCGGTACGTCGGTCTTCGCCGGGCGTCCGGTCGTTCAACTCGTGAAACAGAGGATGGAACCGACGTTATCAGTGTCACTTTTGACATTGTTCGTTTCAGTAGTCGGCGGAGTGACGTTTGGCATTTTTGCTGCTTGGCGCGCGGGAGGTTTCGTCGATCGCGCGCTAACCGTATTTTCGGCACTCGGTTACTCTCTTCCGGTTTTCGTGGTCGGTTATTTCCTCATTTATGTGTTTGCTATCCAGACGCGACTGCTCCCGGTTCAAGGCTACGTGCCGATCGGCCAGGGCCTCGGGCCATGGTTCGCTCATCTCATCCTCCCGACTGTTGCGCTAAGTCTTCCCTATATCGCCTTCATCGCTCGGATCGCGCGGGCCAGCATGCTGGAGGTGTTGTCGGAGGATTACATGCGCACGGCCGCTGCGAAGGGGGCATCGCCATACTCGATGCTTTTTCGTCATGCTTTGAAAAATGCGGGCGGACCTATCGTCACTGTGATCGGTCTTAGTTTCGCCTATATGATTGGCGGGGTCGTACTCACCGAAACGGTGTTCAATATCCCCGGAATTGGCCGTCTCGTAGTCGATGCGATCAACAATCGAGATTACCCGGTCATTCAAAGCGTACTCATCGTCATCTCAGGAATATACGTCCTGATCAACTTGGCGGTCGATCTTGCGTACACGCTGATCGATCCCCGGATTCGGTACTGATATGTCTTTTGCTATTTCGTTACCAAACCCCGGGCAACGGGGTCGCTTTCGAGTCTCATACCTCGCCCGCCATGCTCGAAGACACCCGCTGGTTCTGATCGGCGGTGGTCTCCTGGTGATCCTGATCGCTCTGACGCTCGCAGCTCCACTTTATGCGGGTGATCCGTTGAAAATGGATCCGTTTGTCCGCCTGCAACCCCCCTCCGCCGAATATTGGTTGGGGACAGATAACCTGGGTCGGGATGTGTTCGCTCGGACCGTTTGCGGCGCGCGGATCTCTCTCACGGTCGGATTGGTATCGGCGCTACTGGCCGCCTCCGCCGGGCTTCTGATCGGTGTACTCGCCGGCTACATTCGAAGCTTCGACAATGTCATCATGCGCGTGATGGACGCTTTGATGTCGATCCCGACGTTCTTGCTTGCAATCGCGCTCATCTCGCTCACGGGGACGGGAATTGGCATTCTGATTATAGCGATCGCCATCCCACAAATTCCGAGCGTGACGAGAATGGTAAGGTCAGTGGTCCTAAGTGTGCGTGAACGCGCATATGTCGAGGCCGCTGTTTGCGGCGGAGCACGACTGCCGAAGATTCTGTGGCGCCATATTCTTCCGAGCACTCTACCGCCACTCATGGTCCAAACTGCGGTTGTTTGTGCGGACGCGATCATGACCGAAGCCGGGCTGAGCTTCTTAGGCGTTGGCGTGCCCCCCGAAATCTCAAGTTGGGGGAATATGATCTCCAGCTCTCGGCTGTACCTGTCAATTGCTCCTTTCACCATATTCGCACCGGGAATCTTTCTTGCGATCACGGTTCTGGCGGTAAATCTGTTTGGGGACGGTCTCCGCGACTTGTTCGACCCTCGTGCGAAAAGGCGGAGATGACATGGGTATTCAGAAAAATTCTGGTCGGGACATCCTCCTTGATGTCCGGGATCTCGAGACCCACTTTTTCGGAGAGGAGATCGTCACGCACGCTCTCGGCGGCGTTAGCTTTAAAGTAAAGAAGGGCGAAACGCTCGGCGTAGTCGGCGAGTCCGGTTGTGGCAAGAGCGTGACGGCGCTTTCGATTATGCGGCTACTGCCGAAGCTC